>JBIQMQ010000137.1:0-7119 GCA_044463185.1 Nakamurella lactea | reverse complement strand
CGAACTGGATGTTGCAGCCGCCGGTGGCCACGCCCACGGCGCGCAGCACCTTCAGGCCCATGTCGCGCATCTGCTGGTATTCGCGGTCCGTCAGGGTCAGCGCCGGAGCGACGGTTACCGAGTCGCCGGTGTGCACACCCATCGGATCCACGTTCTCGATGGAGCAGACCACCACGGCGTTGTCGGCGCCGTCGCGCATCAACTCCAGCTCGAACTCCTTCCAGCCGAGCACGGACTCCTCGATCAGCACCTCGTGCACCGGGGAGGCGGCCAGACCCACCGAGGCCAGCCGCTCGAGCTGCTCGTGGGTGTGCGCAATGCCGGAGCCCAGCCCACCCATCGTGAAGGACGGCCGGATCACCACCGGCAGCCCCAGGTCGGCGACGGTAGCCCGCACCTCGTCCATCGAGTGGCACACGGCCGAGCGCGGCACGTCGCCGCCCACCTCGCGCACGATGTCCTTGAAGATCTGCCGGTCCTCGCCGCGCTGGATGGCGGGGATGTCCGCACCGATCAGTTCGATGCCGTACCGGTCGAGGATCCCTGCTTCGGCGACGGCGACCGCCGCGTTCAGCGCAGTCTGGCCCCCGAGAGTGGCCAGCAGGGCGTCGATCGGGAAACCCCGGTCGCGCTGGTCGACGATCACCTTCTCGATGAACTGCGGGGTGATCGGCTCGATGTAGGTGGCGTCCGCGAACTCCGGATCGGTCATGATGGTGGCCGGGTTGGAGTTGATCAGGGTGACCCGCAGGCCCTCCTCGCGCAGCACACGGCACGCCTGCGAGCCGGAATAGTCGAATTCGCAGGCCTGGCCGATGACGATGGGCCCGGAGCCGATCACGAGGACGTGCGAGAGGTCTGTGCGACGTGGCATCTTAAGCGCCCGTCCCTTCGGTCGCGTCGGTGTGCGGATCGGGTATGACGCCGTCCTCGGGCTGTACCGCATCTGTCATCAGGTCCACGAAGCGGTCGAACAGGTAGGCGGCGTCGTGCGGGCCGGCCGCGGCCTCGGGGTGGAACTGCACCGAGAAGGCCGGCACGTCCAGGCACTCCAGGCCTTCGACGACGCCGTCGTTGAGGCAGGTGAAGGCGACTCGCGCGGCGCCATAGGGGGTGTCGAACGGCGCGGCCACATCCCCCTCGCCTGACGGCGCGGCCACATCCCCCCCGCCTGACGGCGCCCGAACCGCGAAGCCGTGGTTGTGCGCGGTGACCAGCACGCGTCCGGTCGCCTCGTCGCGCACCGGCTGGTTGATGCCGCGATGCCCGAACGCGAGCTTGTAGGTGGCAAGGCCGAGCGCGCGCCCGAGGATCTGGTTGCCGAAGCAGATACCGAACAGCGGGATCCGGCGTTCCAGCAGCGCCGCGGTCAGCTCGACCTGCGCGTCGGCGGTGGCCGGGTCGCCCGGCCCGTTGGACAGGAACACCCCGTCCACGCCGAGCGCCAGAATCTCGTCGATGGTCACTCCTGCGGGCACCACGTGGCAGTCGATACCCCGTTCGGCGAGCATGTGCGGGGTATTGGCCTTGACGCCGAGATCCACGGCGGCGACGGTGAACCGCGCCGTCCCGACGGCCGGCACCAGATACGGCGCGGGAGTGCTGACCTCGCCGGCCAGGTCCGCGCCCGTCATCTGCGGTGACGCCGTCACGGCGGCCAGCATGTCGTCGCGGGTGGGAAGTGCGGCGACACTCTCCGCGGCGAACACGCCGCAACGCATCACCCCGGCGGAGCGCAGGTGCCGGGTCAGGCCGCGGGTGTCGACCTCGCTGATGCCGACGACACCCTGCCGGGCCAGCTCGCCGTCCAGCGAGCCGGTGGCCCGCCAGTTCGACGGCCGCGGCGAGAGGTCGCGCACCACGAGTCCGGCGACCTGGATGCGGCCGGACTCGTTGTCGTCCCCACCTCTGTCGTCCCCGGCCACCCAGCCGGTGTTGCCGATCTGCGGGGCGGTCGCGATCACCACCTGCCGCCGGTACGACGGGTCGGTGAGGGTTTCCTGGTAGCCCGTCATGCCGGTGGCGAACACGGCCTCGCCGAGGGCGGTGCCGTAGGCCCCGAAGGCCCGGCCGGGAAACGCCCGGCCGTCCTCCAGCATCAACACCGCGCTGCCGAAAGGTCCCGTCGTCATACCGTCACCGCTTCCCTCGTCGTCGCGGCGCGGACGACGCCGTCCCGGGCCGTGGCCCGCCCGCGCAGGAACGTGCCCACCACGCGCGCGGAGAGCTCCATGCCGTCGAACGGGGTGTTGCGGGACAGGCTCACCATGTCGGCGGCGTGCACGGTCCAGGTCGCGTCCGGATCGACCAACGTGAGGTTCGCCGGCTCACCGGTTGCGATGGCGCGGCCGTGGCCGGCCAGACCGCCGATGCGGGCAGGGTTCTCGCTCATCACCCGTGCGACCCCGCGCCAGTCGAGCAGGCCGGTCGCGACCATCGTGGTGGCGACCACCGACAGCGCCGTCTGCAGGCCGAGCATCCCGGGCTTCGCGGCGGCCCACTCGGTCTCCTTGTCCTGCCGGGCATGCGGGGCGTGATCGGTGGCGACCACGTCGATGACGCCGTCGGCCAGCGCTCGGCGCAGCGCCCGGACGTCGACCTCGGGTCGCAGCGGCGGATTCACCTTGTGCACTGGGTCGTAGCCACGAGCGGAGTCGTCGGTGAGCATCAGGTGATGCGGTGTGACCTCGGCGGTCACCGCGGCGCCGCGCTTCTTCGCAGCGGCGATCAACTCCGCCGAACCGGCCGTGGACACGTGGCACACATGCAGCCGGGACCCGACGTGGTCCGCGAGCAGGCAGTCGCGCGCAACGATGGCCTCCTCGGCGACCGCCGGCCAGCCCGCCAACCCCAACGTCGCCGAGACGACGCCCTCGTGCATCTGCGCGCCGGCCGTGAGCCTCGGCTCCTCGGCATGCTGGGCGATCACCCCGCCGAAGGCCTTCACATACTCCAGGGCGCGGCGCATCAGCAGCGGATCGGCGACGCAGTTCCCATCGTCGGAAAAGACCGTCACGCGCGCCGCCGAGGAGTGCATGGCGGCCAATTCGGCGAGCTGGCTGCCCCGCCGCCCGACGGTGACGGCGCCGATCGGCTGCACATCGACCAATCCGGTCGACGCTCCGAGCCGCAGCACCTGTTCCACGACGCCAGCCGTGTCGGCAGCGGGCTCGGTATTCGGCATGGCGAAGACCGCGGTGTAGCCGCCGAGCGCGGCCGCGGCCGAGCCGGACGCCACGGTCTCGGCGTCCTCGCCGCCGGGCTCCCGCAGGTGCGTGTGCAGATCGACCAGGCCGGGCAGCAGCACGAGGCCCGCCGCGTCGATCTCCTCGGCGTCCCCGGCGTCCGGGTGCGCCGCCGCCTGGGCGCCGATCGCCGCGACGACGCCGTCCGCGAGCAGTACGTCGGCGGCGTCCTCGCCGTAGGGCCGCGCCCCTCGCAGCAAAACCGGGCGCGCCGAGGCATCCGAGACACCCTGTGTCGCAGCGAATGTCGTCATACTCGATCAGCCCCTTCACCGGACACCAGAAGATAGAGCACTGCCATACGCACGATGACGCCGTTGGCCACCTGCTCGGTGACCACCGACCCGTCCCCGTCGGCGACCGCCGGTGCGATCTCCATCCCGCGGTTCATCGGGCCGGGATGCATCACGATGCCGTTCGGTGCGAGCAGCGCCCGGCGACCCAGATCCAGTCCGTAGCCGCGGGTGTATTCGCGGGCCGTCGGGAAGAACGCGCCGTCCATGCGTTCGCGCTGCACGCGCAGCATCATGGCGGCGTCGGCCCCCGCAACCGCCGCGTCGAAGTCGTAGGAGACGCGGCACGGCCACGCCTCGACCCCCACCGGCAGCAGCGTCGGCGGCGCCACCAGCGTCACGTCGGCGCCCAGCGCGTGCAGCAGCGTCACATTCGACCGGGCGACCCGCGAGTGCAGGATGTCGCCGACGATCACCACCCGCTTGCCGTCCAGGCCCCGGCCGATCCGGTCGTCGACCGGGGCGGCCGGTGCGCCGATCAGGTGCCGGCGCAACGTGAACGCGTCCAGCAGCGCTTGCGTGGGGTGCTCGTGGGTGCCGTCGCCCGCGTTGATGACGGTGCCGTCGATCCAGTTCGTCAGCCGCTCCGGGGCGCCCGAGGCGCCGTGCCGGATCACCACGGCGTCGGCGCCCATCGACTGCAGCGTGAGCGCCGTGTCCTTGAGCGATTCGCCCTTGGACACCGACGAGCCCTTCGCCGAGAAGTTGATGACGTCGGCCGACAGCCGCTTCGCAGCCAGCTCGAAGGAGATCCGGGTCCGGGTGGAGTCCTCGTAGAACAAGTTCACCACGGCCCGCCCGCGCAGCGTGGGCAGCTTCCGCACCTCCCGGCCGGCGATGGCCTGGTCGATGCGTTCGGCGGTGTCCAGGATCGCGATCGCCGCGTCCCGCGTCAGGTCGCCGGCGGAGATCAGATGCCGGGGCAACTCGGCGTACCCGCGGTCCGCGGCCGCCGGATCGTGGATGACGCCACGCTGCGGCTGCGCCGCCTGCGACGGCGCCGTCATAGCGCGCGCTCCACGACAACGGCGTCGATGCCGTCGGTCTCGGTCAACTGCACGGCGACGTCGTCGTCGAACGCGGTGGGGATGTTCTTACCCACGTAGTCCGCGCGGATCGGAAGCTGCCGGTGGCCGCGATCGACCAGCACGGCGAGCCGAATGGCCGCGGGCCGGCCGTGCTCACGCAGCGCGTCCATCGCGGCGCGGATGGTCCGCCCCGAGTAGAGCACGTCGTCCACCAGCACCACGGTCAGCCCGTCGACACCGCTGGTGGGCAACTGGGTCTCGGCCAGGGCACGCGGCGGCCGGCCGCGCAGGTCGTCCCGGTACAGCGTGATGTCCAGGGCCCCCACGTCGTAGTGGCCGCCGGCGAAGCGCGTCATCCGCTCGGCCAGCCGGCGGGCCAGCGGCACGCCCCGCCGGGGGATGCCGACCAGCAGCACCGGAGCAGCGTCGTCGGAGCCGACGGACTCCAGAATCTGGTGCGCGATGCGATCCAGGGTGCGGCGGATGTCCGCCTCGGCGAGGATCACCGCGCGCTGGGAAGTGGTGTGCTCCTGACCCGGAGCGGGGGTGCCGCTGACATCGGATGCGGCTGTGCCGGTGGCCGGGGCTTCGGGGTCGATCTGGGGATCAACCGCCGCGGCGGCACCGATCTGGCTGTGGTTCGTGCTGTTGGTCGCAGGACTCATCACAGACCTCCTTTCCCGCCTCACGGGACGGCTTTAAAGGATGTCGTGAGTGACTATAGCAAGGGCGAATCTCGCCAGAAGCCGGGGGTGCGGTTCCCCACAAGTTGGCAAACCTTGACGACCGATACCCACGAATGCGGACCGACTGGGCGTGATTCGCCCAGACCGGCAGCAGGTCGGAAACGGCGCACATCGGTCATCTTTTTTGACTGGACAGGTAGATACGGACGGTACCTGCCAGGTACGGTAACGTTACTCTGCGTTGCTTTCACGACGGTGTCGCGCCGGCGAAACACACGTCAGGCCGCAGGCCGGAAGATCGCAGCGGACGCGGACAGTCGTGATGGGAGACGTCGATGTCGGAGAGTTACGCGCACGCTCTGGGCACACGGCTGCGCGCGATCCGGGTGCAGCAGGGATTGTCACTGCATGCAGTCGAGCAGAAGTCCGAGGGGCGTTGGAAGGCTGTCGTCGTCGGTTCCTACGAGCGAGGCGACCGCGCGGTGACAGTGGCGAAACTTGCCGAACTGGCCGAGTTCTACGGCGTGCCGATCTCCGAGCTGCTGCCGGACCATCGAGCAGGGCGTCGCGGCGCGCCGTCGCAGAAGCTTGTCATCGACCTCCAGCAGTTGTCGCAGTTGCCGCCGGAGAAGGCCGGTCCGCTGGCGCGTTACGCTGCCGCGATCCAGTCCCAGCGCGGCGACTACAACGGCAAGGTGCTCACCATCCGGGCCGAGGATTTGCGCTCCCTGGCGGTGATCTACGACCTCACCCCGCACGACCTGGCCGAGCAGCTGATCTCCTGGGGCGTACTGCCGGAGGGTTCCGAGGTCGACTGACCGCCGCGCCTGCCCCTGCCTCGTGTTACTGAGCCAGGCATATGTGCCTGCCTCCGTAACACGCGGGGTGCGTGGGAGCGCCTCAGGCGCGCAACTGCGGCACGATCGCCAGGACCTGCGCCAGCACTCCGTTGATGAAGCGCGGCGACGCGTCGGTGGACAGTGATTTGGCGAGTTCCACCGCCTCATCGATGACGACCGGGGCGTCCACGCCGTCGCCGTAGACGAGCTCGTACACGGCGATGCGCAGGATCGCCCGGTCGACGGCGGGCATCCGCTCCAGCGACCAGTCGATGGAGTGCTGCGCGATCACCTCGTCAATGCGGGTCAGGTGTTCGTCCACGCCCCGCACGATGCCGGCGGCGAAATCCCCCATCTCGGTCGCATCCGGGTCGGCGATCCGCTCCGCGAGCATCTCCAGAGCCGGGATGTCCCGGGCCTCGGCCGCGTACAGCACGTCGAGCGCCCGCTTGCGCGCCTTGGACCTCGCGGCCATCGTTACATCCGTTCACTTGTCTCGCCGCGGTCGTCGGCGGCGGCACGAGTATGACGCCGGGGCGCGGCCGTTCGGCCGCCGGGCCGGGTCGGACCGCCTGCTGCGGTCAGCCCGACACGCGGCTCAGGTAGGCCCCGGTGCGGGTGTCGACCTTGATCTTGTCGCCGGTGTTGAGGAACAGCGGCACCTGAATCTCCGCGCCCGTCTCGACGGTCGCCGGCTTGGTGCCGCCGGTGGACCGGTCGCCCTGCAGCCCGGGATCGGTGTGCGAAATCGTGAGTTCCACCGACGCCGGCAGCTCCACGAACAGCACCTCGCCCTCGTGCGTGGCCACCACGGCCTCCTGGTTGTCCAGCAGGTAGTTGGCGGCGTCGCCCACGATGGCGGCCGGGATGTTGATCTGCTCGAACGTCTCGCCGTCCATGAAGACGTAGCTGTCGCCATCGGCGTAGAGATACGTCATGTCCCGCTTGTCGACGGTCGCCGTCTCCACCTTGACGCCGGCGTTGAAGGTGCGGTCGACGGTCTTGCCGGACAGCACGTTCTTCAGCGT
>JBIQMQ010000136.1:0-7177 GCA_044463185.1 Nakamurella lactea | reverse complement strand
ACGCGACCAGCGGCGCCGGCGGCCTGCCGGTGGACATCGCGCAGACCGACCTCTATTACTTCTCCCCGCAGAAAGGCTTCGGGTCCGACGGCGGCCTGTGGATCGCCATCGCCTCCCCGCGGGCCGTCCAGCGCATCGAGCGCATCGCGGCTTCCGGCCGCTGGATTCCGTCATTCCTGTCGATCGCCGCCGCGCTGGACAACTCGCGCAAGGACCAGACTCTCAACACGCCGGCGGTGGCCACACTGTTCCTGGTCGCCGACCAGGTCGACTGGATGCTGGCCGGCGGCGGCCTTGCCTGGACCAGCGCGCGCAGCGCGGAGTCGGCGTCCTACCTGTATTCCTGGGCGGAGCGCTCGGCGTTCGCGACGCCGTTCGTGGCGCGCCCCGAGCTGCGCTCGGCGGTGGTCGGCACGATCGATATCGCGGATTCGATCTCCGCGGACCGTATTGCGGGTGTGCTGCGGGCCAACGGGATCGTGGACACCGAGTCGTACCGCAAGCTGGGCCGCAACCAGCTCCGCATCGGCATGTTCCCGGCGGTCGACCCGGCGGATGTGGCGGCGCTGACGGCGTGCATCGACTACGTCGTCGAGCGCCTGTAACCATCGACCACGTCGTCAGACGCCTGTAACCATCGACCGCGTCGTCGCGCGCCTGTCACCGTGCCGGGGCCGCCGGGTTCCGGTATGACTTCCGGTATGACGCAGCCCCGGGGCTGGGCGAACGCGGCGCGCCTGGTTCCCGGATCGGGGACGGCCACGTACCCTTGACTGAATGACACGCGTGTGATTCGCACGGCCGGGTCACACGGTGTCGACCATGGCGCCGATCGGGAGGAGCGCGCGATGCAGGCTCATGCTCATGCGCACACGGCCGCGCAGGATCCGCTTCCCCTGGACGTCGACGACGCCGGGCGCACGCCGACCGGCCCCCAGCAGCCGGGGTCTCCGGCCGACCGGCCCGCCGCGACCCCACCGGCATCCACACGGCCCGAATCCGCCGGCGGCAGCGCCCTGACCGTGGTCGGCATCAGCGGTGACGGCCGGCATCTGCTCTGCGCCCCGGCGCAGCAGCCGCCCGTCACCGACGCCGCCGCGTCCGCCCCTCGGTATACGCTGGCGATCGACGAACGGCTGCGCGCTGCGATCCGCGGTGAGCTGGGGAGCGCAGCGAAGGGGGAGATCGCCATGGCACCGGGACTGCGTCCGCGGGAGATCCAGAGCCGGATCCGCGCGGGGGCGACCGTGGAGCAGGTCGCCGCCGCCGCGGGTAGCCCCGTCGATCGGATCGAGGGCTTCGCCTACCCCGTACTGCAAGAGCGCGCGGCCGTGGCCGAGAAGGCCCGCGCCGCACACCCGCGCACCGGCAGCGTCGACACCCTGGAGGAGATCGTCACCGCCACCCTGGCGGACCGCGGCCAGCTCCAGGACGTCGAGTGGGACGCCTTCAAGGACGAGCGCGGCTGGGTGGTCGCCGTGACCTGGCGAGCGGGCCGCAGCGAGAACCGCGCCGAATGGGCGTATATGGCCCGGCCCGGTGGCGGCACCGTCGCCGCGCTGGGAGCCGAGGCGGCCGATCTGCTGCAGCCGGAGCGGTCGCAGCTGCGTCCGGTCGATGAGCTCATCAGCCGCGGTGACGGGCATGACGCCGCAGCAGGGCACACGCCGTCCGGACACACCGGAGCCCCGGCCGGTTCGGCAGAACCGCACGCGGCGACACCGGCCAGCGGCGGTCCAGGGCAGGATTCCGCCCGCAGGCCGGCCCCGGAGGCACCGCCGGCGCGTCCCGCGCGACGTGGTCACCGACCGCAGATGCCGTCGTGGGAAGACGTCCTGCTCGGCACCCGCACCGCCGAGCACTAGCGCTCACGCGCCGGGCCGCGAGACCCGCGTCCGGTCTGGTCTCTGGCTGCCACCGACAGCGCTCCGTCGCCGCCATTCCGCTCTGACCCGACACCCCTGAGGGCGCTGCCCTCCCTCGCCGCGGCGATGCCATCGCCAGCCGCCCCGAGCCGAGCGGCACGCCTGACCGCTGACCCCTCCATCCTTCAAATCCGTAGGCTGGCATTCGCATGAGCATGACCGATCACGGCGCCGCGACCCGGCAGCGCCCCACCCAGCTCTCCACGATCGCATCACTGCGGCGCCTGATCGGCTACGCCCGGCCGGCGCTGCCCGCGATGGTCGCCTCCATGCTCATGGCGGGCGTCGCCACCGGCTGCGGGCTGGCGTTTCCGCTGGTGATCGGCGCGATCATCGACGGCCCCATCCGACACCGCGACGCGGCCGGCCTCGTCGGCTGGGGCGCGCTGCTGCTCGCCCTGGGCATCGGCGAGGCGGCGCTGTTCTTCTTCCGGCGGATGATCATCGCCCGCCCGTCCATGGCGGTCGAGGAGCGCATGCGCCAGGACCTCTACGTGAAGCTGCAGCGGCTTCCGGTCGCCTTCCACGACAAGTGGCCGGCCGGGCAGCTGCTGTCCCGAGCGGTCTCGGACCTGAGCACGATCCGCCGGTTCGTGTCGTTCGCGTTCGTGTTCCTTCTCGTCAACATCATGACGTTCGTCATCGGGGTGGCCATCCTCATGACGCTGTCCTGGCAGTTGGGCCTCGTCGTCGCGGCGCTGGCCGTTCCGCTGCTGGTGGTCGCCATCCTGTTCGAGTTCCGCTACCGAGTGCTGTCTCGGCGCACGCAGGACCAGGTCGGGGATCTGGCCACGATGGTGGAGGAGTCGGTGCTCGGCATCCGGATCCTCAAGGCGTTCGGCCGCTCCCGGCATTTCTCCGACGAGTTCCGTGCGGAGGCGGCGCGGCTGCGCGACACCGAGATCGTCAAGGCGCGGGTGTTGAGCTGGCTGTGGGCCACCACCATCGCGCTGCCCGAAATCGCGCTGGGCATCGCCCTGCTGCTGGGCATCCGGCAGGTGGCGACCGGTTCGCTGACCGCCGGCGTGCTCGTGTCGTTCTTCGGCGTGGCCATGACGCTGCGCTGGCCGGTGGACTCGATCGGTTGGCTGCTGGCGATCACCAACGAGACGGCCGCCGCGACCGAACGGTTCTTCGAGGTGATGGACAGCCCGGAGACGATCACGTCCCGGCCGGTCGCCTCCGTCACCTCCGTGACCGACGGGGCTTCCGCCGCCAACGGCGCCGCAGGCCATCTGGCGTTCCGGGACGTGCACTTCGCCTACCCGGACGACCGCAGCCGGCCCGTGCTGCGCGGGTTCGACCTCACCCTGCGGCCCGGCGAGACGGTCGCCCTGGTCGGCCGCACCGGGTCCGGCAAGACCACCGTGACCAGCCTGGCCAACCGGCTGCACGACGTCACCGGTGGCCGCATCGAGCTCGGCGGGGTAGACATCCGCGACCTGCCGCTGGCCGAGCTGCGCCGCCGGGTGGCCGTGGCCTTCGAGGATCCGACGCTGTTCTCGGCGTCGGTGCGGGAGAACGTGGCAATCGGCCTGGGCAGCGGCCCGGACGAGACCGGCCCGGACGCCGCGGCGGAGCGGGAGGCTGCGGTCGCTCGGGCGCTGCGCATCGCACAGGCAGAGTTCGTCTACGACCTGCCGCACGGCCTGGCGACCCGCGTCGGCGAACAGGGGCTGACGCTGTCCGGCGGCCAGCGGCAGCGGCTGGCCCTGGCCCGCGCCATCGTGAGCCGCCCCGAGGTGCTCATCCTGGACGACCCGCTCTCCGCGCTGGACATCCACACGGAGGCGGCAGTGGAGCAGGCGCTGGCCTCGGTGTTGAGGGGCACGACGGCACTGGTGGTGGCGCATCGCGCGTCGACGGTGCTGCTGGCAGATCGGGTGGCGCTGATGGACCACGGCCGCGTCACCGCGATCGGCACGCACAGCGAACTGATGGCGACGGTGCCGGAATACCGGACGCTACTGTCCAGCGACCGGGCTGGCGCCGGCCACACCGAGCCACGGAAGGGGGGGCGACGATGACGGAGACCGCCACAGCCGAGGGCGGCGTCATGCCCGATGCCACTCGCGCCGACGAGGAATGGCGCGGTGTCGCCGCCGAGGACAGCGACGAGGTCAGCGCCCACACCGGGGCGCGGCTGGCCAAGCGATCCCGGCGACTGCTGCTCTCGCTGGCCCGTCCGCACCCCGTCCTGGTCGCGGCGACGGTGGCGTTGGTGATCATCGAGCAGGCGTCGTTCCTGGCCGGGCCGCTGATCGTCGCCTACGGCATCGACGTCGCCATTCCGGCGCTCGCCGCCGGCGACTCTCTGCCCGTGACGGTCGCGATCGCCGGCTACCTGGCGGCCGGGACACTGAACGCCGTCGCGCGGGCCGCGTTCGTGCGGGTGATCGCCCGGCTCACCCAGGCGATGCTGCTGGACGTGCGCGGACGGGTCTTCGACCATGCCCAGCGGCTGTCCGTGTCGTTCCACGAGAAGTACACGTCCGGCAGGGTGATCTCCCGGATGACCAGTGACCTGGACTCGCTGCAGGACCTGGCGGCCGAGGGCATCGACGGGCTGATCTCCGGCATGCTGTCGGTGGCCGGAATCAGCGTCGTGCTGCTGGTCATGGACCTGCCGTTGGGGCTGATCGCGCTGGCCGCGGCGGTGCCGATCGCGTTTCTGACCCGCTGGTACCAGCGGGTGTCCCGGGTGATCTACCGGCGCACCCGGCGGGTGATCGCGGCGCTGATCGTGCAGTTCACCGAGACGATGAACGGGCTGCGGGCCGTCGTGTCGTTCCGGCGCGAGGCCCGCAACGCTCGCATCTTCGGCGAGCTGAACCGGCAGTACGCCGAGGCCAATGGCGACAGTCTGATCGCCGTCGCGCGCTACGTGCCGACGCTGCGGCTCATCGGCAACCTGTCGCTGATCGTGGTGATGCTGGTGGGAGCGGTGCGCGTGATGGACAGCGTGATCGATGTCGGTGTGCTGGCCGCGTTCCTGCTGTATGTGCGGCGGCTGTACGACCCGCTGGAAGACCTCGCCATGTTCTACAACACGTTCCAGTCGGCGTCCGCGGCGCTGGAGAAGATTTCCGGACTGCTGGAGGAGCAGCCGAGCGTGCCCGAGGCGACGGATCCGGAGCCGATCGGCGAGATCGCGGGGCGGGTCACCTTCGCCGGTGTCGAGTTCGGGTACTCCGCCGAGACGGTCGTGCTGCACCCGTTCGACCTGGACATCCCGGCTGGGCAGACGGTGGCGCTGGTCGGCGCCACCGGCGCCGGCAAGTCGACGCTGGCCAAGCTGATCGCCCGCTTTTATGACGCCACGGCGGGCACGGTCGCGCTCGACGGGGTGGACGTGCGGCGGCTGGCCAACGACGACCTGCGCCGCGGCGTGGTGATGGTGACGCAGGAGTCGTTCCTGTTCTCCGGCGCGGTGGCGGACAACATCGCGCTGGGCCGTCCGTCGGCCACCCGCGCCGAGATCGAGGCCGCGGCCGAGGCGGTGGGGGCCGGGGAGTTCATCCGGGGGTTGCCGGACGGGTTCGACACCGACGTGCACAAGCGCGGCGGCCGGCTCTCCGCGGGGCAACGCCAGCTCGTGGCGTTCGCGCGCGCGTTCCTGGCCGACCCGGCGGTGCTGATCCTGGACGAGGCGACCGCGTCGCTGGACATCCCGTCGGAGCGGGCCGTGCAGGCCGCACTGCGGCGGGTGCTGCACGGCCGCACTGCGGTGATCATCGCGCACCGGCTGTCCACGGTGGAGATCGCCGACCGGGTGCTGGTGATGGCGCACGGCCGCATCGTGGAGGACGGCACGCCGGGCGAGCTGATCGCGGCGGGCGGCGCGTTCGCCGGCGTGCACGCGGCCTGGCGCGACTCGCTGGCCTAGGCGAGCCTCGCCCCGCCCCCTCTTCCGCGCGTGTGAGTGAGGCAGGCGTATTTGCCGGCGTCACTCACACGCGGCGGGGGTTTGGGGCGGGGGCGACGAAGCGAGGGCCGCGAAGGCGATCGCGCCGGCGGTGGCCACGTTCAGCGAGTCCACGCCGCGGGCCATCGGGATGCGCGCCAGCACGTCGGCGGCGGCCAGCGACGCGTCGCTTAGGCCGGGGCCTTCGGAGCCGAGGACGACAGCGACGCGAGGCCCGCCGGACCCGGGTACGCCGCAGTTGCCAACGCTGTGCGTGGTACTGCCCACCAGGTCGGCGACCTCCGTGATGGGCACGGAATCCGGTCGCGGCGTGAGCGCGACGATGTGAAACCCCGTGCTGTGCAACAGGTCTGCGCCGCCGTCGGCGAGCGGCGGCATTGGCGCGAACGGCACTGCCAGGACGGTGCCCATCGACACGCGCACGCTGCGGCGGTAGAGCGGATCCGCGCAGCCGCCGGCGAGCAGCACGGCGTCGATGCCGAGCGCGGCCGCGTTGCGGAAGATGGCGCCGATGTTCTCGTGGTCGCCGACGCCCTCGAGCACGGCGACGCGACGGGCTGCGCTCAGTAGACCGGCCGCGTCGGGGAAGGCGACCCGGTCGGCCGTGGCCAGCACGCCTCGGTTCAGGTGGAAGCCCACCACCTCGGCCATCGTCTCTGCGTCGGCCACGTAGAACGGCACAGGGCACTCGGCGAGATCGCCGCGAAGTTCGTCATACCTGCGGGCCACCCCGAGTAGGGCGCGCAGCGGGTAGGCGGAGGCGATCATGCGCCGCACCACAACGGTGCCCTCGGCGATCACGAGGCCACGGCCGCCGGGCCGGTCCGGGCGGCGGTCGGCACGCTTGAGATCTCGGAAATCGCCCAAGCGGACGTCGGCGGCGTCCGCGACGTCGATCCTGGTGCTCATTCCTGTCCCCATTTCAGCGGCGGGTGCCTGAGGTGGCGCTATGACGCCCCCCCAGGCACCCGCCGCACGAAGAATATCGGCGACCACCATTAACGGCGGCCGCCGGCCCGCGGTCCGCGACCCGGCCGGGGCATCGTGCGCCCCACCATCCGCCCGGCGCGGGCGACCCGACTCGCCGCCGGCTGCACGGTGCGACGCGCCGAACCGGCGATCGCCTGCACGCCGCGCGCCACGCTGGCGGACACCTTCTCCTCGTCCGGCGCCAGCGGGCTCACCAGGTGCACGTGCGGCACCGGCCGAACCCGGAGTTCGACATGCATCTGCGCGGACTTGCCGATCCAGATGCCCAGCACCACCGCCGAGACGACGGAGACGGCGCCGCCCATCCACAGCGGAGCGCCTCCGCCGAACCACCCAG
>JBIQMQ010000135.1:5665-7180 GCA_044463185.1 Nakamurella lactea | reverse complement strand
GGGGCGGCAACCCCGCCCAGAAGGATCCTCCGGCGTGTTTCCCGAGACACGCCGAGCGAGGTCCGCGAATTCGGTCGCGCCCCGACAGAGACTGAGGCAAGCGCCCCTGCATCAGGTCCCTTCCGGGTATGAGCCGGAAGGGGCCTGACGCGTTTTCCCACGGTGATTTCCGACGGATTTTCCCACGGTGATTTCCCACGGATCGCGTCGCAGGCCGAGCGGCGGCGCAGCCGCCGAGGGCTGCGTCATACCCGACGCCGACCTGCACCGTGGACTGGCGCGGGCGGGTTACTCCTCGCGCTCGTAGCCGTCCTCGTCCAGTCCGACCTCTTGGAGCTGCGCGACGACGTCCGCGATGTTCGCCTCGCCAGTATCGATCGGGACGACCTCGTCCTCCAGCGTCTCCGGTTCCTCCGGGTCGACGGGCTCCTCCGGCACGAACTCCTGCACGGCATCCTCGGCAGCCGGATCGCCGAACCAGTCGACGTCCAGCATCGGCTCGCTCATCTCGGGCTCCTCTCTGCTCCGTCAACAGGGGGTACCCCCATCATCCCCCAGGTACCCGGACCGAGGCAGGGCCGAACGTCCCGCCCCGAGGCCACCGATAGCATCGAGCCCGTGACGATCACCGCTGCGGCAGACGGCTCCGCCCTGGGAAATCCCGGCCCCGCCGGCTGGGGTTGGTACATCGACGGTGATCGTTGGGCCGCGGGCGGCTGGCCGCACGGCACCAACAACCAGGGCGAGCTGACGGCGGTTCTGGACCTGCTGACCCAGACCGCCCATCTGCCCGACGATCTCGTGATCTACTGCGACAGTCAGTACGCCATCAACTCGATCAGCAAGTGGATGGCCGGCTGGAAGCGGCGGGGCTGGCGGAAGGCGGACGGCAAGCCCGTGATGAATGTCGAGATCCTCAAGGCTCTGGACGCGTGTATGACGCAGTTCGCCGCCCAAGGGCGGAAAGTCGAGTTCCGCTGGGTCCGCGGGCACGCCGGGCACCCGCTGAACGAGGCCGCGGACCGGCTGGCGAACGGCGCGGCGGCGGCCTACTCGCGGGGCGAGATCCCCGACCCTGGGCCCGGTATCGCCGGCGGACGGCGCAGCACGGAGGTCGTGCACGCGAAGGCGGCGGCCGTCCGGGACGCGCCCGAGCCCGGGGCGGCGTCAGACCCGGAGACGCTGTTCTAGCGGATTCCCCGCCCTGTGTTGGGGTGCGCTTCCCCTTGACGCGCGCCCCCTCTCAGCGTTTGCGTACGCTTTTCGAGTTTGCGTACAAGATCTTGTTCGCAAACTCGAAACTGGTACGCAAACGCCGGGGTGGGTCGCCAGCGGCCGGGGTGAGCGGGGCGGCCAGGGTGGGTCGCCAGCGGCCGGGGTGGGTTGCCCGGCGGCCGGGGTGGGTTGCCCGGCGGCCGGGGGTGGGCGCCAATGGTCCGGAACGCCAATGGCCGGCCCAGATCACACGCCGAGCGCGCCGGCCAGGTCCCGCTGCAGGTCCTCGAAGCTCTCCAG
>JBIQMQ010000135.1:2358-5565 GCA_044463185.1 Nakamurella lactea | reverse complement strand
AGCCATTCGGCCAGCCGGGCCGCGGTCTCCTGCGCCGCGCGCACGCGCAGCGGCAGCGTCGCCAGGCCGCGGTGCAGCAGATAGCCGCCCAAAGGATGCAGGATCGCGCCGGTGATAGCCCTGACCGAGCGCAGTTTCACGGCCCATTCGGCGTTGCACGCGACCACGCCGCCGAGCGCATCGCCATGTCCGCCAAGGTATTTCGTCGCCGAGTGCAGCACCAGTGCGACGCCGAAGGCCGCCGGGTTCTGTAGCACCGGCGTGGCGAACGTGTTATCCACCAGCACCGGCACATCGCCCGCCGCGGCCACGACGTCCGCCAGGTCGATGAGCTCCAGGGTCGGATTCGCGGGGGTCTCCAGCATCACCAGGCAGGTGTCCGAGCGGATGTTGGCGGCGACCTCGTGCGGCCCGCAGTAGGTGACTTCCGTTCCCAGCAAACCGGTGTCGAGAATGTGGTCAGTGCCGCCGTAGAGCGGGCGTACCGCCACGACGTGCCGGCCCGGCCCGGTGGATGCGGCCGTCAGGATGGACGCCGTCACCGCCGCCATGCCCGAGGCGAACGCCACCGACTCGTCGGTGCCCTCCAGCGCCGCCAGCCCCTCCTCGAACCTGGCCACCGTCGGATTCCACAGCCGTTGGTAGACGAATCCGCCGTCGGTCGGATGCCCGCCGGTGGCCAGCGACTCGTAGCTCATCCCCCCGGAGTCGATGTCGGGCAGCGGATTGGTGGTGGACAGGTCGATGGGCGCGGCGTGCACACCCAGGGCCGCGAAATCCTCCCGGCCTGCGTGAACCGCGAGGGACTCGAAGGACATGTCGAAGGTAGCCATACCAGTATCGTTGCAGAGATACACCATGATCGACTGAGATGACGCAGGAACTTCGACAGACTCCGTCGCAGGCCGCTATTCCTGCGGCATTACGAGGAGGCGATTGCCATGCCAGCGCAGAATCCACGGCGGTCGCCGGGGGCGGGTCGGGACGCCGAGCCAGGCGGGCTCGACGCGATCGACCGGGCGCTGCTCGCGGAGCTGGTTCGCGACGGCCGGATCACCAACGCGGCGCTGGCCGCCAAAGTGGGCGTCGCGGAGTCGACCTGCCTGGCGCGGGTCAAGGCGCTGCGCGAGGCGGGAGTGATCACCGGCATCCACGCCCGCGTCGACCCGGCGTCATTGGGGCTGCCGATCCAGGCGATCATCCGGGTGCGGCTGACCAGCCACATTCCCGATCACGTGTTGCGGTTCCACCGGGCGCTGCGCGAGATCCCAGGCCTGATCACGGCTTTCCACACCGCCGGCGCCGACGACTACCTGCTGCACGTGGCGGTCCGGAGCCCGGCGGCGCTGCGCGCACTGATCTTGGAACACGTGACGGTGCAGCCGGGGGTGTCGCACACCGAGACCCAGTTGCTGTTCGACGTCGTGATGACCGACCAACTGGTATGACGCCGCCCGCGCGCTGACGCGCGCCCTCCGGTGCCGGAAGTCTGTACCGGTGCCACGTCCCGGGTGCTCCGCGGCCGCGAGACCTATCGCCGGACTTCGAGCTTCCCGCGCACCAGCTTGTGCGCGGCGGCCTGAGCGACCGGCCGCACCACGACGTGGTCGATGTTCACGTGCGGCGGCACGGTGAGGGTGTAGGCAATGATGTCTGCGATATCCGTTGCGGTGAGCGGATTCTCGACACCCTGGTAGGTGGCGTCGGCGCGCTGCCGGTCACCCTTGAACCGGACCAGCGCGAATTCCTCGGTCTGCACCATGCCCGGCGATACTTCGATGACCCGGATCGGCTCACCGGCGAGCTCCAGCCGAAGCACCTTCGTGAGCGCGGCTTCGGCGAACTTCGCGGCGTTGTAGCCGCCGCCCTTCTCGTACACCTCGTGCCCCGCAACGGATGTCACCGTCACGATGCTCGCCGGGCGGGCGGCGGAGGCATCGGAGCGCAGCAGCGGCAACAGGGCTTCGGTCACCCTTTTGGTGGCGAGCACGTTGATGTCGAACATGCGCTGCCAGTCGTCGATCGAGCCGCCCTCGACGGTGTCCAGGCCGATGGCGCCGCCGGCGTTGTTGACGAGCGCGTCCAGATCGCCCCGCTGGGCGACGAACGCCCGTAGCCGCTCCACATCGTCGCCGCTCGTCAAGTCGGCAGTGACGATCTCCGCTCCGGTCTCGGCCGCGAGCGCCTCGAGTCGCTCGGTGCGGCGCGCCGTCGCGACTATGTCCCAGCCGTCGGCGGCCAGCCGGCGCACGGTGGCCGCCCCGATCCCCGAGCTCGCCCCGGTCACCACTGCTGTGCGCTTCATCCGATCGTCGTCCTCCCGCTCGCACGCTCCGTCTGGGCGCGAACCCGTTGCTGATGGTAGGTGACCGGATCGGAGGTGCCTGCGCTTGCGGTGGGCCGGATGCCGCATGACGTGCCACAATGAGTCAGGTCCCAACATGTGGGAGCACTTTCGACGACGGTCGGGGGTGGGGTGGCCGAGCAACCCACCTTGATCAGGTCGGTGCAGCGAGCACTGCATCTGCTCGAGGTTGTCGGGGAACGGGATCGCCCGATCAGCGCCAAAGCGCTGGCGCGGGTGGTCGATCTGCCGCTGCCCACCGCCTACCACCTATTGCGCACCTTGGTGCACGAGGGATTCCTCGACAAGGTCGCAGAGGGGTACATCCTGGGCAGCCAGGCCGTGTCGCTCAGCGGGGGCCTGGGTGCGGAGCGGTTCCGCCCGATCCTGTCGTCTCTGCGCGACGAACTCGGTGCGGCCTGCTATCTGGCCGTGTTCCGTGACGGGGAGATCGAGCTGGTCGACGTGGTCGACAGCCCCCGCCACCCGCGGACCGAGCTGTGGGTGGGCCCGCATGACGCCGCCCATGCCACGGCCTTCGGCAAGGCGATCCTGGCGCAGCTCAGCCCGGACGATCGCAACGACTATCTGACGCGGCATCCGTTGGTCGACTTGACACCGCGCACGGTCACCAACCGGTCCAGGCTCATCTACCACCTGATCGACACGTCCGGCATCGCCGTCGATTCGGGCGAGTACCACCTCGACGTGGCCTGCGTCGGTGTGCCGGTCGCCGCGGTGGGCCTGCCCGCCGCGGTGGCGGTGTCGGTCCCGGCCGAGCGGCAGCGGCGTCTGGCCCGGTGCGGTCCGGTGCTCAAGCGCGAGGCGCGTGCACTGAGCCTGGCCCTGTCGAGATGGTGACC
>JBIQMQ010000135.1:0-2258 GCA_044463185.1 Nakamurella lactea | reverse complement strand
CGACGCGGCGACGATCGGGGCACCAGTCCGGTCGGCCGTGGGCGGCAGCCGAGGCAGTTCCACCCGCTGCGTGGTCGGCGGCACGCCGTGAGGAGGAGCGTCCCATGGAGGCTTTGGATCCGCAGGTCCGTATCGACCTGTACCGGAAGATGGTGCTGATCCGTTCGTACGAGGAGTCCATCCGGGCCGAGTACCACGCGGACAAGAAGCCGGCGTTCGACATCGGCGCGGGCCAGATCCCCGGCGAGATGCATTTGTCGGCGGGCCAGGAGCCGGTGGCGGCCGGCGTGATGGCGCATCTGCGCCGTGACGACGCCGTGACGGCCACCCACCGACCACACCACCTGGCGCTCGCGCACGGCGTCGACATCAACGCCATGACGGCCGAGATTTTCGGCCGCGAAACCGGTCTCGGCAAGGGCCGCGGCGGTCACATGCACCTGTTCGACCCGGATACGCATTTCTCCTGCTCTGGCATCGTCGCCGAGGGTGTGCCGGCCGCGCTCGGCCAGGCCTTCGCGTTCCGGAACCGCGGTACCGACTCTATCGCCGTGGCCGTGGCGGGCGAGGGCGCGGCCAACGCAGGCGCCTTCCACGAGGCGCTCAATCTCGCCGGGGTCTGGCACCTTCCGGTGATCGTCGTCGTCGAGGACAACCAGTGGGGCATCTCGGTGCCGAAGTCCGCCTCGACCGCGGTCGCGTCGAACGCGGATCGTGGCGCCGCGTACGGCATGCCCGGGGTGCACGTCGAGGGCAACGACGTCGAAGCGGTCTACCGGGCGATGGGCGAGGCGGTGGCGCGCGCCCGCGGTGGTGGCGGGCCGACCCTGATCGAGGTCGAGACGCTGCGCCTGTGGGGCCATTTCGAGGGCGATGGCCAGGCCTACCGGGACGACCTGGACGACATCGAGAGCCGGGATCCGCTTTCGCGCTACGAGGCAACGCTGCTGTCCGAGGGCGTGATGGACGAGGCGATGGCGTCGCAGATCCGTACCGAAGCGGCAGCGCAGGTCGAGCGCGCTGTGCAGTTCGCGAAGTCCAGCCCGCTGCCCGATCCCGCCGAGGCGGGGCGCTACGTCTTCGCTGGTGCGAACTAGCGGTTCTTCAGCGACCAAGGAGCACACACGATGACCACCACAGCGGCACCAACCACCTCACCTGCACCCACCGCCTCGCGGCGGCTGTCCACCGCGAAAGCCATGGTCGAGGCGATCGCCCAGGAGATGGAGGCGGACGACTCGGTCTTCGTGCTGGGCGAGGATGTGGGCGCCTACGGCGGAATCTTCTCGTCCACCACCGGGCTCCTCGAGAAGTTCGGCCCCACAAGGGTTCTGGACACGCCGATTTCCGAGACCGGTTTCATCGGCCTGGCCATCGGCGCGGCGGTCGAGGGGATGAAGCCGATCGCGGAGTTGATGTTCGTCGACTTCATGGGCGTGTGCCTGGACCAGATCTACAACCACATGGCGAAGATCCACTTCGAATCCGGCGGGAACGTCTCGGTGCCGATGGTGCTGACCACAGCGGTCGGCGGCGGGTACTCCGACGGGGCGCAGCATTCACAGTGTCTGTGGGGCACCTTCGCGCATCTGCCGGGAATGAAGATCGTGGCACCGGCCACCCCGTACGACGCGAAGGGTCTGATGACCGCGGCGATCCGCGACCCGGGCCCCGTCGTCTACATGTTCCACAAGGGCGTCATGGGCCTGCCGTGGATGGCCAAGAACGCCCGGTCGATCGGTCCGGTCCCGGAGGAGAGCTACGAGATCGAGATCGGTCGGGCGAATGTGGTGCGGCCCGGCGACGACGTCACCGTCGTGACGCTCTCGCTGTCGGTGCACCACGCCCTGGATGTGGCCGAGGAATTGGCCCAGGAGGACATCTCCTGCGAGGTGATCGACCTGCGCTCGATCGTGCCGTTGGATCGGACCGCGATCCGCGAGTCGGTCGCGAAGACCGGCCGTCTGGTGGTGGTCGACGAGGACTACCTCTCCTTCGGGCTCTCCGGTGAGGTTATCGCGACCGTGGTGGAGCACGATCCGTCGGCGCTGCGCAGCGCCCCGGCGCGGGTCGCGGTCCCGGACGTGCCGATCCCGTACGCGCACGTACTGGAATACGCGGTCTTGCCGACCTCGGCGCGCATCACGGCTGCCGTGCGGCAGGTGATGGCCGGATGACCACGGTCGTCTTCCCGACTGTCGATCCCGACAACGCCGACGCGGAGGGTGTGGTGTCGACCTGGTACGCGACGGACGGGT
>JBIQMQ010000134.1:3118-7193 GCA_044463185.1 Nakamurella lactea | reverse complement strand
AACTCCGAGCACGCCATCGACCTGGAGCCCGGCGTGCAGCTGCTGGTGGGCATCGAGGCCATCGGCGAACCGGACGAGCGCGGCCTGCGCACCGTCGTCACCACACTCAACGGCCAGCTCCGACCGCTGCAGGTGCGGGACCGGTCGGTTGCCGTGGACGTGCCCGTCGCCGAGCGCGCCGATCCGGGCAACCCGCACCATGTCGCGGCGCCGTTCGCGGGCGTCGTCACCCTCAAGGTCGTCGAGGGCGACACCGTCGACGCCGGCCAGGTGATCGGCACCATCGAGGCGATGAAGATGGAGGCGTCCATCACCAGCGCCCGGGCCGGCACGGTCTCGCGCGCCGCGATCGGCCCAGTGCAGCAGGTCGAGGGCGGCGACCTACTCGTCGTCATCGCGTAGGGGAGTGTCGGCTGGTGACACGAATCGTCGGTGGGCGCTGGTCCGGGCGGCGCCTGGCCACCCGGTCCGGTGATGCGACCCGGCCCACCGCGGAAAAGGTCCGGGCGGCGGTCGCCAACGCGCTGTCCGCTGCGGGCGCCGTCGACGGGGCGAGCGTGCTGGATCTGTACGCGGGCACCGGTGCGCTCGGCTTGGAGTTGGCCTCCCGCGGGGCGGCCCGCGTCGTGTTCGTGGAGCGGGCACGGGCCGCCCAGACGGCGATCAACACCAACATCGCGGCGCTCGCCGCAACCGGCATGCTCCTGTTCCCGGGCGACGCAGCGTCGTTCGCGGCCAGCCCGGGGGAGGCCTTCGACCTGGTGGTCGCCGACCCGCCCTACGCCGAGCCGGCCGAGGCGCTGGCCGCCGTGCTGACCCGGCTTCGCGAATCCGGTCGGCTGCGCCCCGGCGCCGACGTCGTCATCGAACGGGCCGCGCGCGAGGGCGACTTCCCGTGGCCCGACGGATTCGAACACGCCCGCACTCGCCGCTACGGCGACACCCTGGTTTGCTACGGTCACGCACTATGACGCATGTGCTGTGTCCCGGGTCGTTCGATCCGCCCACCCTGGGCCACCTGGACATCATCGCGGCCGCCGCGGAGCTGTTCGACACGGTGACCGTCGCGGTCGTGGTGAACCCGGCCAAGACCGGCCTGTTCACCGTCCCCGAGCGGCTGGCCCTGCTGCGCGCCGTCACCGCGCCGATCGGCGGCGTCACCGTCGACTCGTTCGACGGCCTGCTCGTCGACTACTGCACAGCCCATGGCATCGCGGCGATCGTGAAGGGCATCCGCACGACAGCCGACGTGGCGTACGAGCAGCAGATGGCGCAGATGAACGCCCACCTCAGCGGGGTGCGCACGCTGTTCCTGCCGACCGCACCCGAGCACGCCTTCGTGTCGTCGTCCCTGGTCAAGGAGGTCGCGCGGCTCGGCGGCGACGTGTCCTCGCTGCTGCCGCCCGCGGTCACCGAGCAACTGCTGGCCAAGGTGCGCGGGTAACCGCGGCTCAAGCGCCCTTTCCGCCCGCCGGACCGCGTGCGCCTGTCACGGCGGTGACGGCCGGCTTCACGCCGGCACGGATATGACGCCGCCCGCGTGGCGCAGCCACGAACGGCCCGACCTTTGCGACACTGAACATGTCCGCCGTGCGGCAGTGCCGCCTTCCGCTGGGGTGAACGCGGGCATCCGACAGGAGGCGTAACGGTGTACCGGGTGTTCGAGGCGCTCGATCAGCTCGTGACGATCGTGGAAGAGGCACGTGGCCTGCCGATGACGGCATCCTGCGTGGTTCCCCGCGGCGACGTGCTGGATCTGCTCGACGAGATTCGGGATGCCGTGCCCGCGGAGATGGACGACGCGCAGGACGTGCTGGATCACAAGGACCGGCTGATCATCGACGCGCGCGGCACCGCGGACGAGACGGTCGGCAAGGCCCAGGCGGAAGCGCAGCGGCTGCTGGCCGAGGCCCACAGCGAGTCGTCCAGCATGATCGCGATGGCCCGGGCGGAGGCCGACCGGCTGGTGCACGACGCGACCGCGCAGGCCGAAGCGATCCTGGCGCGCGCCCAGGCCGACGCCGACCGGGCGATCCAGGCCGGCCAGGACCAGCACGATTCGCTGGTCGAACGAGGGCGCGGCGAGGCGGAGCGACTGATCGAGGCCGGGCGACAGGCCTACGAACAGTCCGTCGCCGAGGGCCGGGCGGAGCAGAGCCGCCTGGTCAGTGCCGCCGAGGTGGCCCAGGCAGCGCGCGCCCAATCCGCGGAGATCCTGGATGCCGCCCAGGACGAGGCCGACCGGCTGCGCGACGAATGCGACCGGTACGTCGACGACAGGCTGGCCGAGTTCGAAGAGGTGCTCACCAAGACACTGCGAACGGTCGGCCGCGGCCGCAGCGCGCTCCGATCCGGGCAGCCCGCCTCCTACACGGACTGACCTCGAAGTCGACGCCGGCCGATTGGGAATCGGCCCCGCATTCGACTACCCTGGAACGGTTGCCCTAGAATTGGCGCCGGGCGATCGGCAAATTCCCGCCCCGGCGCGTCGCCACACGAGAGAGACATGACGGACGCCCACCTGCATCGCGCTTCGCCCTGGGTCATCGACACCCGGGCGGAGGGGTTGACGCACCACCACGGCCCCGGCCTGGCGAGGGATCTGGACCTCGCGCTGCCCGCACCCGAGCACACGGCGTCGGGCGTGCTGGAGGTGCCGGCAACCGGCACGGTGACAGTGCGCGGCCGCCTGGAGTCCGTCGCCGAGGGCGTACTGATCAGCGGCACCGCCTTCGCCGACGCGCACGGTACCTGCTCCCGCTGCCTCATCGACATCGTGGTGCCGCTCGAGGCGTCGTTCCGGGAGCTGTACGCCTACCCGGACTCGCTCACCGCCCAGACCACCGACCCCGACGAAATCCCGCGGATCGAGGACGATGTGATCGACATCGCCCCGCTGGTCCACGACGAACTCGTGCTGGCCATGCCGACGATCCCGCTGTGCCGCGACGACTGCCCCGGCCTGTGCCCGGAATGCGGGCAGCGGCTGGACAGCGTCGGACCGGACCATCGGCATGAGATACTGGATCCTCGGTGGGCAGCCCTGGCGGGATTGCTCGACCCGTCGGATTCGAATCCCGAGCAGTCGGAAACAGAGGAGAAATAACCGTGGCCGTACCCAAGCGGAAGAAGTCCCGCAGCACGACGCGCGCGCGGCGTGCCCAGTGGAAGGCCACCGCGCCGACTCTGGTCGCCTGCTCCAACCGTGCCTGCGGCGAACTCAAGCCCCCGCACGTCGCCTGCCCCACCTGCGGTCAGTACGACGGCCGGGTTGTTGTCGAAGTCTGATCCCACCGACGTGTCCGGGGACCATTCCGGCGCGACGACCGACCGTCAGTCCCGCGCGGCGCTGCTGCAGCGCGTCGGGCTCGACCTGGCGGACGACTCCCTCGAACTGGCGCTGACCCACCGGTCGTACGCGTACGAGCACGGCGGGCTGCCCACGAACGAGCGCCTCGAGTTCCTGGGTGACGCCGTGCTGGGCATCATCATCACCGACGAGCTGTACACCGCGCACCCGGATCTGCCCGAAGGGCAGCTGGCCAAGCTCCGGGCGTCGGTCGTCAACATGCATGCGCTGGCCACCGTGGGTCACAGCCTCGGACTGGGTGAGCTGCTGCGGCTCGGCCACGGCGAGGAACTGACGGGGGGCCGGCAGAAGGCCTCCATCGTGTCCGACGCGGTCGAGGCGCTGCTCGGTGCGCTGTACCTGCAGCACGGATTGGAGCCGGTGCGGGCCGCGGTGCTGCGCCTGTTCCGGGACTTGCTGACGGCCGCGCCGCGGCTGGGCGCGGGGCTGGACTGGAAGACGTCGCTGCAGGAGATCGCCGCCAGCCAAAGCCTCGGCGTGCCGGCCTACGAGGTCGACGAGACCGGCCCGGACCACGACAAGACGTTCACCGCCCGCGCCGTCGTGGGCGGCCAGACGCTCGGCGAAGGCGTCGGCCACACCAAGAAGCAGGCCGAGCAGCTCGCCGCGGCCCAGGCCTACCGGGAACTCGTCGACGACACCTCGGATGCCGGAGCTTCCTGAGGTCGAAGTGGTGCGCCGCGGTCTCGCCGCGGCGCTCACCGG
>JBIQMQ010000134.1:0-3018 GCA_044463185.1 Nakamurella lactea | reverse complement strand
TGCTCGACCAGTCGGTGGTGTCCGGGATCGGCAACATCTACGCCGACGAGGCGCTGTGGCAGGCGCGCGTGCACTACGACCGGCCGGCTGCGACCCTGGCGGCCCGCACGGTGGGTTCCCTGCTGGATGCGGCGGGCGACGTGATGCGCGCGGCCCTTGAGGTCGGCGGCACGTCGTTCGACGCCCTCTACGTCAACGTCAACGGCCAGTCCGGGTACTTCGAGCGCTCGCTGAACGCCTATGGCCGGGCGGGGGAGCCCTGCCCGCGCTGCGGGGCGCCGATCCGGCGGCAGAAGTTCATGAGCCGCTCGTCGTTCTTCTGCCCCCGCTGCCAGCGGCCACCGACCACGTCCGACGCCGGGATGCGGATATGACGCCGCCCGCCGCTGACGCGGTCCGGCTCACCGCCTGGGTGCACGGCCGGGTGCAGGGCGTGGGCTTCCGCTGGTGGACGAGGGCCCGGGCGTTGGAGTTGGGCCTGTCCGGCAGCGCCACGAACAAGCCGGACGGCCGGGTCGAGGTGATCGCCGAAGGGCCGCGGGAGGCGTGCGAGGCGCTGGTCGCGCTGCTGCGCGGCGCCGCCGCGCCGGGCGACGTCACACTCGTCGTGGAGCGCTTCGATACCGCGCGCGGGGGCCTAGACGGGTTCGTGGAGCGGTAGCTCGTCGCTCTTTCCGGCGAGCTTCGACGGCCACCAGATCCGCGGCCCGATGTGCAGGGTCAGTGCGGGCACCAGGATCGAGCGGACCACGATCGTGTCCAGCAGCACGCCGAACGCGACGAGGAAGGCGATCTGCGCCAGGAACAGGATCGGCAGCACGGCCAGCGCGGCGAACGTGGCCGCCAGCACCACCCCGGCCGAGGTGATCACCCCGCCGGTGAGCGCCAGCCCACGCACCGTGCCGCGGCTGGTGCCGACGCGCCCGGCCTCCTCGCGGACGCGGGTCATCAGGAAGATGTTGTAGTCGATGCCCAGCGCCACCAGGAACACGAACGCGAACAGCGGCACCGACGGGTCGGCGCCAGGGAAGCCGAACACGTGGTTGAACACGAGCGCGGACACGCCGAGCGTCGCGAGATACGACACGACGACGGTCGCGATGAGCACCAGTGGGGCGATAAGGGCCCGCAGCAACAGGGCCAACACCAGGAACACCACGATCAGCACGATCGGGATGATCACCGTGCGGTCCCGCTCCGAGGTGCGGTTGGTGTCGAGCTGCAGGGCGTCCTGCCCGCCGACGATCGCGTCGGCACCCGGCACGGTGTGCACCGCGTCGCGGATCGACTGCACGGTGTCCAGCGCCTGCGGTGAGCTCGGCTCCGCCTGCAGCGTCACCTGGATCTGGATTCGCCCGGCCTGCTGCGCCGCGGTGCCGGCCTGCGCCGGGATCGTCGTCGCGGAGCCGATTCCGTCGACCGTCCCGAGGCTCTCGCGCACGGCCCCTTCGCTGTCGGCGTTTGCCAGGATCACGGTGGGCGAGCCGGTGCCGCCGGGGAAGTGGGCGCCGAGCAGCTCCTCGCCGGCGACGGAGTCCACGCTGGTGAGGAACACTTCCGACTGCGTCGTGCCGTGCGCCTTGAGCATCGGCGTGAACGCCGCGAAGGCGACCAGCACCAGCGCCGTCACCGCCCAGATGCGACGGGGGTAGCGGGCCACCCACTGCGAGACCCGCTGCCACAGCCCGCTCGTCTCCGGATGCTCGCTGCCGGCGTGCGGCACCAGCGGCCAGAACGGGGCCCGCCGGCACAGCAGCAGCGCGGCCGGCAGGAACGTCATCGAGGCGAGATAGGCGGCGGCGATGCCGATCGCCGCGATCGGACCCAGGTCCCGGGTGGAGGCGAGATCGGAGAACAGCAGGCACAGCACGCCCAGGATCACAGTCGCGGCGGAGGCGGTGATGGGGGCGAACGTGGCCCGCCAGGCGGCGAGCATGGCCTCGGTGGCGTCGGCCCGGTCGCGCAGTTCCTGCCGGTACCGGGACACCAGCAGCAGCGCGTAGTCGGTGGCCGCGCCGAACACCAGGATGAACAAGATGCCCTGGCTCATCCCGGACAGCTTCAGCGCGCCCGAGGTGGCCAACTGGTAGACGACCAGCGCCGCCGCGGACAGCGCGAACACGGCGGACAGCAACACGAGCAGCACCAGCAGCGGGCCGCGGTACACCAGCAGCAGGATCAGCGCGACCACCGCCGCAGCCACCAGCAGCAGCACACCGTCGATGCCGCTGAACGCGTGCACCAAATCGGCGACCTGCCCGGCCGGCCCGGTGACCAGGACGGTCAGGCCCTCCGGGGGTGCCGCGAGCTCGGCCCGCAGCGCCTCGACCTCGGCGCGGGTGGCGTCGGTGGCCGGCAGCAGCACGACGGCCTGCGCGGCCTCGCCGTCCTCGGAGACCGCGACGCGGGTCTCCGCGGAATCGAATGCCGCTGCCTCCGACGAGCGCGTCATCTGAAACGTATTGATCGCGGTGGCGAGGAAATCCTGGTCGGCATCGGTGATGCCGCCCTCGCGACTGGCCACGACGATCGCCGGCAGCGTCGGCGCGGCGTCGAGTGCGGTGAAGGTCGCGAGTTCGCCTTGCACGCGGGCCGACTCGGAACTCTTCGGCAGGTACGACGCCGCGTCGTTCTCCGCCACCGAGGAAAGGCCACCGACCTTCTGCCCGCCGAACGCGCCGACCGCCAGCCAGGCGATCACCAGCACCACCGCGAGGGACGTCCAGCCGCGCCACCGGCCGGCAGGGGCATCGGTCGGTGCGGTGGTGGCGTCCTCCGAGCGCGCTCCGGCGCCGTGACGGCTCATGTACGAATCGTACCGACCGCGGCCCAGGTGCCCCGGCGATCCGCCGCTGGTCAGGAATCGTAGAGCTGGGACTTGTCGAACTTGGCGCGGCGGCGGCCAGCGGCGGCCGGTGCCACCTCGGCCGCCCGGTCGGCGACGGCGGACGCCGGAGCGGCGGCATCGGTTGTCGGCTGCGGTTGGCGCGCCGTCGGCGCGGCCGTGGCGTCATACCC
>JBIQMQ010000133.1:0-7320 GCA_044463185.1 Nakamurella lactea | reverse complement strand
TCGACGATTTCTGGGAGCCGTTCACCCTGGGCGTCGGGCCGGCCGGCGGGTACCTGCAGTCGCTGCCGCCGGGCAAGCGCGAGCAAGTGCGCGCGGCGTGTCGAGAATCCGTTCCCGACAAGCCGTTTCGAATGACAGCACGGGCCTGGCTCGCGTGCGGTACCGCGGCAGGCCAATAAGGAAGGTGACGTGATGAGTACCAGAGAGAACTACCCGGCCGGTGTGCCGTGTTGGGTGGACACGAATCAACCCGATCCCGAGTCGGCCGTCCGGTTCTACTCCGGGCTCTTCGGGTGGGAGACCGAGGACATGATGCCCCCGGATTCCGGCGGCCGCTACTTCATGGCGCGACTCGGCGGCCGGAATGCCGCCGCGATCTCCTCGCAACCGCCCGACGCAGCTGACCTGCAGCCGATGTGGAACACCTACATCAGTGTGGATTCCGCGGACGACGCCGCCGACCGGGTCGGCGCGGCCGGCGGGTCTGTGCTGTCGGAGCCATTCGACGTCTTCGACTCGGGCCGCATGGCAGTCTTCGCCGATCCCGAAGGCGCGGTGTTCAGCGTGTGGCAGGCCGGCGCTCATCACGGGGCCGCCGCGGTCAACGAACACGGCGCCGTCAACTTCAACACTCTGCACGCGGACGACACCGACGCCGCGCGGACCTTCTACGGGGCGGTGTTCGGCTGGAAGACGATCGAAATCGGCCCGGATCTGATGTGGGCGCTGCCCGGCTACGGCGACTACCTCGAGACGCTCAACCCGGGAATGCGCGACGACATGGCGCAGATGGGCGCGCCGGCCGGCTTCGAGGATGTCGTCGCCGCGCTCCGGCCGCGCGAGGGCCGGCCGGCGCGCTGGACGGTGACCTTCGCCGTCGACGACGCCGACCGGGCTGCTGAGCGGGCCCGCGAACTCGGCGGCACCGTATTGGCCGAGCCCCAGACGGCACCGTGGGTCCGGTTCACCGTGCTCGCCGACCCGGCCGGCGCCGACTTCGTCGCCAGCCAATTCGTGCCGCCGTCGAGCTGATCGGTGTTTCGGCGCGGTGGCGCTCGGGTAGCAGGTGGGGGCCGGTCGGATTCTTTAGCGGCTGGCCCCGCCGGATTCAAGGAGATGCGCCGTGACGATCCCCGAACCGCCGTCGCCGGACGCGCCACACCCCGATGTGCCCAGCCCCGGCCCCGGGCCGACGGATCCGCGAGGACCTCGCCCGGACGGCCCGCCGGTGGAGCCGCCGATGCGGCCCCTCGAGCCGTACGACCCGGACGAGCCCGGCGCGCCGACCCCCGGCACCTGAGCGCGCGGCCGCTACTGCTGCTGGGGCAGCAGCCATGCTCGGGCTGCGTCGAACGTGATCCGCACCGGTGCACCCACCGGCAGCAGGTCGGACTCGGCGGGGTCGGGTATCAGCGCGACGACAGTGCCCGATTCGGTCTCCACCTCGTACTCCAGGTTCTGCCCGTAGAACGTGGTGGACAGGACTCTCCCTCGATCCCCCTGCACCGCCGTGCCCGCGTCGTCGTCCGGCACCACCCGTACGCTCTCCGGCCGCAGCAGTAACACACATGCGGGTGACGACGCCGCATCCGGGTGGCTGGGCACCCGCAGCTCGCGACGCAGCGCGCGAACCGTCGCCCAGCCGTCCTCGGTCGAGATCAACCCCGCATCGATGAAGTTCGCTCGGCCAATGAAGTCCGCGACGAACGCTGACGCCGGATGCCGGTAGATCTCCGACGGACGGCCTGCCTGCTCGATCCGGCCCGCGTTCATCACCACGATCCGGTCGGACAAGCTCATCGCCTCGTCCTGGTCGTGCGTCACGTAGAGCGAGGTGATGCCGAGACGCTGCTGCAGGCGCCGGATCTCGGCACGCATCTGAACGCGGAGCTTCGCGTCCAGATTGGATAGCGGCTCGTCGAACAGAAGTACCTTGGGCTTCATCACCAGCGCGCGGGCCAGCGCTACGCGCTGCTGCTGGCCACCCGAGAGCTGGTTCGGGGCACGGCCGGCCAGCGAAGTGAGGTTCATCGAGGTGAGCACCAGCTCCACCTCCTCTCGCAGTTGCGCGGCTGGCGTCCGGCGCAGCCGCAGACCGTAGGCGACGTTCTCGAACACCGACAGGTGAGGGAACAGCGCGTAGCTCTGAAACACCATGGACATCGGGCGCTTGTCCGGGGTCAGCCGGATCATGTCCTCCCCGTCCAACCAGATGGTTCCGGCCGTCGGGGTCTCGAAACCGGCGATCATGCGCAGCGTCGTCGTCTTGCCGCAGCCGGAAGGACCGAGCAGGGTGACGAACTCCCCGGGCTCGATCGTCAGATCAACGCCGGCCACAGCGCGGAACGTGCCGGACTTGGAGACGAAGTCCTTCGCAACGGACCGCAGTTCAAGCCGTCCTGGCTGCGCAGTCTCCAGACTCGTCGGCTGCGTCAGCATCGTCGTGCGGGCTTGGGGGCTCATGCGCCAGCTCCAATGTTGATAGCGGTGCTGCGGCGGCCGCGCACAGCCAAGTTGAGGAGGCCGATGACGGCCATGACGATGACGATCAGCAATGTGCAGAACGCGAACGCGTTGCCGAATCGACCGGCATCCACCTCGTTCAGAATTTGAGACGTCATGATGCGGGTCTGCGGGGTCGTGATGAAGATGACCGGCGAGAGCGTCGTCATGGACCGGGCGAACGCGTAGATGAGCCCGGCCAACAAGGCTGGCCGGATCAGCGGCAGCGTCACCTTCCAGAACGTCGTCACACCCGAGGCGCCGAGGGAGGCCGACGCCTCGTCGATCGACGAATCGATCTGCTGGAGTGACGAGATGCCGTTGCGCAGCCCCGTCGGCAGCGAGCGGATCGTGTACACCATGACAATGGCCAGCGCTCCGCCCAGCACGGCGCCCCCTCCGGCCACCGCCGGGAACCACTGCACCCCGCCGATCTTCTGCGGATGGTTGAAGGCAATCGCGTAGCCGATACCGATGACGGTGCCCGGCACGGCCAGGCCCAGCATGCCGGCGAAGTCCATCAGTCCGGCGCTGCGACGTAGCTTGCGCACCACCAACCAAGCGATGATCATGCCCAGAACACCGGCGATCGGTGTGGCAATCAGCGCCAGGATCGTCGTGTCCACGATGGCGTCGCTGCCGATGCCGCCGAGGATGTAGCCGTAGTTGGCGAGGGTGAACGTGTTGTTGACGCCGAGGATCTTCACGAACCCGCCCAGGAACACCGTGACGTAGATCGACAGGATCAGCACCGACAGGATGCCGACCACGGTGAGCAGCGGCGCCCTGCCCCAGAATCCACGCGCCATCTGGTGGCGGCCGCTGGGCTTGCCGGTCACCGACACCACGCTGCGCTTGCCCACCCAGTAGCGCTGCACGAGGAACACCAGCAGCGCAGGCAGCAGCAGCACGATCGAATAGGCGGCGCCGCTCGGCACGTCGTACTCGCCCGTGATAGCGATGTAGGCGCGGGAAGCGAGCACCGTGTAGTCACCGCCGATAACGAGCGGGTTGGCCAGGTCGGCGATGGCTTCCACGAACAGCAGCAAGAAGGAGCTCGCGAACCCGGGGACCAGCATGGGCAGCGTGACGGTGCGGAAGACGCGCCACTTGCTGGCGCCGAGGTCCGAGGCGGCCTCGTCGAGCGCCGGGTCGAGGCTGCGCAACATGCCCAGCAAGTTCATGTAGGCGACGGGGAAGAACGACAAGGAGAGCACGATCGTCAGCCCAGGCAGACCGTAGATGTCCAGCCAGAGCCCGAACCAGCCGTGTGTCACGATGCCGCCGCGGCCGAACAGGGTGATGACGGCGGTGGCCACGGCGAACGGCGGCGAGACGATGGGCATCATCGCGATCAGGTGCAGAATCCGCTTGCCACGGAACTCCAGCCGGGCCTGCGCGTAGGCGAACAGGAAGCCGACCAGGGTGCCGACGACGCCGACCACGACGCCGAGCACGATCGTGTTGACCAAGATGGTGCGATGCACCGTCGAGGTGACCATCTTTCCGGTGACGTCCAAGCCGGCCGGGGAGATCGCCGAATAAAGCACCTGCCACAGCGGCACCCCGATCAGGATGAGCAGCATCAGGCAGACCAGGGCGATCACCAGGCGGGTCGGCGTATCGAGCCGGCGCGCGCCGCGCCGCGCCGCGCGCTTCGTCGCGGCAGACTCGGGTGCTGGCGCCACGGGCACGAGTGTGGCCATGATCAACTCCTTCGCGGATCGTTCAGTCGGCGGGCACCGTCCGCGATGAGGTACGGATCGCGGACGGTGCCTCGGCTGCCGCGGACACTGCGCCGCGGTGAGGTTGCGTGCCGCCGGCTATGGCGGCAACCCAGCCTTCGGCTACTCCTTCGGAGCGGCGGCGACCTCGGCGTCGAATCGCGCGGTAAGGTCCTTCTTCGCCGACGCGGCCTTGGCGAAGTCATAATCCACGAAGTTCACCTCGTCGAGCTTGACCATGCGGTCATCCGGCTTGGCGTCCGGGTTGGTCAGTACCTGGTAGGAGCCGACTGTCGGCCCGAGCTCCTGCGCCTTCGCGGTGAGCGCCCAGTCGATGTACTTCTTGGCGCCGTCCGGGTTCTTCGCACCCTTGACCAGTGCGACACCGCCGATCTCGTAGCCGGTGCCTTCCTTCGGGAACGAGACGACCAGATCGCTCATGCCTTCCTCGTGGTACTTGACGCAGTCGTGCGAAAAGACCAGGCCGACAGCGACCTCGCCGCGACCGGCGGTCTGGCCCGGTGCGGTGCCGGACTTGGTGTACTGAAGGATGTTGTTGTGCAGCTTCTTCATGTACTCCAGGGCTGCATCCTCGTCACCGCCGGCCAGCGCTACCTGCGTCCACAAGGTGGTGAACGCCGTTCCCGACGTTGAGGGGTGCGCGGACTGCACCTGACCCTTCAACGACGGGTTGAGGAGATCCTCCCAGGACTCGGGCACGGCGACGCCGAGATCGTCGAGCACCTTCTGGTTGGAGCAGAAGCCCAGCGCGCCGACGTAGACGCCGGTCCAGTAGCCATCCGCGTTCTTGTACTTGTCCGGGATCTGCGCCGCGTTGGGCGACGTGTAGGCCTCGATCAGACCCTGGTCGGCCGCGGCGCCGTAGCCATCGGCAGGACCGCCGTGCCATACGTCGAACTCAGGGTTGTCCTTCGCCGCGGCGAGCCGAGCGACCGTCTCGCCGGACGACAGCCGCACGTAACTGGCCTTTATGCCCGTCTCCGCGGTGAACGTCTCGGTCATCTTCTGGCACCAGTCCTCCATCGCGCCGCACGCGACGGTGATGGAACCGCCGTCAGCGCTGCTCGCGCTGCTGCCGCCCGAGGACGCTTCGGTGGAGGAGCAACCGGCCAGCGCGAGCGCCGCGCCCAAACCGATCACCGCCGATGCTGCGAATGCACGCCGCATGTGTTTTCTCCCTTGCTCGTGAAACCTTTGATGGTGCGTCGACGACGACGGCGACGCGGTTCGTACGAGAACTGTAGGGACAGCGTCATACTCGATGGGTCACGTCGCGGTCACGGGTGGTCACAGCCTTGTGACCCTCGCCCTGTGCACCATCTGGTAGCCGACGCCGCGCACAGTGACGATGTAGGTGGGCCGCAGTGAGTCGTCGCCGAGCTTGGCCCGAAGCCGATAGATCGTGGTCTTGAGCATGGCGCGACCACCGCGCGTGGACTGCGGGTGCCACACGTGTTCCAGCAGGTCCTGCCAGCGAACTACGGCGCCCACTTGGTCGGCGAGTACGCACAGCACGCGGTATTCGATGGTGGACACATCCACCGGGTGCCCGGACAGTGTGACGCGCATGTTGGTGCGGTCGACGCGCAGGTCGCCGATTTCCACGATGTCCGCCGCCTGCCGGGGTCTGCCGCGACGCAGTACCGCGTCCACCCGCAGGGCAAGCTCGCGCGGGCTGAACGGCTTCACCACGTAGTCGTCCGCTCCGGCCTCGAGACCCTTGACGCGGTCGTCGATCTCGCCCTTGGCGGTGAGCAGGATGACCGGAATGTCGGTGGCGGCGCGGATGTGACGGCACAGGTCCACGCCACTCTCCCTTGGCAGCATCACGTCGAGCACGACCAGATCCACGGTCTCGTCGCCGTTCTCCAGCAACCGGCGGGCCTGCGCAGTATCGGCGGCTGAGACCGTGCGGAATCCCTGAGCCCGCAACGCATAGGTGACGATGGACACCATCGCCGCTTCGTCGTCGACCACCAGGATCAGCGGCACACGGCTCGTCGGATCGCCCGTCACCGCTGTAGCACAGCTTCGGCGTTTGCGACGCGGGTGGTCGGCAGGGTGAAGATCATGGTGGTGCCGCGATGCGGGATCGTGTCGACGAACAGCCGGCCGCCGTGCAGCGCGATGATGCGCTTGCTGATGATCAGGCCGATGCCGGTACCGGGGTTCATGGCATCGGACCCGATCTGCTCCGCGGAGGCGCGGGTGAACAGCCGGGCCCGCTGGTCGGTATCCATACCTGCCCCGTCGTCGCTGACCGCGATCACGACGACGCCCTCGCCGTCGGTGATCCGCACCGTCACGGCGGCGTCGGCGCCGGCGTGACGGATCGAGTTGGTGACGAGGTTCACCAGTACCTGGCGGATCAGCTGCGGGTCGGCCGGGATGCGTTTCGGGGCGCGCGCGGCGTTCAGCATCAGCGTGTTCGAGTACAGGCCGCGCAGGTCCGACACCACGCCCCGGGCGAGACCGCGTATGTCTACCCGCTCCAGTTGCAAGCGGAAAATGCCTGCCTCGAGCCGTGCCTCGATGAGCAGGTCCTCCGACAGCGCGATCATGTGCTCGCAGTTGACCGCGACGGTGCCGATGAACTCACGCTGGGCCTCCGTCAGCGGGCCCGGTACCTCGTCGGAGAGCAGTTCCGTAGCGCCTTTAATCAGCGCGAGCGGGGTGCGGATCTCGTGCGACAGCATGGAGACGCGATCGGCACGTTCACTGGCCAGGGCCCGCAGTCGGTCGTTCTCAGTGGACATCAGCCTGCTGCCGATGGAACGTCGTACGAGCACCCACGCGGCCACCAAGGCAGCCGCACCCGCCGTGACATGGGCAGCCGGTCCGGCTCCTATGGCTGCCAGTACGGCACTCACGGCGAGCATCAGACACACGAGAGCGGCTGCCGGCCAACGGGAATGGTCGCTCACCTCGCGGCGCCAGGACCACACGGCCGCCGCGCACAGACCGACGGCGGCCACGGACCAGGTAACAGTGATCACGGCTGTGCCGTGTCAGGCCCGTGCGATCCCGGCGGCGTCCGCCCCCACGGTGAGCACGCAGAACTCGTTGCCCTCCG
>JBIQMQ010000132.1:2219-7403 GCA_044463185.1 Nakamurella lactea | reverse complement strand
TCGGCACGACCGCTCTCAACCTGCATTGGGCCACGGACGTGGTCGGCGGATGGCTCAACGGCGCGCTGGTGCTGCTCATCGTCTGGGCGATCACTCCGCACGTGGAGCACGTGCTCACGTCGCACTGGCGCCGGCTGGCGAACTGGTACCGCGCCACCACTCGGGCGGGCAGCGACCTGCCGTTCGATACGACCGCGCTCCGGGAACGGGACCGGCCGGCCGCCGGCCGACGCTAGCGATCCAGCTGGCGGGGTTGATGCACTAGCAGTCCGACGCTCGTAGGCCGCGAACCGCGTCAGTCGCGCCCTAGCCGGCCGGCCAGCGACATAGCGAGCCGGAACGCCGTCGGTACGCGGCGTCCCGGCTCGGCTCGCGAGTTTCTCCGGCGCACGCCCCCGCGGCGCAAGGCGCAAGGCCTACAAGTACATGCCGGTTTGCGCGCCGTGCACGTCTTTGCCGACGGCGTGCAGGTCTCGTTCGCGCAGCACCAGGTAGGTTTCGCCCGCGATCTCGACCTCGTAGGGGTCATCCGGGCTAAACAGCACCCTGTCGCCCGCTTTAACCGACCGGACGTGCTGGCCGACGGCGACGATTTCGCCCCAGTCCAAGCGCTTGGCGACTTCGGCGGTGGCCGGGATGACGATGCCGCCGCGGGTGGTCCGTTCGCCGAGGCCGCTGCCGCGTCGCAACATCACGCGGTCGTGCAACATCTGGATCGGTGGGGTCGCGTCGGGCACCTTTGAATCGTAGCCGCCACCTGTGGGCGGGCCGAGCGGCAGCCGCCTGCGGGACGCGGCCCGCGGAGCAGGGCGGACGAGGCACACCGGAGCGCGAAGACGCCTCCGGCACCGGCGTGAGGGTCGTCACGCCGGTGCCGGAGGGTGAAGCTCCTTTCCGCCGGGTTCCCCGACGGAAAGGACGGTCAAGAGGTCAGTTCACGCGCGAGACGGACCGCTGCGCGATCATGATGAGCTCATCGCGCATCGCCGGCGTGGCGGCGTTGTCGATGGCGGCTGCGAGCGCGCGACGGGTGCGGGCGATCTCACGGTGGCTGCGGAAGGCCTTCGCGAGGCGGGTCATGATGGATCAGTCCTTACTGAATCGATTAACTTCTTACATCCATTAGACGCCCGACCACGACCAAAGTTCACCCGAATCGTCGGTGAACTGTCTCACAGCCCGGACAATCTCCGGGCGTGCGCCCCATCGACACCATTTTATCCGGCGACGATTCGGCTGAATCGATACTGCAATGAGGGGCAAGAAAGCGGACATATCAGTGCATGAAGGACATAAAACCGTCCGGAAAGTGGTGCCGGCCACTCTCCGGACGGTTCTTGCGTCCGTCATAGGTCCTAATACGTGATGGCGAGCGCCGGATCCGCCATCAGCGCGCCCACGTCCGCGAGGAACTGCGAGCCCTTCTCGCCGTCCACCACCCGGTGATCGAACGAGAGCGCGAGCTGGCAGACCTTCCGGACCTTGAGCTTGCCGTTCACCACCCACGGGGCGTCCTTCACTGATCCGAGCGCCAGGATCGCGGATTGCCCCGGATTGATGATGGGTGTGCCGGTGTCCACGCCGAGCACGCCCACGTTGGTGATGGTGATGGTGCCGCCCGTCATGTCCGCGGGGGCCGTCCGACCCGCCCGCGCCGTCTCGGTGAGCTCGGTGAGCGAATCGGCGAGCCCGCGCAGGTCGAGTTGGTCGGCGTCCCGGATCACCGGCACGATCAGCCCCCGCGCGGTGGCCGCCGCGATCCCGAGGTGCACATACTGCTTGAAGATCACCTCGCCGGCGGCGTCGTCCCAGGTGCAGTTGACCTCCGGTGTGCGCCGCGCCGCCAGGCACACGGCACGGGCGGCGAAGGTGAGCGGGGACAGCTTGACCCCGGCCCAGTCCCGGCGGGCACGCAGTCGCTCCCGCAGCTTCATCATCGGTGTCACGTCGACGCTCAGGAACTCCGTCACGTGCGGGGCGGTGAACGCGCTGTCGACCATGGCCTGCGCCATCATCTTGCGCACGCCCTTGATCGGCTCGCGCCACTCCCGGCTCGCCGGGTCGTACGCGACGGTGCCGCCGGTCGGGGCGCCCGAGTATGACGCCGCAGCAGGCTGGGCGCCTGCCGCCACCGCCTCCACGTCGCCGCGCGAGATCACGCCGTCGGCGCGGCTCGGGGTGACGTCGTGCAGGTCGATGCCAAGATCCTTCGCGAGCTTGCGCACCGGTGGTGTGGCGAGCGGGGCCCGCGGGGCCGAGTCCTCACCTCCGCTCCCATAGTCGACTGCCCGAGCGCGCGACATAGGCTCCGCTGGGGTAGTCGACTGCGGGGAGGCGCCCGCCACAGAGGCGGGTGACGCGCCGCGGCGGGCCCGGCGGGCGAATCCGCCCTCGGCGGAGATGATGCCCACCAGCGTCTGGACGCGCCCGTCCGCCATCGCCTCGCCGATCTTGGCGCCCGCGGCCTCGCCGGAGGCGGACGGAGCGCCCTCCGCGGAACCGGCACCGCCGGTCGACTCCGCACCGACTGCTGCGGCGTCATGCCCGTTAGTGGCACTGCCGCCGGCGGCAGCGCTCCCGCCCTCGGAATCCAGCGGCCCGGCATCCGGATCGGTGTCGATCTCGATGATGGGCGTACCCACCTCGATCGTCACGCCGACCTCGGCGAGCAGCTTGTGCACCCGCCCGGCATGGGGCGACGGCAGCTCCACGGCGGCCTTGGCGGTTTCGATCTCGACCAGGATCTGATTGACCTCGACGTTGTCGCCCTCGGCGACCTTCCACTCCAGGATCTCTGCTTCGGTGAGTCCCTCGCCGACATCCGGCAGGGGAAAAGCCTGTAAACGACTCATGGTTCGTACCCCTTGAAGGATCAGTAGGCGAGCGAGCGGTCGACGGCGTCCAGGATCTTGTCCAGGTCGGGCAAGTACTGGTCCTCCAGCTTCGACGGCGGGTAGGGCGTGTCGAAGCTCGCCACGCGCAGCACCGGGGCGGCCAGCGAGTAGAACGCCTCCTCGGTGACCCGCGCGGCGACCTCGGACGTGATGGACGCCTCGCGGGGTGCCTCGGACACCACGACGAGATGCCCCGTCTTGCGCACCGACTCCAGCACCGGACCCAGGTCCAGCGGGGAGAGCGAGCGCAGGTCGATCACCTCCAGCGAGCGCCCCTCCGACTCGGCCGCCGCGGCAGCCTTCAGCACCACCGGCATCGACGGCCCGTACGAGACCACCGTGCAGTCGGTGCCGCGCCGACGCACGACGGACGTCGCCACATCGCCCGGATCGGCGGACGTGTCGACCGAGCCCTTCTCCCAATAGCGACGTTTCGGCTCGAAGAAGATCACCGGATCCGGTGAGGCGATCGCCTGCCGCAGCATCCAGTAGGCGTCGGCCGGGGTGGACGGCGACATCACCCGCAGGCCCGCGATGTGGCAGAACAGCGACTCGGGCGATTCGGAGTGGTGCTCCACCGCACCGATGCCGCCGCCGAACGGGATGCGGATCACCATCGGCATCTGCCAGACGCCCTGCGAGCGGTACTGCACCTTCGCGACCTGCGAGATGATCTGGTCGAACGCCGGGAAGGTGAACCCGTCGAACTGCATCTCGCAGATCGGCCGGTAGCCGCGCAGCGCCAGCCCCACGGCGGTGCCGACGATCCCCGATTCCGCGAGCGGCGTGTCCAGCACCCGATGCTCACCGAAGTCTTTCTTCAGCCCGTCGGTGATGCGGAAGACCCCGCCCAGGGTGCCGACGTCCTCACCCATGACGAGAACCTTGGGGTCGGCGTCCATCTCGGCGCGCAGCGCCATGTTCAGCGCCTTGGCCATGGTGATGGGCTTGGATTCGAGATCCGCGAGATCGTTGGGGGCGCTCATCGGGCACCTCCTGCGGTGGCGGCGTGCGCGGGTATTCCGTCATTCGAGTCCGGGGAACCATCCGCGGCGGCGTCCGCGAATCCGGCCAGGTACTCCAGGTACTCGCGCTGCTGCCGCTCGATCTGAGCGTGCGGGGCGCTGTAGACGTGGTCGAACATGCGTGTCGGCGGCGGGGTCTGCATGGCGACCGCGAAGGCGCGGAACCGGGCGGCCAGTTCGTCGGCGTCGGCCTGCACGCCGGCGAAGAACTCCTCGTCCGCCCAGCCGGACCGGTTCAGGTAGGCATGGACCCGCTGGATCGGGTCGAACATCTTCCACGCCTCGGTGACGTCGGCCAGCCGGTAACGGGTCGGGTCGTCGGAGGTGGTGTGCGCATCCATCCGGTAGGTGAACGCCTCGATCATCACCGGGCCGTTGCCGGAGCGGCATTCGTCCAGCGCCCAGCGGGTGACGGCCAGGCAGGCGAGCACATCGTTGCCGTCCACCCGGATGCCCCGGAATCCGTAGCCCGCGGCGCGGTGGTGCAACGGCACCCGCGACTGGGTCTCGACCGGCTCGGAGATCGCCCACTGGTTGTTCTGGCAGTAGAAGACGACCGGCGCGTCGAACGAGGCCGCGTACACCATGCCCTCGTGCACGTCGCCCTGCGAGGTGGCGCCGTCGCCGAAGAACACGATGGTCGCCTCGTCCTTCTCCGCGGCGTCCGGGCCGCTCGACCCGACCTTGCCGTCGAAGCGCTGCCCCATGGCGTAGCCCGTGGCGTTCAGCGCCTGGTTGCCGATGACGATCGTGTAGTTGTGGAATCCGGTGGTCTTCGGGTTCCACGCGGAGTGGTCGGTGCCGCGGAAGATGCCCAGCAGCTCCGTCGGGTCCACGCCGCGACACCAGGCGATGCCGTGCTCCCGGTAGGAGGGGAAGGCCATGTCCTGCGGGCGCATGGCGCGGCCGGCGCCGATCTGCGCGGCCTCCTGTCCCAGCAGCGGCACCCAAATACCGAGCTGGCCCTGGCGTTGCAGCGCATTGCCCTCCCGGTCGAAGCGGCGCACCAGCACCATGTCCCGATAGAGGCCCTTCAGCAGCTCGGGGGTGACTTCGATCGGGAACTCGGGATGGGGCGTGAGTTCGCCTTCCGGCGAGAGCAGCTCGACCAGGCCCTCGCCCTGGGCGGTCTGGCGCAGTCCGCGCACCATGTGCTCCGCTGACGGAACGCCGGAGGTACCGGCTCCGCCGGGATCGTGTCCGGCGCTCGGGTTCTTGATCCACCGATCGGGTGCCATCGCAAAACTCCTCGTGGGGTCGTGCCC
>JBIQMQ010000132.1:0-2119 GCA_044463185.1 Nakamurella lactea | reverse complement strand
GACGAGTACTCCGGCACGGTGAAGGTGAAGCTCGGACCGATCCAGCTCACCTACCAGGGCACGGCGCGGATCGTATCGGCCGACGAAGCGAGTCACACTGCGACCATCGAGGCGTCGGGCAACGCCCCGAGGTCGGGTTCGACCGCCGCGATGACGGTGGTGGCCACGGCGACCGCCGCCGGTGACGACCGCACCGCGGTCGAGATGAAGACCGACCTCAACATCACCGGCCGCCCGGCGCAGTTCGGCCGCGGGGTCATGGTGGAGGTGGGCAACAAGATCCTGGGTCGGTTCGCCGACTGCCTGTCCGCGAAGTTGGCCGCCGCGGAAGGCGTCCCGGCCGGTGACGGAGCAGCCCCTACTGCCGCGGCACCGAGTGGCGGCGCTGACGCCGCCCCGGGCTCGGGGCCGTCCGGCAATGGCGGCACGACGGCAGCGGAGGCGGGCGCTGCCGCGGCGAGTTCCGGCCCGTCCACCTACACCCGGGCGCCGAGCGCTCCCGAGTCGGAGCCGATCGACCTCTTGGCATCGGCCCGCGGCTCGATCGTCAAGCGCCTGGCGCCGCTGGTCGCCGCGGCGGTGGTCGTGGTGCTGTGGCGCATGCTGCGCCGCAAGAAGCACTGATCCCGCGCGTGCTACTCACGCAGGCGGATACGCCGGGCTGAGTAACACGCGAGCCGCCGTGCCCCTTGACTTGAGCCGCGGGTCAGGAGACCTTCCGCCGCTGGCCGCCCGGCCGGGCCACGGCCCACCAGCGACGGACCCGGCCATCGACACGGCTCGCAGCGATGGAGTTCTGGTCTGCGCCGGGCACCCAGTCCGCCCGCATCACGCGATTGCGGCCCGCCTGCTTTCCGGCGATCAGGGCCATGTCGGCGCGCTCGGTGAGGGTGGTCAGGTCGTAGCCGTGCAGGCCGGCCGCGGCGATACCGATGGTGCAGGTCACGCTGAAGGGCCGCGCGGGCTGCCTGGCGGCGCTGGGCGTTGCGTGATGCTGCACGGCGGCAACGGCACGGCGGATCCGCTCGGCCAGGTCGACGGCCTCGTCGGGCGACACCCCGGACGCGGTCACCACGAACTCTTCGCCGCCGAAGCGCCCGATCACGTCCGCGTCGCGCACCTGGGCGCGGAGCACGGCTGCGACCGTGGTCAGTACCTGGTCGCCGATCAGATGCCCGTAGTCGTCGTTGACGTTCTTGAACAGGTCGAGATCGAGGATCATGACCGCGCCGGGTGCCTGGTGCAGGGCCGTGCCGGCGAGCAGCGCCTGACTGCGCTCGCGCCAGTGCTCCCAGTTCGGCAGGCCGGTCTTCGCGTCGGTGCGGGCGGTGCGATCCAGCTCCGGCCAGCGCAGCGCGAACGCCACCAGTAACAGCGGCGCCGCCGCGACCACGCCGAACCAGATGTCGGTGACCATCGCCCCGGCGACGAGCAGCCCGCACAGGCCCGCCGCGAGTTGAACCAACGCCCAGCGCAGGTCGTGCCACAGCAGCGCGGCACCCGGGGTACCGATGACGCCGGCCGTGGGTCCGGCCACGGCGGCGCCGACGATCATCATCACAGCCACACCCACGAGTCCCGCGACGAAGAAACCGGGGACCAGGTGAATCGCCGCGCGGACGGCGAACGTGGTGACGACGGTGACGGCCGCCGCCGGGATCCGCCACGGCACCGGATTGCCGCGCTGGGTCATCGTGAAGACCACCGACAGCAGGATCAGCGGGCCGAACGCCGCCGGCGGGGTGAGCATCGCGGCGGGGAACAGCCAGACGGTGTCGGTGTCCCATGGCGGCGCGTAACCGTCGCGCCGTGGGCTGACGTATCGCCCGGCCAGGGTCGCCACCAGGGCCGTCGCGGCCAGCACGGCGATGATCGCCCACTCGTGCCGGCTCGCGGCTCGTGGCTCTGCCAGGTAGCCGGCGATCGCCACCACCACAGCCAGGCCGATCAGCAGGCCGGACCACACCCCCGGCACGACCCGGCGGGGCGCATCGTCGTTCACGGCACCTCGATCCCGGCGTTATTGCGCCGGCGACACCGACGACATGTGGAAATCCGACACCCTGATCGGCGGCATCGCGGTCCGCGTGAAGTAGTCGCTCCATTCCCGCGACAGGCA
>JBIQMQ010000131.1:0-7414 GCA_044463185.1 Nakamurella lactea | reverse complement strand
AGGTACCCGCCGGCCGGCCCGACGCCCAGGGTGAACGGCTCCCAGAAATCGTCGAAGCCGGTGTAGTCGGCATAGGCGTCGATGTGGCCGTCGACGACATCGCGCACGCCGGCACGGCGCAGCCGTTCGGCGATATCGCCGCGCTTCGTCCCGGCCATCGCGCTTTCGCCGGCCGCGTCGGGATCGACGAGACGGACCGCGGACCAGAACGTGGCGAGCATCGTCATGCCGCTGGTGGCGATGTCCCACATGCACACGGCCACCCGTCCACCCGGGCGAGACACCCGGGCCATTTCGGAAAGGCCTCGGTCGGGGTCCGTCATGAACCCGACGACCAGGCAGCTCAGCGCCGCGTCGAACGCGCCGCTTCGCCACGGCAGATTCTCGGCGGCGCCCTCTCGGACATCGACGCCCGGGTGACGCAGCGAGCAGGCCTCGACGAACTGGGCTGCCGGGTCGATGGCGGCGACGTTCGCGGCGCCGACGCGCGCCACCAGTTCCCCGGTGAGACCGCCCGGCCCGCAGCCGACATCGAGTACGCGCATGCCGGCGGCGACGCCCGCGGCGTCGGCCATGCCCGCCGCCAGGGTGGCCGAGTATCGGCCCATGAACCGGTCGTAGTGGTCGGCCGGAGAGACGAACATCGCCATCGTCGTCACCTCCTGCGGGTGTGTGACGCGAGGACTGGCGGACGCGAGGGCATGTACTGCGGTCCCGGTCTCCCGGGCTTGGCAACGACAGTACGCCCGGAACGGCGGCGCCGTCAGGGCCGTTCCCGCTTCTGCCGTCGCGAGTACGTAGGGGGTGGCGCTGGCTTTCGCATCGTCGGTACCGCAGCCGGTGCCCGGTTGCTATGCTTGTATAGCACGGCGGAGGAGGTGGGGAGATGCCCCAGATCAATATTCGCGTCGACGACGAGACCGAGGCTCGGCTGCGGTACCTGGCTGCCCGTACGGGTCGGACGAAGACTTTTTACGCAACCGAAGCTATCGCCCAGTACTTGGATGAGAACGAAGATTATCTACTGGCCAAAGACGCATTAGAGGAATTCCTCCAGTCCGACGACGACGCCATCGACCTCGCAGATGTGGAGTGGCCGTAAGTGGGCTACGCGGTCCGCCTGACTCCCCGAGCGGCCAAACAGGTCAGCAAGCTTGACCCGCCTGTCGCCCGACGGATCCGCGCTTTCCTCGAAGAGAAGCTCGCTGGCTTGGATAATCCCCGCCGGCTCGGGAAGAAGCTGGTCAACGAGAAGTTCTGGCGCTATCGTGTCGGCGATCACCGCATCCTCACCACCATCGACGACGATCAGGTACTCGTCCTCGTCGTGGAGATCGCCCACCGGCGTCAGGTCTACGAAGACCTGTGAGGGAGGGCGCGCACGACCGTGCCCACCCCCATCAAGTCCGCTCATCGACAACACCGTGCCGCGCCCGCGGTGCCGCTACGCGACCGCCACGATCTCGATCTCGACGAGGAAGTCGGGGTTGGACAGCCTCGCCACCTGGATCATCGTGCTGCCCGGCATCCGTGCACGGTCGAACAGGCCGAGCACCTCCGGGTCCTCCTGCGCCGCCAGGCAGGCGTCCATGTCCGTGGTGTAGATCCGCCGGTGCACCACGCTCCGCCAATCGGCGCCGACCGCGGCGAGATGCGCGGTGAGCACCCGCATCACATGCCTGAACTGCTCGCGCATATCGCCCGGCGCGACGCACTGGTAGTTCTCGTCGACGGGGCAGCGGCCCGAGAAGAAATGGATCTTCTCCGGATTGGTCGCCGTCACGATCGAGGTGAACTGCGGGTGCGCGAACGAGCCGGCGGGGTTGGTGAAGGTCAGTTCCATGCCGCTATTCCTTTCCGTGGTGACGCTTGTCGGGGGTGTCGCTCCAGTCGTCCGCGTCGGTGGCGCCGTCGTGATCGGACGCCTGCTGCAGCCGATCGAGCAACGACACGCTGGAGTCGACGAGGCTCAGGATCTCGAAGCACAGCGCCAGGTTCGTCCGGATGCGCACGTTCGTGGTGAACGGGCCGACCAGTTCCTCGAGCCGTGCCACCCGGTAGCGGATCGTGTTGTAGTGGCAGTAGAGCTGCCGGGCCGTCTCGGCGAAGTTGCAGTTGGACTCGATCAAGATTTCGAGAGTCTGCAGATAGACACGTCTTTCGCGCGCGGGCAGCGTCCTCAGGCCGCTCAGCACCCCGTAACACAAGTCGACGAGTCCGTGCACGTCGTTGCCGATGATCAGCGACCCGATCAGCCCGATGTCCTCGAACTTCCGGGTCACCCGGTCGCCGCCGGCCCGGGCGCTGACGGCGGCCATCTTGGCCTGCAGGTAGCCGTGCCGCACCTCTTGCAACGAGGCGAGCGGCCCGCCCAGCCCGACGGTGACGGTCGGCATGCGGTCCTTGGGGCTCGCCACGGAGAACTGCTCGGTGCGATGGAGCACGGAGGTGACGAACGGCTGGACGGTGCCCTCGCCGGCCAGCACCACCACCTCGTCGCCGACCCGTCCCACCACCACGGACCTCTTGAACGCGTCGCTAGTGGTGCAGGCGTGGGCCGCGGCGGCCTGGATGCGCTGCCGCACCCGCGCCGCGGTGCGCTGGCCGGCGTCGCCGCTCGCCCCCCACACCGCGACCACGGCCACCTCGTAGGCCTCGCCGGCGACGAAGCCGCTCGCGACGATCCGTTCGACGCCCCGCTCGACGCGGATCGGGTCGTCGGCGACGAGGTCGGCCAGGAATTCGTTGACGTACGGCCCGATGAGCTCGTGGATGACGCCGGACTGTCGCACCGCGACCGTCACCACGTCGAGCACCGCTTCCATGATCGACACGGAGGTGTGGCCGAACTCCTCGTGGGACGACGCCACCCGGATCCAGCCGATGGGGGTCTGCTCGGAGCCGAGCCGGATCGTGATGCCCTGCTTGTCGTGGTCCATCACGACGTGGCCGAACGGGAAGTGGAGCGTGTCGGCGTCGAGCGGGAGTTGAGGACTGTCGGGGTGGCTGTCCAGGATCACGTCGCCGAACTCGTTGTAGATCACGACCCGCCCGCGAAGTACGTCATGCAAGCCGGTGACCACGTCGCGCAGCGAGCCGCGCCGCAGGTAGTCGGCCACGACGGCGGCGTACGCGTCCTGCACCGATTCGGCGTGCGAGACCCGGTAGGTCTCCAGCTCGTGCAGCACGTCGATGATGATCTCGTCGAAGGCATGCCGGTCGGAGAGTTGGATGATCGGCAGGCCGCGCTCGTTGGCCTGCGCCAGGATCGTGTCCGGGAGCTCGGTGATGTAGCGGCCGAGGCGGATGGCGAGGCAGGCGACGCCGCAGTCGGCGAGCTCATCGATGATCCGCGACGCCTCGGGCCCCAGGTGCGCGAACGGGTGGCCGGTGGAGATGGCGATCGCGCCGCTCTTGACCCATTCGGTCATCTCGGTACCGGCGATCACGCTGATGGCCGACACCCGGCGGCTCAGTCCGCGGGAGCCGGCGATGATCCGGGTGCCCTTCATCACCGACAGGTCCATCACGTCGGCGACGGTCACCGCGCCGCGCATGCCGCTACCCGCCATGGTCACTCCCGGCCCGGGTCAGCGGCCCGCTGCGGCGCAGCTCGAACAGCTCCGACGGCGACACCGGCATCCGGCGGATCTCGATGCCTTCGGCGTCCTCCAGTGCGGCGGCGATCGCGGCGGCCGCCGGGATCACCCCGGCCTCGCCGGCGCCCTTCGCGCCCAACGGGTTTCGCGGCGTGGGCGTCTCGATGTGGGCGATCTCCACCCGCGGCACCTCGGTGACGTACGGCATCAGGAAGTCCATGAACGACGCGTTGAGCATCTGGCCGGCCTCGTCGTAGTGGATGCGCTCGTACAGCGCCCCGCCGACGCCCTGCGCCACGCCGCCGTGGATCTGCCCCTCGACGATCATCGGGTTGATGACGGTGCCGCAGTCGTGCACCACGACGTAGCGCCGGATCACGATGTCGGCGGTCTCCGGATCGGTTTCCACGATCACCCCGTGCGCCCCGGACGCGTACGTCGACTCGCTCGGCGCGAAATGCGCGTGGGCCCCCAGGCCGACCTCGCCCGGGTCGTCGAACCCGGCCGGCGGCAGCGCCGCGGCGAGGGCGGAGTGCTCGAAGAACGGGTAGCGCAGCGGATCGGCCATGGTCGCCAGTGTGCCCAAGTCCACGGAGGTCTGCGGTGCACCCTTCACCTGCACGCCGCCGCCGGCGAGGACCAGGTCGGCCGGATCGGCCTCCAGGGCGCGGCTGGCGAGCTGGAGAATCTTGGACCGCACCTCGGCGGCCGCGAGATGGGTGGCGGAGCCGAGGGTCACGGCGCCGCGCGAGGCGAACGTGCCGACCGACCGGGCCGACCAGCGCGTGTCCCCGGCGACGACGTCGACGCGATCGGCGGGGACCCCGAGCTGCGCCGAGACGAGCTGGGTGAGCACCGTGACGTGCCCCTGGCCCTGGCTGGGCGACCCGACCGTGACGCGGACCCGGCCCTGCGGGCTCACCACGATCGTCGCCGCCTCGTAGGGGCCCAGCCCGGTGTTCTCCACGTAGCAGGCGATCCCCACACCGATGCGGCGGCCGCGCGAGTGCGCCTCGGCGCGCAGCCGGTCGATCTCCGGCCACCGGAGTTCGTCGTGCAGGCGCTGCAGCAGCAGCGGGAAATCGCCTGAGTCGTAGACGATCTCGCGTCGGTCTTGGCCGACGAAGCCCTGCGCGTAGGGCATGTCCGCGCTGGCGATGAGATTGCGACGACGCACCTCGAACCGGTCCAGGCCGAGGTGGGCTGCGACCCGGTCCATCATCCGCTCCACGACGAACGTGCCCTCCGGGCGCCCGGCTCCGCGGTACGGGGCGACCATCGCCGCGTTCGTGTACAGCGCCGTCAGGCGAATCCGTTTCGCCGCGATCCGGTACGGGCCGAGCACGTGTGACGTCGTGTTCTGGCCGACCACCAACCCGTACTGCGTGTAGGCGCCGACGTCCTGGTACGACTCGATGTCGTAGGCCTGGATGGCTCCCGACGCGTCGAAGCCGACCGTCACGTGGTGGCGCTGGCGGCGCTCGTGGCTGCTGGCGACGAAGTTCTCGCGGCGGTCCTCGGTCCATCGGACGCCGGCGCCGAAGTGCTGCGCGGCCCACGCCACCAGCACCTCCTCCGGCCACGGCCGCACGCCCTTCATGCCGAAGCCGCCACCGACATCCGGTGCGATCACGTCGATCTCGTTCAACGGCCGGCCCAGCATATGGCTGAGCGACGCCCGCACGGCGTGCGGCACCTGGGTGGAGCTGTGCACGATCAGCGTCCCGCTGATCGGGTCGGTGCGCGCCAGAACGCCGCGGCCCTCCAAGGGGGCCGCGAGGCTCCGCTCGATCTCCAGGTCGAACGACATCGTGTGCTCCGCGTCGCGGAGCGCCTGGTCCACGTCGCCGCTCTGCTGGGTGATGACGCCGGCGACGTTGTCGGGCACGTCGTCGTGCACGGCCACGGCCGCCTCGAGCGCGGACTCGATGCCGACGCAGGCCGGCAGCGGCTCGTAGGCGACCCGGATCGCGTGGCAGGCGTCCTCGGCGATGTACCGGTCGCCGGCCACCACCATCACCACCGGCTCGCCCACGAAGCGCACCCGGTCGCGGGCCAGCGCATACGGGGTCCGCGGCGCGGTGAGCGCGGGATGCGGCAAGCTCACCGGGATCGGCTGGGCCACCGGCCCGGGCAGGTCGTCGTAGGTGTAGATCGCGAAGACGCCGTCGAACTCCAACGCCCCGGACACGTCGATGTCGACGATCCGGGCGTGGCCGTGCGGGCTGCGCACGAAGGCGGCCTCGTAACCGTCGTGCGGCAGGTCGTCCAGGAACAGCCCCTGGCCGGCGAGCAGCCGGTCGTCCTCCAGGCGGCGCCAGGGCGCGCCGGCGCCCGGCAGGGGCGTGGCGCGAGACTCCGTTACCGTCAACGGATCTCCGGGGTCGCACCGGTCTTCAACGTCACAGGCCCTCCAACGTCACGGGCTCGGTCAACGCGGCTTCAGGCCGAACAGTGATCGGGCGTTATCGCCGAGCACCTGCTGCAGGTGGTTCCCGCCAGTGTCCGCGAGAGAGCTGATCGTTTTCAATTCGCCGACGGCGTCCTCGATGGGGAAGGGATGATCCGAGCCGAACATCACGTTCGCCGGACCCATCACGTCCACCGCGAGCCGCAGCGAATCGGCGGAGTACAGCACCGCGTCGACGTACAGCGACTCGCGGGCGCTGGCCAGCAGATCCTCGACGCGGTGTCCGAGGCCCGCCGTGTCGACCCGGGCGGCCCGCTCGATCCGGCCGAACAGGTACGGCAGGGTGCCGCCGCCGTGCGCGGCGACCACCTTCAGCCGCGGGTGCCGAAGCGTGACGCCGGACATGATCAGCCGCGCCAGGGCGACGGTCGTGGCGAACGGGAAGTCGAGCGCGATCGTCAGCACCTGGCCGTAGCCCTGGGCGGCGCGCCCGGCCAGGCCCTCGCGGGGATGCACGAACAGGGTGAGCCCTCGGTCCGTCACCGCCCGCCACACGGGCTCCAGCGCCTCGTCGTCGAACGGCCGGCCGCAGATCTCCGTGCCGACGACGAAGCCGGCGCACCGTCCGTCGCTGCCCACGTCGCGGATCACGTCCGCGGCGGCCTGAGGGGTGTCGTTGGGCAGCACGCACAGTGCGGCGAGCCGGCTTCGTTCCCGGTCGACGGAATCGAGCAGGTCGTCGTTGATCTGCATGGCGAGCGACACCGTCGCCTCGCCCGCGTCCAGGTCGAGCCACGGGTTGCCCACGGAGATCACGGACTGGTCGATCCCGGATCGGTCCATGAACGCCAGCTTCGCCGAGAGGTCTTGGAAGTCCTCGGAGAACTCGACGCCCAGGTCGCCGTTGAACAGCTTGAACCGCTCGTCGGCGCCGTCCGGTCGGACGTAGGGCGGCAGGTCCCGCTTCCGGAGGTACTCGGCGAAGCTGCGCGGATAGAAGTGGCTATGTATGTCGACGATCAAGTCAGTCGACCTCAGCTCGGTGCGCATGCCCGCCGACGCCCATGGCGTCCCGGGGTCCGGCCGGGTCGGCTGCGGCGTCATACCCGTCGGTGCCCACGGAACCCGCGGTTGTTGCGGCGGGCAGCATCTGATCGCCGCGCCGGCGGGAGTTGAACAGCAGGTTCAGGAAGAACACCACGATCACGGTTGCCGTCAGCGGGGTGCCGACGATCGTCTGGAACCAGCTCGGCATGTTCTGGTAGATGTTCGGCACGACCACGGGCATCATGCCGACCGCGAGACCGACGGTGACGATCAGCGAGTTGCCGGAGTCGTTCATGTCGACGGGACGCAGCATGTGGATGCCGAACGCGGCCACCATCGCGAACATGAGCAGCGCGGC
>JBIQMQ010000130.1:4744-7440 GCA_044463185.1 Nakamurella lactea | reverse complement strand
ACGGCGATGAATGCCGTCGTCGACGGTCAATACGTGATCGCCGCTCCGTGGGTCTGCCGGACTGCCTGCGACCTGCTCCGGTACCGCGTCGATACCGGCGAGTTGCACCGGACCAGGCTGAATCCGGCCAGCGACCGATTCCTGTCCGGCGGCGGCGCGGTGAGCCCCGACGGCAGGCGCGCGGCCATCCCGCTCTATGCACAGCCGCCGTCGCCCGAGCCGTTCGAGCCCTACCGGTTGGGCATTGACAGCCCGAACCAGGTGACACGCGTGGGCCTGCTGAACCTCGATGACGGAAGTGTCCGTGCACTGCCGGGGCTGACGCTGGACGGGACGGTGTCGCCCGCGCTGGCCTTTTCCCCGGATGGGCGATGGATCGTCGTTGGCGTCGGCGCCGGCTACAAGACGCGACTGCTGCTCTACACAGCCGATGGCGACGGGCCCTACGATCCGCACGTCGATATCCCCGGCCTTGTGTCCTCGCCATCGCTCGTCGTGACCGAGCAGCCCCTCCCGTGACCGGCGGCGCAGGACGGTAACGCCGATGCGGTCGATCGCCACCGCGGTCCTCGCGCGAGGCGCCGCGGCATCCGGCAGACTCGCAGCATGACCGATGAGCACGCTGCGCGGCTTCTGGAATGGCGCCATCATTTCCACCGCCATCCCGAAGTCGGATTCGACGAACACGACACCAGCGAGTTCATCGCCCAGACACTCACCGGGCTCGGAATCGACGTGGCCCGCGGCGTCGGCGGCACCGGCGTCGTGGGCACGCTCACCCGCGGCGACGGTCACTCGACGGGCCGGGGGCGGGCGATCGGGCTGCGGGCGGACATGGACGCGCTGACCCTGCACGAGGTCGGGGATCACGATCACCGCTCGACCCGGGACGGCGTCATGCACGCCTGCGGCCACGACGGGCACATGACGATGCTGCTCGGTGCCGCGGCGGCCCTCGCGACCGACGGCGCGTTCGACGGCACGGTGCGCTTCGTGTTTCAGCCCGCCGAGGAGCACGGCCGAGGGGCGAGCGCCATGCTCGACGACGGCCTGCTGGAACGCTTCCCGATGGACGCGATGTACGGCCTGCACAACATTCCGGGGCTGCCCGCCGGGCACCTGCACACCCGCGCCGGGGCGATCATGGCGAGCGAGGACAACTTCACCATCACGGTGCACGGCCGGGGCGGCCACGCGTCGCGCCCGCAGGCTGTGATCGACCCGTTGCTGGTGGCCGCCGAGATCGTCGTGGCGCTGCAGAGCATCGTGGCCCGCAGCGTCGATCCGCTGGACACCGCCGTCGTGTCCTGCACCGAGATCCACGGCGATGGCGCGCGCAACGCGATCCCGTCCACGGTCGTGATCTCGGGTGACACCCGCAGCTTCGCAGCGGACGTCGAGGCGCTCCTGGGTCGGAGGATCCGCGAGATCGCCGAGGGCGTCTGCGCCGCCCACGGCGCCACCTGCGACGTGAGCTACACCAATTCGTTCCGGCCCACGATCAACGATCCCGGCTGCGCCGACGCGGCCGTCGCGGCGGCGATCGCCGCGGTCGGCGCCGACCGAGTCGACGGGCAGTGCACGCCGATCATGGCCAGCGAGGACTTCGCCGCGTACGCCGAACGGATCCCGGCCTGTTTCGTCTTCGTCGGCAACGGCGTCGAGGTCGGCCGCGGCGGCACCCCGCTGCACAGCCGTGACTACGACTTCAATGACGAGATCCTCGCCGCCGGCGTGGACTTCTACGTCAACCTGGTGCACCAACAGCTCGCCGGTGCGGCGCGATGATGTCGCAGGCCGCATCCTCGGCGACCGGGCGCTGGTACGCGCCCCGGCGCGATCCCGCGTGGTCGTGTCCTGCGCCGGTGAGCGCCATCGACTTCCATCGCTCGCTGGAGGGGTATGCGCCGACGTCGCTGGTCGAGCTGCCGCAGTTGGCCGCCGAGACCGGCGTCGGCCGGGTCTTCGCCAAGGACGAGTCGTCGCGACTGGCCCTGCCCGCGTTCAAGGCGCTGGGCGCCTCCTGGGCGATCCGACGGGTGCTGGACGAGCACCCGCCCGGAACGCACCTCACCATCGTGACCGCGACCGACGGCAACCACGGTCGCGCGGTTGCGCGCTTCGCCCGGCTGCTCGGCCAGTCCGCGACGATCGTCGTGCCCCGGGCCGTGCACCCGGCCGCCGTCGCCGCGATCGCCGGGCGAGGGTGCGCAGGTCGTGCACGTGGACGGCGTCTACGACGACGCCGTCGCGGCGGCCGCTGCCGCCGCCGAGGCCTCCGGATCGGTGCTGGTGCAGGACACTGCCTGGGAAGGCTACGAGCGCGTGCCCGGCTGGATCGTCGACGGCTACGACACCTTGCTGGCGGAGGTGGACGAGCAGCTGAGGGCGGCGGGGGACGGCGCTCCCGACCTTGTGCTGGTTCCGACCGGGGTCGGCTCGCTGCTGCAGGCCGTGCTGGCCCACTACCGCAGCCGCCCAGAGCCGGCCGCCACCGCGATCGTGGCGGTGGAGCCCACGGTCGCGGCCTGCCTACCGCCGAGCCTCGCCGCCGGGCATCCCGTCACGGTCCGGACGGGCCACACCAGCATGGCCGGCCTCAACTGCGGTACGCCGTCCTCCCTCGCCTGGCCGTACATCGCCGGCGGCCTGGACGCCGCGATCAGCGTCACCGATGACGAAAGCACCTACGCCGC
>JBIQMQ010000130.1:0-4644 GCA_044463185.1 Nakamurella lactea | reverse complement strand
ATGACGTCATCCCCGGTCGAACACGATCTGCGGGCCGCCGGTCTGCGCGTCACCAAGCAGCGCCTCTCGGTGCTCGCAGCGATCCGGGAGCGGCCGCACGCCGACGCCGACACGCTGATCGCCGTCGTCCGGGAGGAACTCGGCAGCGTCTCGACGCAGGCCGTGTACGACGTGCTGCACGCGCTCGAGGACGTGGGTCTCGTCCGCCGCGTCGAGCCCGCAGGATCACCGGCGCGCTACGACCCCAGGGTGGGGGACAACCACCACCACCTGGTGTGTCGCGCCTGCGGCGCGGTGGCCGACGTCGACTGCGCGATCGGGGCCGCCCCGTGCCTCACCGCCAGCGAATCCCGCGGCTTCGTGATCGACGAAGCCGAGATCACGTACTGGGGCCTGTGCGCCCCGTGCCACGGCAGCAGGATCCCGGCCGCGGCCGCCCCCGCCGCCCCTTAGCAACACCGGCCGCCGCAGTCGCGGACCGGCCGTCAGACACCCCTTGTGCAAGGAGACAGCAATGACGACCACGCACTCGACCACCGGCGCCGGAGCCCCCGCGCCCTCCGACCGCAATTCGCTCACGGCCGGCACCAACGGCCCGCTGATGCTGCACGACGTGCACTTCCTGGAGCAGATGGCGCACTTCAACCGTGAACGCGTGCCCGAGCGCAGCCCGCACGCCAAGGGCTCCGGCGCCTTCGGCGTGCTCGAAGTGACTCAGGACGTCTCCCGGTACACGAAGGCGGCGTTGTTCCAGCCCGGGACGAAGACCGACATGCTGGCCCGCTTCTCGACGGTCGCCGGTGAGCAGGGCAGCCCCGACACGTGGCGGGACGTCCGCGGATTCGCGCTGAAGTTCTACACCACCGACGGCAACTACGACATCGTGGGCAACAACACCCCGATCTTCTTCCTGCGCGATCCGATGAAGTTCCCGCACTTCATCCGCAGCCAGAAGCGGTTGCCCGATTCGGGTCTGCGCTCCGCCCAGATGCAGTGGGACTTCTGGACGCTGAACCCCGAAAGCGCCCACCAGGTCACCTACCTGATGGGCCAGCGCGGCCTGCCCAAGACCTGGCGCCACATGAACGGCTACGGCTCCCACACGTACATGTGGGTCAACGCCGCGGGCGAGAAGTTCTGGGTCAAGTATCACTTCCACACCCAGCAGGGGATGGAATTTCTCAGCAACTCGGAGGCGGCGACGCTGTCCGGGTCCGATGCCGACGCGCACCGCCGCGACCTGTTCGAGGCGATCGCCCGCGGCGACTTCCCGAGCTGGCGTGTCTCGGTGCAGGTGATGCCCTACGAGGACGCGAAGGACTACCGGTTCAACCCGTTCGACCTCACCAAGACGTGGTCGCATGCCGACTACCCGCTGATCGAGGTGGGCCACTTCACCCTGAACCGCAACCCGGAGAACTTCTTCGCGCAGATCGAGCAGGCCGCGTTCTCGCCGGGCAACACCGTCCCCGGCATCGGACTCTCGCCGGACAAGATGCTCTTGGGTCGCGCCTTCGCCTACGCGGACGCGCAGCGCAACCGCATCGGAACCAACTTCCACCAGCTTCCGGTCAACAAGCCGATCGTGCCGGTGAACACCTACATGTTCGACGGCCAGATGACCTACGAGCATTCCGGCGCCCAAGCCGTCTACGCCCCGAACTCCACCGGCCGTCCGTACGCGGACGGCGGCGCCACGCCCGAGGAGTCCTGGGAGCTGGACGGCGAGATGGTGCGTAGCGCCTACCGCCTGCACGCCGAGGACGACGATTTCGGTCAGGCCGGCACGCTGGTGCGGGAGGTGTTCGACGAGGCCCAGCGGGACACGTTGGTGGCGACCGTGACGGGTGCGCTCAGCGGCGTCACCGGCGAAGTGCTGGACCGGGCGTTCGCCTACTGGAGGTCGGTCGACCCGGCCATCGGCAAGCGCATCGAGACGGCCGTTCGCTCCGAGGCCGACCCGGTCACGCCGCAGGGCATGGGCGACGACTGACCCGAACGCGCGGCGCGCATGCCGCCGTCACATCGCCAGACCGCCCGGGGCCGCTGAGGCTCCGGGCGGTCGTGTCGTCTACTGTCCCATGACGGAAATCCCGGGTGGTCGGGACATCTCGCCGATGTGACCGGGACAGCGCCCGCTCCATGCTCTCCCGGTCCGCATCGTTGCCGCGCGCCTCGTCCGCGGCCCACACCCGGGAGAAGACCATGTTCCGAACGTGCCGATATGCCAATCGACGGGTGACCCGACCGGCCGCCGTGCTGGTGGCCGCCGCGCTCACCCTGTCGTCGGCGGCGTGCGCCTCCGACACCGCCACGGCGTCGCCCGCAGCGGCAACCACAGAATCCGCCGACGATTCCGCCGCCGGCGACTCCGCCGCGCCGGCCGGCCCCTCGGTCGACAACGCCGTGACGATCACCATGCCCGGCATGTCGTACGAGGTGTCCGGCACCCTTCGCCCCGGCGTCGGAAGCATCACCCTGGTCAACGACGACGAGGTCACCCACATGTTGGCCATCGCGTACCTGAAGGACGGCGTCACGCTCGATCAGGCGAAAGACGCGCTCAAGCAGAGTGAGGACGCGGCGCGCACGTTGTTCGCCGAGTCGCCCGAGACCTCGTACGGCACGCCCGCCCTGCTGGGGCCGGGGGAGAGCGAGACGGTCACCGCCCTGGATATGAAGGCCGGTCACTACCTGCTGGTCTGCTTCCTGACGGCGGCCGACGGCATGCCGCACTGGCAGATGGGCATGGTCGGCGAACTCGACGTCGAAGGCGACCCGGCGACGGACAAACCCGCATCCGACGGCACCATCACCGTCGACGACAGCGGCATCACACTTCCCGACGACTTCACCGGGCACGGCACGTTCCTGGTCACCAACGCCGGCGCGCAGGGCCACGCTCTGTCCCTGGCCAGGCTCGAGGACGGCACCTCACTGGCGCAGTACGCCGGGTACGTGGGCCAGGCCATGGGCTCCGGCGGCGTCATCGACGGCGGCGGCGGAACGTTGGTGGGCGGCATCGACGCGCTCGCACCGAACCAGTCCGCGTACCTCACACTCGACCTGCAGCCCGGCCACTACGGCTACCTGTCGCCCACGGACATCACCGGCCCCGATCTGCCGGCGCAGTCCGGCGAGTTCGACGTCGCCTGACCGCCTGCGCGTCGACCGCCGTGTCACCATCGTTCCGGCCCGCCGCTGCGGACCTCGCGTCCGCAGCGGGGACCGCACCGCACGCCGACCAGCCGGCCGGATTCGTGGCGGTTGGAACCGGTTGGGTGGATCATGTCCAGATGACGACCGGCCTGCCGAACCCGGGTCGGGTACGCCTGGCCCGGGCATTGGCCTGGCCCACCCTGCTGCTGCCGCCGCTGACCCTGGTGCTGCATCTGGCCAATGCCGACACCCCGGTACATACCTGGTGGGGCGGTTCCGTGGTGCTTGCGGCCGGGCTGGGCGCCATGGGGTCGTTGTTGGCGATCCGGCTGCCGGAGAACCCGATTGGCTGGATCTTTCTCGTCGGATCGTTGGGGCAGGGCCTGGTCGGCGCCGGCCGGGAGTGGGCGGTGTTGGCTTACGCGACGCACCCCGGCAGCCTGCCACTCGCCGACTGGGCGGCTTGGCTCGGGTGGGCCTCGACCATCTCACTGGCGTCGTTCCCGCTGGCCCTGCTGCGGCTTCCGGACGGCCGGCTGCCTGGGCTGTTCGAGCGCCTCGTGCAGGGGTTCGTGGTGGTCGCGGCCCTCGTCTCCATCGCAGGGTCGGCGCTGGCATCGGGCGAGTACACCGAGGAGCTGCCGGGCCTGGCCAACCCGGTCGGGATCGACTGGGCGCCGATCCAGGTGGCGGGGCAGGTGGCGTGGATCGCCATGTCCCTGTCCGTGCTGCTCGGCGTGGTGTCACTGGGCCTGCGCTGGTGGCGCGGCGGTCCCGAGCGTCGCCGATCCCTTCGGTGGGTGGTCGTCGCGGCGAGCCTGCTCGCGGTGGAAATCGTCCGGGAGAACAGTCCCGTGACGATACTCGGGGAGGTCGAGTGGCTCGGCCCACTGATGTTCCTCGTCTTCGTGACCACGGTGACCGTCTGCGTGCTGCGCTACCGGCTGTGGGACATCGACGTACTGGTGGACATTTCCCTGGTCTACGGCATCGTCACCGTCGTGATCGGCGGCGCGTTCGTGGCGCTGGTCGCCATCACCGGCCGGTCCCTCGACCAGCGTGACATCTTCTGGCCGTCGCTCATCGCGGTGGCGGTGTTCGCGCTGGCGTTCGTGCCGCTGCGCAACCGCATCCGGAGCCTCATCGAACGCGTCCGGCACGGTAGTCGTTCGGATCCGTACGCCGCGCTCGACCTGCTCGGTCGGCAGGCCGAGGCGACGGCACTGCTGCCGGAAGCGGTGCGGCTGGCACAGTCGCAGTCGCCGCTTCTCGACTACGTCGCGGTGACGCCGCTCGGCGGCCAGCGGGTTGCCAGTGGCGCGATCCGAGGTGAGGTGATCCGCTGCGATCTGGCGTACGACGGTGAGGCGGTGGGCACGCTGGAGGTGAGTTACCGACCGGGCACCATGCCCGGTCGTGCGGCGGCCCTGCAGCTCGCCGAGCTTCGGGAAAGGCTGGGGGCGGTGCTGCATGCCGCTCACGTCC
>JBIQMQ010000129.1:0-7447 GCA_044463185.1 Nakamurella lactea | reverse complement strand
ACGACCGCTCCGTGTACACATGCGCGTTTGCGCACAGGGAACTCCCAGCAGTCCCGCGATGTTCGTCGATACAACCTCGGACCAGTCTTCGCCGATCGTGCGGCGATCGCTGCCTCACCGATGGCCGCCCACGCGAAGCCGAGAGATCAGCGTCTGGCTGACCGAGGCGGGAACGTATGCCCGGACCACGCCGAGCTGCCACGCGTCGGGAGCGCCCGCACTCGCAAGCGCGCCAGGCACGCGCCGGGCGCGGTCCAATTCACGGCTGCCTCCCCGCGCTCTCAACGCCGTGAGCGAGTCACCGCGTCCATCGTCGTCGCCGCGCCGTTCGTCCTGGCCCCAGGTCCCCCCGGCGCGCTCAACGTGATGCCGGACGGGGGCAGCCCCATGGGCTCACCATTCAGTAGGTGCGTGGCCCGCTCGGCGACGATTCCGGTGATCGATTCGAGCGCCCTCGCATCCACACCGTCGCTTGATAGTTGCGCCGCGGCGGCCTTCATCCGATCGGCGAGTTCCAGCGCAGTTCCCCTGGACTCCTGCTCGCCGATGCCGCAGGCCCGGCCCTCTTCCACGAGCGCATCGATGTCTATCGCAGCCAGGTTCGTCTGCCTCCCGATCGGAGCTGCCAACCTGCCCGACAGCACCGGATACGCCACGGTGCTCAAAGAGTCGTACAGCGGTGAGAGCGCGACCTGACCGTCCTCGATGATCAAACCGACGTTCTTGCCGTGTCCGTCCTCGTCGCCGGCGATGGCGCGAAACGCGGTCTGGACGAACAGCGCGCGGGCATCGGTGCCCGGGGCCGTCGGAACAGAACGCAGTAGCGCCGCCATCCGCTGTGACGGACGCCCGATCAAGTATTTGTCCCGGGGGCGCAGGCCGATCGCCTGGCACATGTCTTCCTGGTGCCGTCGGGTCACAGCGTTGGTTTTCGGGTCGACGGTGCGATCGAACCGCTCCGCCACGAACGCCCGGATGCCTCCGAAGTCCTCAACCCAGGTGTCCGATTTGGCTAGGCCGACCTGACGAGCGATTCCCATCACGATCGCTTCGTTGTCGGCGCTGAGCGGCCACGCGTCGGTGGGCTTGATGATGTGCGTCGTCGCGGCACCGTCCACGGGTTGGTACCAGGTGTTGCCCATGCGCGCGAGCAGAAGCTTCGGCTGATTCCCAGCCAACGACATGCGGACGCCGCCAGCCAGATCGGTGCCCAGCGGGTTCGCCGGCAAGCCCGCGATCAGGTTCGCGATCTCCGGCGTGGTCAGTTCGCGATAGCCGCCGGGACCTGGCGCAGGCTCGCCTTCGGGGACCAGCACGACGGCTCCCGCGCACTCGCGACCGAAGACGGCAAGCAGGCTGAGCACGTCCTGGGGTTCTGCCGGCGAGCCATCGGAGTCCAGCCGCACTCCGCGAATCCGGGCGGCCATCACCTCCAGCGACTGCCCTTCCGGAAGAAGACCTTCCAGGAAGGCACGCGCATTTCCTGGACCGCTCGGCCCGGGGGTCGGCAGGGAACACGACAGGAGGATCGACTCGTCCGGCACGGTCGATCGGACTGCCTCCGAGTACTCGATCGCGAACTTCTTGCCGCGGCTTCGCGGGACAGTGTGCCCAATGTGCTGCCCACCGAGGTAAACGTCCAGGTTCACTCCCCCGCGCCTCCCTTCGGTTGCACCGCGAGCTCGAGCCCGAGGGCGAACAGCACGTCGAAGAGCGTCTGCAACTGCTTGGTCGCCGCCCCGTCCTCCAGCTTCAAGACCGCGTAACGGTTGGTCAGTCCCCGCTCCGCCAGTTGCTCTTGAGTCCAGCCCAGCATCTCGCGGCGCGCCCTGACCGCCCTCCCCATAGCGGCGGGGCTGCGAATCACACGGGGCTGCAACGTTGCCATATCGCAACAATAGCATGCGCAGCGGCGAAGTTGCTATATAGCAACGTCCGCTGTCTTAGCGTAGCAGTTGCTAAATCGCCACATACGATTGTGGTGCCAACCGAGTATGACGCCGCCCTCGGGCCGGGCCGCTCCCGATACGCTCGGGCGTCGGATTCCAAGCCGAAACCAAGCTCCCGCCGTTATCAACGCGGCACCAACGCCACGCCGCCCTCGCCGGTCATGGCGGCTGACGCGATGCGCCGTACGAAGTCGTTGACCCAGGCTACGGCGTCTTCGACCGTCGGCAGGACCTCGAGACCTTCCACGGCTTCGGTGTACAGCGTGTCCCATTGGGAGCCCGGCCTGATAGTCGGTGGCCACGCCTGCTGACGGCGGAAGCCGAAAAGCCGGATGCACGTCGCCGCCACCTGCACAAGGTCGAGGTCTTCACCCTTGCCGAGAAGTTGGAGGTCCACAAGATCGTGGACGCGCTCGCTTTTCTCACCCGAGACCGCGTGGAGTTTCTGCGCGATCTGATGGTCAGAACGCACAACGGGCACCGGCTTCGGCACTTCGAGTCCGACCTCGGTGAAGAGTTCGGCCAAGTCGGTGGCGAGTTGAAACTCGGGATCTTCGGCGTCACCGATTTCGTTGTGCCCCAACTCGAACTTCACCGTGCACCATTGGCTACCCCGGTATCCGAGCCTCACCTCGAACGGTTGCATAACGTACGCGGTCGGCACTGCGGGCGGACGGGGCGCGGCCCTCTCAACCAGCCTGCCGGTGAAACCGGCCCAGCCGTTCGACAACGATTCCTCGAAGTCGCTACGGAACTGCACAAGTGGACGGGAGCGCACGGCGTCAAGGTCCCGGGTGAAGCGCGTGCCCCGACCGAAGCGCAGAGCCATCGCACTGCCGCCCTTGATCGCGCCTTCGGGCAGCATCTGGCCAACAACAACCAGTGCCATCCCGACGCGTCGGCGCAGAGCCAGTCCGTCACTTCCCTCCAAGTTGCGGATGCGCTGTTCTAAGGAACGCACACTTGGCGGCGCTCCGGTATAGCTCACGACCGAAGTCCTTTCCTTACCCGGTACCACTCGGGCGTATTCACCAACCCTTCGCGGCGCGCCTGTTTTGCCGCGTCCAGGAGACGCTCGGTCTCGATACGGCCACGACACTCCAAGATGGCATCGGCAACCGGCTGTGCTTCCAACCCCTCGTACAACGTCGTTCGCATGTCGTCCTTGACGCGTGTCAGCTCGATGAACGGCGGCAACTTGGATCGAGTACGGCGTGGTGTCGCGACCTTGATGCGGCGAGGAATCACGTCGGCGAGGCCGAACAGCGCGAGCACCGACTCTCCGTGCAGATGCGCACCCTCACCGGCACGCAGGAGCGCTTCGGCGAACTGGTCGTAGGCCGTCGGCGCAACGTCGGGCACGCGGTAAAGGCCATAGGCGACGTTCACCAAGCCACCACGGGCGGCGAGCTTTGGCAGCTCGACCGCTGGGACCCCGGCCGCGGCAGCTTTCGCTGTCGTGACATAGCCGTAGTGATCCAGCGCAATCTCACGCACGATTTCCCGATACTTGGTTCTCACGACCATGTCACGACTATACCGAAAACGGTAGTGTTATGACCGAGCCTCGATCGATGAATCACGCGTTTCAGCGGGGCACGGTTCCAGTTTCGCCAGCCACCAACTTCTCCGGCTCCTCGGCGGTCGTAATCGTGCTGACCCCTAGCCGTTCGGCGGGTAAGGGTCCTTCGTGCCAACCGTGTCTGTGTTTCGAATGCGGTTGTCGTCTTTCCGGTGGTCGCGCACTTGGCCGCCTCCGCTTCGCTCCGCAAGGCCGCGTGCGGCGTCGTGTGCTGCAGCCTGGGTATTGAACCGTCTCGCTGCCCTTGATGCCCCGGCGCGCTTCGCGCCCCAGTCGCCTGAATCCGGGTTGTACTGCACGTCGTAGTCAGCCATGATGCTGTCCTTCCGATCGACTCTTCCGGCCCGCTCGACCGAGCACCGGAGCGAGCTCCGAGGTGCGACGTGATCGTGGCATGCGACACCGACAGAGTTTCCCGCGCGAAGCCGCTTCCGAAGTCGGCGTCCAGGCAGGGTGCCTCGCGACGAGCCTCAGCCAGTCCTCGTGCTCGCGCTCCGCGAGTGCATATGCACCGAGCATGACACCGTCCTCGGGCCGGGCCGCTCCGGGCAAGCTACTGCGCCGGGGAGCACCAGCCGACGGCCAAGCCGCCGCTGTTAGTCGGCGCGGTGGCGACGCAACTCAAGTCGCCGCGCCCGCGAAGGCCACCCCGCCGACCTACCTCACCAATGCCCGCCCGCGCGGCGCCGGGAGATCAGCATCAGGCCGACGCCGGCGGCAAGGAGCGCCCCGGCCACGCCGAGCTGCCACGCGGTGTGGGTGCCCGTGCTGGCGAGCGCCGGGGGCGCCTCGGGCACGGTCAGGTCCACGGCTGCCTCGACGCGTCCCGGTGCGCCGCTCGACATCCATTGCGACGCGGCCTTCACGTCGATCCGAGTGGGCGGCGTGCCGGGTCGGATCGTGGTCTTCACCAGCAATGCCGGCGCCGCGGCGCCCGCCTTCAACACCCCGGACAGGTCGCAGGTCAGAAGGCCGCCATAGCCGGCGGCGTCCGCCCCGGCCACGGCGCAATTGATCCACGTCAGCGGCGCGGCGGACGCATCCCGCAGCGCGAACGACGCACGCCGGAAGCCCTGCCCCGAATCTCCCGAGCCGACCCCGTCGAAGTGCATCGTCGACTGGAGCTGCAGCGCTGCCTGAACGCCCTCCGCGTCGTGGTCTGACGGGTTCGTGACATTCACGGTGAGCGTCACGTTGTCGCCGCCGGACGCGGTGGGCGTGCTGCTCGCAACGCCGATCGCCAGCCTCGCCGGTCCGCCCGAGGGCGTCGTGGATGACGCAGCCGTCGTGGCCGGCGTGGTCGCCGCGGTCGGCGCCGGGACCGACGAGGAAGTCGGCGTGGTCGACGCCGCGCTGGACGTCGAAAAGCCCACAGACGACGAAGGCGGTGGCGAGAACGACGAACTGGAGGTCGCCGACGTCCAGTGCGCGTACACGGTTTCGCCGAACTCCAGATCGGAGATGTCTGCGAGCTCATCGCTCTTGTCCAGATACCAGCCCTGGAACGTGGATCCTGCGAGAACGGGCGCCGCCCAGGCGGTCTCGGACAGCACGCTGGCGGCGATCGTCGCACTGGCGGCGTACACGACGACCTTCGCCGGTTCGCCCCCATTGCTGTCGAAGGTCACGGAGCCGGTATGTCCGCTGATTCCGCCGATCGCGCTGCCGCACGACACGATGGATCCGGCGTTGGCGATGCCCGTGCCACCTTCGCCCGGATCGCCGCCCTGACCGCCGCCATTCGCCCCGCTGGAACCGATTTCGCCTAGGCCCCCGTTCTGCGCTGTCGCGGTCATGAGAAACGCTCGGCCATCGACGCTGTTCCTGAAGCCCGCGGGTGGCTCGGAGCCGCCGTTTCCGCCATCGCCGCCTGTGCCACCAGTCGACTCCAAATCTGCGCTGCAAGCGACCGTGAGAATCCCAGTATTCGAAATCCCGCTGCCGCCCGCGCCGCCTTTCCCGCCGGCCTCGGCTACTGTGTGGCCTTCTCCGGTCCAGAGCCCGTCGGCACCATTGCCACCGGTGCCACCGCTACCGCCGGCTACCGCGAGCGTTCCCGAACCGGTGACCTGGAGAACGGCCCCGGCTCCGACGGTCAGCCCCGACTCACCGGGGGCGCCCGTGCCGCCGTCTTGTCCGGCCGATTCCGCATCAGCTCCAGGCTTGCCGTTGATTCCAGTCACCGTCAACGTGTGCACGCCGAGGTCGACGGTCATCGTTGTGTTGTCTTTCAGCTTCAGGCCCTGGCCAACAGGTACATCACCCGTCAGCACAAGAGACTGCCCGTCGCTGAACGCTTCGATGACGCAGTCGGCGTCGCTGCATTCCCACGGGCCCGACGGCTCGGCCTGAGCGCTGAAGACCGGCCCGGCGAGTGCGCCGAAGGCGAGGAACGTGCCTGCCGCGGCGGCCGCGGCGCCGATTCGTGAGGCGACTCGGCGCCGGCGAGACGGGGGCGTCGTGAGGCGACGATCGGCGGAGGCAAGCTGCATTCTGATGCCTTTCGAGAGGGTCTTGCGGGAAGGGGTCGGCCCCCTATCGGCAGCGACGGAAGGTTCCTGACGAAATGTCAGACGCATGTCTTTCAGCGCTTGCCGGCGTGGCTCTTTCAGCGCTTGCCGGCGTGGCTCTTTCAGCGCCTGCCGGCGTGGCGATCAAGCGCGTCACCCGCGACGTCGGCCGAGCATGACGCAGCCCCCGGGCCCAGCGACCTCCGACGATGATTCGGCCCGAACGCAACCGCCCTGCCCCGGTACGCGGCGACCGATGCCCTTACTACCCAGCGCCGTTACATCGAGATAGCGGCGCTGCTAGCCGAGCTACGACACCCGCTTCAGCTCGGCACTGATGGCCCGCCGCGCGAACTCGGATGCTGTGATTCCAAGTTTGCGGGCTGCACGTTTCATAGCCGCGTGGTCGTCTTCGGATAGACGGACACCGATCTGCGGTGAGTGTCGTCCCGTCTGGCTCAGCGAAGGTCGGCCGCCTCGGGCGGCGGCACGGGCATCTTCGATGATCTCCCGGCGCGCTTCCTGGGTGAGCATGCGGCCGGAGGGAAGAACTACGGACTCGTCCGGGATGTCAGGGCCCGCGAGGTGGTACCGCTTGCCGGTCGTCATGATGATCCTCCTCGGTATTGCGGCATCGCATGGATCACGAGCAGGAAATCCGGCAGGACGACGGCAACGACCTCCAGGTCGACGCCCCGATCATCATGTTGTGTCAATCATAACTCGCAGCGTCGAGCACCTGTCAAGATGCATGGTGAGGAGCCGTCCGCTGCAACGCCTGCCCATTCAAGGAGCGTCTCGGGCGCCATGCAAAAAACCGTACGGCGGGTGTCCGACACCGTTGGTGTCCGGCGCTCTCCGCCTCGGGCTACGCCTCCCGCCAGCGCGTCAGACGGTCCGTGGTCGCCCCCATCACCAGGTCCCGATCGGCGTCGTCGAGGTCGCAGAACAGCAGCCGCCCGAACGACGAGCGCATGTCGATGAAGGGCGCATCCGACCCGTACAGCACGCGCCCCGCACCGGCCTCGCGCACCAGCCGCTCGATATCCCGCCCCCGGATCATCGATCCGCACAGCTCCAGGAATAGCTGAGGGTGCCGCCGCGCCAGCTCGACCGCGGTATCCAGCGCTTGCGGCAACACCCCGGTGTGCCCCGCGATCAGCCGCACCTCCGGATGCCGGCGGCAGACCTCATCGACGGCGTCCCATCCGTCGAATTGCGATCCATGCCAGGTGTGCGTCAGCACCGGGCAGCCAGTCGCGGCGGCGAACTCCCAGACCGGCTCGTACCGGGCACCGGACAGCGGATACTCGTGCACGTCCGGGTGCAGCTTGATCGCCACCATCCGACTGTCCGAAGCCCACCGGGCGATCTCCGCCGCCGGGTCCTGCCACGGGTTGATCACC
>JBIQMQ010000128.1:0-7548 GCA_044463185.1 Nakamurella lactea | reverse complement strand
GCAGACCCACCAGGGTGGGGCTGGCACGACCCCGGGCTGCCGGACCCGGAACGGATCAGGGCTGCGTCATGCTCGGCGGAACGTGCGGTGTGGCGAGACGTGAGTCGCAGCGGGGCGCTAGTCGCGGCGGGCGGCAACCCCGGTGCGTCGATGGCCGACGATGCGGCAGACGAGGTAGATCGCGAACGACACCGTGGTCACGTACGGGCTGATGGGCACGCTGCTGCCTAGCGCCAGCAGGATGCCCCCGACCATCGAGACGAACCCGAACGCGGCGGCCAGAACCGGGACCAGGCGGGGTGACGCGGTGACACGGATGGCGGCGGCGGCGGGCGTGACCAGGATGCTGAGCACCAGCAGGGCGCCGATGATCTGCACGGACATCGCCACCGCAAGACCGAGCAGCAGCATGAACAGCGGCGAGAGCAGCCTCACCGGCACGCCGCGGGCCTCGGCGAGCTGCGGGTCGGTGCTGGCGAAGGCCAGCGGCCGCCAGATCACCGCCAGGCCCACCACCACCACCGCGGAGGTGACGGCCAGCGATGTCAGCTGCGGGGCGTCGATCGAGACGATCTGGCCGGTGAGCAGGCCGAACTTGTTGGCGGCGCGGCCCTTGTACAGCGCCAGGAACAGCACACCCAGTCCGAGACCGAACGGCATCAGCACGCCGATCACCGAGTTGCGGTCCTTGGCGTGACTGCCGAGGGCGCCGAAGATCAGGGCGGCCACGATCGAGCCGAGAAGGGAGCCGGCCACCACGTTGACGCCGATCAAGAGGGCGGCGGCCGCGCCGGCGAAGGAGAGCTCGCTGATGCCGTGCACGGCGAACGGAAGGTCGCGCATCACGACGAACGTGCTGATGAGTCCGCCGACCAGGCCCAGAATGGCGCCGGCGACGATCGAGTTCTGCACCAGCACCAACAACTCGCCGTAGTGGTCGAAGTTGAAGATGTCGTGCCACAGGTCCGTCGGCACGGGCGCCGTTGCCGCGAATTCCGTCATGCCACGTGGGCTTCCGCGTCGTCCTCGCCGTCCCGGTGGTGCGACGCGTCCGCCTCCGATGGTGTGCCGGCGACGAAAACTTGCCCGTGGCTCCGGATCACCTCCACCGGCGTGCGGTAGAGCTCGGACAACGTGGCGCTGGTCATCACCGATTCGACGCTGCCGACGCGGAACCGTCCGCCCGCCAGATACAGCACCCGGTCCGTGTACGGCAGCACGGGATTGATCTCGTGGGTGACGAACACGATCGCCGTGTCGTGGGTGCGGCGGTAGGCGTCCAGCACCCGGGTGACGGTGCGCTGGCTGGCGATGTCCAAGGACAGCAGCGGCTCGTCGGCAAGCAGCAGGGCGGGCTCGGTGGCGAGGGCCTGGGCGGCGCGGACCCGCTGCTGCTCACCGCCGGAGAGCAGCCCGACGGGGCGGTCGGCCAGATGCAAGGCCTCCACGTCGGCCAGCGCCTGCTCGACCTGCCGCCAGGGCACCCGGCCCGGCCGGCCGAATCCGAACCGGTGGCCGTCGATGCCCTGCCGCACGATGTCGCGGGCCCGCATTGGGGTCAGCGGGTCGATGCGTTGCTGCTGTTGGATGTAGCCGATCGCGCGGTTGCCACGGCCCGCCGGCCGGCCGGCGACGGTCACGGTGCCCGAGGTGAGCGGCAGCATGCCGAGGATGGCGCGCAGCAAGGACGTCTTGCCGGAGCCGTTGCCGCCGAGCACGGTCAGGAATTCGCCCGGCACGATGTCCAGGTCCAGGCCGGACCACAGGGTGCGTGTGCCGAAGGACAGTGCGGCGCCGCGCAGCTGCGCCACGGGCCTCACGTCCGGGGAGCCGGGGGGCGTGCTGGTCACGGTCGGGGCGCCCCCTCGTCCAGGGCGGCGGCGATCGCGTCAATGGTCTCGGCCATCCAGGAAAGATAGTCCCCGCCGTCGGGGAGGGTTTCGGTGACCGGCACCACGGGGATCGCATTATCGTGCGCGGCCTGGACGAGCCGCTCCGTCGCCGGCCCACTGGTCTGCGCGTTGTACACCAGCGCCGCTACCTGCCCCTCGGCGAACAGGTCCAGGGCCTGTTTCATCGCCAGCGGGGAGACGTCGGTGTCCTCCTCGATCGCGTCGGAGTACGCGCTCGGGGTCTTGTTGACCAGTCCCGCCGCCTGCAGCAGATAGAGCGGCACCGGTTCGGTGACGGCGACCGGCGTGCCGTCGTGCGCGTCTTTGATGGCGGCCACGGCGGCCTCGAGGTCCGCCAGATCCTTGTCGAACGACGCCGCGTGGGCACGGTATGCGTCGGCGCCGCCCGGGTCGATGGCCGACAGTGCGTCGGCGATCGCGTCGGCCAGGGCGGACATCGCCGTAAGGTCGAACCAGACGTGCTCGTTGACCTCGCCGCCCTCCGCTTCGCGCCCGGACAGGTCGACGGCGTTCAGCACGGTGACGTCGTCCCGCCCGGACGTGGCCAGCAGGGAATCGACGAAATCGTCGTAGCCGCCGCCATTCTCGATCACCAGGGCGGCCTTGGACAGTGCGAGCTGGTCCTGCGTGTTCGCCTCGTAGGAGTGCGGATCCTGCTCGGGCCTGGAGATGATCGACGTGACGGTCACCCGGGTTCCGCCGATTGTCTCGGCGATGCTGCCGTACACGTTGGTGGACGCCACGACGGCCACCGTCTGTTCCGCGCCGGATCCGTCCGGCGAACCGGCGGGATCCTGGCCGTCCTGCCCTGGCCCGGCCGAGCCGCAGGCGACCGTCAACAGCGCGAGCGCGATACCCGCGACCGCCGCGCGTATCGGTAATCCTCGCCGCATTGCGTGCCCCCGTCCCATTCTTGTTGAGAATGATACTCAATTACAGTAGCACGCGGCGGGGCGGGCTTCAGCCACCGGCCGCGGCCCTTCCTAGCCTGGCGGGTCGGTTCGAACGGCAGCGCTATCAAGCCTGGCGGGTCGGTTCGTGGCACCGCGGCGACGGCTCCCGATACGGTGGGAGCATGTCGTCATCGCCGCGATCCACAGCCCCCGCCGGCTCGCGCGCCGACGGTCGCGGTGTGCGGGCCACGGCGCAGCGGCAGTCGGTGATCGAGTGGCTGGGTGCGCAGGAGGGGTTCACCAGCGCGCAGGGCATCCACGCAGCATTGCGCTCCACCGGCAGCCGGATCGGCCTGGCGACGGTCTACCGGCACCTGCAAGCGCTCACCGACCAGGGCCGTGTGGATGTGATCCACGGCGCGGATGGCGAGACGATCTATCGACTGTGCGGCGACGTCGCGCGCGGCCGGCATCACCACCACCTGATCTGCCGGGTCTGTGGACGTGCCGAGGAGATCGAGGGCTCGCAGGTGGAGCGGTGGGCGGCGAAGGTCGCCGAGGACCACGGCTTCACGAGCGTCGACCACACCATCGAGATCTTCGGCGTCTGCGCCGAGTGCGCGGCCACCGCCCGGGCCTCCGCTGCCCCCGGCGGCGAATGATCCTGCCGCCCCACCGCTGACCAGGTATGACGCCGCCCGGTCCGAGGACCAGGCTGGCGACCATTCCGCTCGATCCGACCGTCGTTCGATCAACCAGGCGCGCGGTGACCGGGCGGCCGTTCCGATGAAACTTCGGTGCGGGTCGCCGGGTGCGTACATTACGGAGGTGTCGTCGCACGGCGGCGCGAGGACGTTGTCAGATGCCCAGTGCCGTCGTGCGCGTCGTGTCGTCTAGCGTTGCGGTCCGATTTGTAGAGAGCAGTGTGCCGGTGGGCGTATCCATGCACGATGTCGCGGCCTTGGCGGGCGTGTCCACCGCCACGGTGAGCAACACGCTCAACCACCCCGAGAAGGTGTCGCCCGCGCAGCAGGAGAAGGTCCGCTCCGCGATGGCGACGCTCGGCTACGTCCGGAACGAGTCCGCCCGCCGCCTCAAGTCGGGTCGAAGCCAGGAGATCGGCTTGGTCGTGCCGCGGATCGAATCGTTCTTCGAAGACATCGCCAAGGCGGCCGACGAAGTCGCGGATGAGGCAGGCGCGGCCATCACCTTGTGCAGCAGCTTCGGCGTCGCCGAGCGCGAAGCCCGGCATCTGCGACGCCTCATGCAGCAGCCGGTGCAAGGGATCCTGCTCGACTCCGTGGACCGCGACGGGGTCGCCACGGCGCCGTTGCCGTCGCCCGGCATCCCGGTGGTCTTCATCGCCCAATCGGTCTCCCCGACCCATCACTGCTCGGTCTCGGCCAACGATGTCGAGGGCGGTCGTCTGGCCGGACGGCATCTCATCGAGCTGGGGCATCGGTCGCTCGCGTTCGTCGGCGAGCTGTATCACGAGCGGCTGCTGGGGTTCCGCGACGAGGTCGCCAGGCTTGCTCCGGATGCGTCGGTGGCCGTCTTCCCGGGTCGGGGCGATGCGATGGCTGCCGGCCAGCGCGAGGCCGCTGCCATTGCGGCGCTGCCGCCCGCGCAGCGGCCGACGGCAGTCTTCTGCGGGTCGGATCTCATCGCCATCGGCGTGCTGCAGACCCTGATGTCCCGCGGCATCGCCGTACCGGAAGACATCTCCATCGTGGGCTATGACGACATCGACTTCGCGGCGGTGGCGGCGGTGCCGCTGACAACCGTCCGGCAGCCACGCGCGGAGATCGGCAGGCGAGCTGTCCGGCTGCTGCTCGACGAGGTCGCCGAAGGCGTCGGCCACCGGCATTCGGCGGTCGTGTTCGAGCCCGAACTGGTCGTTCGCGGGTCGTCGGTTCCGCCGAGCCGGTCGCCGCACCCGGCGTCAGCGCCGCGATGAGGCCGGCATCGTTTGTAACGTTTAAATATCGCCACATGTCGGTGACTGTCCGGACTGTGCGGTTGCCGGACTATGCTCGGTATCGTTCACATGTATGGTTTACGCATGTGAAGTGCATCGGAAGATTGCATCGCCGAGGCACTGCGGGGCTGCTTCGCTGCGGCGTCCGGAGGGATTCCGCCGAGAACGAGTCGAGAACGCTTTTTCGGCGATCTATTGACTGATCTGCGTATCCGGCACTAGCGTCGCGAATTGTAACGTTTAACTAGTCGGGTGGCCGTGTCGTGGAGAAGCCCTCTGCGCAGCGCCCGGCTCCCGAAGGAAGAAGGTGGCGCGTAATGACCACAACAAGGCGGCGGCTGTCGGTATTCGCCGCACTGGGCGTGGCGGCGGCGTTGGTGGCCGGGTGCTCCAGTTCCACCGGTGCGGAAGGCGATTCGACCGGCGCGTCGTCGGCAGCCCCGGAGTCATCGGCCTCGTCGAGCGCCGCGGGTTCGCCGAGTTCGACCGCTGGGGCGTCGTCCGCTGCGGGCTCGGCGCCGGCGACCTCTCCGTCATTGGCGCCGGGCGCGGCCCAGTTCGCGTACCTGAGCCAGACCGAGAACACCACGATCTCCACCATCCTCACCTCGCTGTCGACGACGCAATGCACCGATGCGCAGGCCGCGGCGCCGCTGTCGGTGACGAATTCGCCCGGGGCGACGTTCGACCAGAAGCTGCAGCTCCTCGGCGGGCAGGATGCGCTGCCTCAGGCGTTCATGGCGCCGGGTACGCCGAGCCTGATGAAACAGTTGATCTCGTCCGGCAAGGTCGTCGACATCGGCGCCCAGCTCGAGTCGCTGGGGCTGTCGGACCAGATTCTCCCGGCCGCCGCCTCGACGCTCAACGCGCTCTACGGGACCACCTCGATCCACGCTCTGCCCACCGAGTTCAACATCGAGGGGATCTGGTACAACAAGAAAATCCTCGCGGACAACGGCATCGCGGTGCCGGCCACCTGGGACGATCTCACCAGTGCCGCGACCAAGTTGGAGGCAGCCGGGATACAGCCGATGGCCGCCTCCGGCAAGGACGGGTGGCCCATTACGCGGCTGATCGGTGACTACCTCTTCCGCTCCCTGGGGCCTGATGCCCTGCAGAAGGTCGCCGACGGTCAGGCGAAGCTCACCGACCCCGACTACGTGAAAGCAGCGGACGCGATCGCCGAACTGGGCAAGGCAGGCGGCTTCGGCAAGGCGGTGAGCTCCGTCGATTACAACATCGCCATGAACCTGTTCCTCAGTGGCAAGGCCGCCATGTTCTACATGGGCAGTTGGGCGCTCGCCAACTTCAACGATCCGAAGCAGAACACGATCGGCGTCGACAATATCGGCTTCATGCCGTTCCCGGCGGTCACCGGCGGAGCCGGCAGCGTGGACCAGGTTCCGGCCAACGCCGGGGTACCGCTCGTGCTGGGTTCGAAGGATTACGGCGCCAATCAGCAGGCGTGGCTCACATGCATCGCCAACGATTACGGCGATGCTGTGTTCAAGGACCAGGGCGTGATCTCCGGTTTCAAGACGACGAACGCCACCAGCGACAGCCCGGTGACAAAGATCGTGCAGGACACGATCGCGAGCGCGACGAGCTCCGTGCTGTGGTTCGAAGCGCTGTTCAGCGCGAAGGGCACCAACGTGAGCCAGCAGAATGCCGCGCAGCTGGCGAACGGTTCGATCACCGGTGAGAAGTTCATGCAGCTGGTGCAGACCGCGAACGCCGGCTGACCGGAGGCCTTGGTGCTGCTGCTCGTCCAGGCCCGCGCGCGGGCCTGGACGAGCAGTCCGTCTGGCGCTCGGACGTGAGGAGGTATCGCGGTGAACGCCGTGCTCGGAAACAAGAAGGCAATCGCCCTGCTGCTGGGCCCCGCATTGCTCGTCTACACCCTCGTCATGCTGGTCCCGATCTTCTGGTCCTTCGGCTACACGTTCCAGTCCGGCAGTCCGCTCGCCGGCTTCCACTGGGTCGGCCTGACGAACTTCCGCACGTTCTTCGACGATCCCACCGCCTGGGCCGCGGTGCGCTTCACGATCAAGTACGCGGTGGTGCTGACCGCCGGCCAGATCGTCGCGGGCTACGGGCTAGCCCTGCTGTACGTGTTCTTCCTGCGTCGCGCGTCCGGGCTGATCCGCACCCTGGTGTTCTTCCCGATCATCCTGCCCACGGTGGCGGTCGCGTTGCTGTTCCAGCAGATCTTCGCCTCGGTGCCCACTCAGGGCCCGGTCAACGCCATGCTGCAGGGCGTCGGCATGGAGCCGATCGACTGGTTCGGCCATCCCACCACGGCATTCTGGGTGATCATCATCATGGACATCTGGCGGTCCATGGGCTTCTACGCCGTGCTCCTGTATGCAGGCCTGGTCGACATCCCCGAGGAGATCATCGAGTCCGCGCGCCTGGACGGCGCCGCGCGATGGAACCTCGTGCGTTCCATCGTCATACCGCTGTCGTTCCCCGTCCTGATCTCGACGGTGATCTTCTCGATCAACGGAACGCTCAAGGTATTCGATTCGGTGCTCGCGCTGACCGGCGGCGGGCCCGGCACGACGACCAGCCCGCTGACCCTCTACATGTTCCAGACCTCGTTCAGCTACGGCGATTACGGCTACGGATCCACGATCGCCCTGGTGCTCACCATCCTCTGCCTGGTGGTCACCGTTGCGATCCTGCGGACCAATCATCGGGAAGGACGAGGCGCATGAGCGAGGTGACGTACCAACGCGCCCAGCTCACGCCGACCGTCGCCGGG
>JBIQMQ010000127.1:6450-7620 GCA_044463185.1 Nakamurella lactea | reverse complement strand
CGGCTCAGGTGGATGCACCCGTGCGACGGAATGGCGAGACTGCCTTCGTGGAACGCGATTCCGCCGTCGAAGAAGATCGAGTTCGGCATCGGCGCGTTGAAGATCGACGAGATGTGGTTCTTGTGCTTCCAGTACACCCGGAAGGTGCCGGGCCGGGTGCGGTATCCGGGCCGTCCGCTGGTGATCGGCACCGGGCCGTAGACGACTGTGCCCTTGTCCTGGATCCAGGTGACGTTGTGGGTCAGGTCGATGCACGCCTTCGCGGTTGCCGGGCAGGGGTTGGTGCCGGTCACCCGGGTCGTCGCGGCGGCAGGCGCGTGGGCTGCGTCACCCAGGTAGCGCACCAGGATCGGCACGGTCCCGACCGCGCGCAGCGGGATGGTGCGCGCGACCCTGCCGTCCGGCCCGGATGTCGCCCAGTAGGTGGCGCCGCCGGCGGTGATACCGGTGCGCACTCCCGCCAGCGGCTTGCCCGCGCCGGTGACGACGAACCGCACGATGACGGAATCCCCGGATGCTTGCGTCCCGGCCACGGGTGTGAGGCCGCTGATCGCCGTGGGCCGCCGCGTCACGGTGAACCACAGCGTCGCCGACCCGGCGAGATGAGCGTCGTCGCCGGCGTACTGGACGATCACGGCCGCCCGGCCCACCGGCAGGTCCCGGATGTTGAGGGCCCCGCGGCCGGCCGCGTCCGTCGTCGCGGCGATCCGTTTCCCGCCGTAGCGGATCGTGGTCGGCACGCCCGCGAGCGGCACGCCGCCACCTGTCACCGTGTAGCGGACGACGACGCTCTGGCCGTGCACCAGGCTCGAGAGCGACGCGGTCGCGGCGATCACCGTGCCGCCATCGACCGCAGCCGACGGCGAAGGTTCGGCCGGTGACGATGTCTCGGTAGCGGGCGGGGTGTCGGCGGCGGCCGGCGTCGCGATGACCAGCGGCAGCACCAGCATCACGGCGGTGGCAATGCCGGAGATGCGGCGCCGGAACCGCCGCGCAACGTCCAGCGCTGGGTGCGGTGATGCGGTGGCGGGGTGCATGTGAGTCTCCGCTCGCGTCGTGGACACGGACCGTCAGAATAACCTGCCGTCGCCGGCCCGACCCGCATCGACGCCGCGGCCCGTAGCATCTGCGCTGTGAGGTGGCGGCGGGCGGCAGCGATGCTCGCCGTGG
>JBIQMQ010000127.1:3875-6350 GCA_044463185.1 Nakamurella lactea | reverse complement strand
GCCGCCGACGTCGCGATCTGCGAGCTGGAGACCCCCGTCGCCGCCCCGGACGGGCCCTTTTCCGGCTGGCCGCGCTTCGACGTGCCACCCCAGGTGCTGAGCACCTTGGAACAGATCGGCTACGACTCGTGCAGCACCGCCTCCAACCACACCCTGGACCGGGGCGCGGACGGCATCATTCGCACCCTGGACGCCATGGACGCCGCCGGGCTCGCGCACACCGGCAGCGCGCGCACCGAAGCGGAGGCGTCCCGGCCGCTGATCGTCACCACCGACAGCGGCGTGCGGGTCGGCCACCTCGCCTACACGTTCGGGTTCAACGGCCTCAGGCCGCCGGCCGGCCAAAGCTGGGTCGCCAACTTGATCGACGTGCCGGAGATCCTCGCGGCGGCGCGGCGTACGAAGAAGGCCGGCGCGGACATCGTGGTGCTGTCGCTGCACTGGGGCACCGAGTACGACCACCGGGCGAGCGCCACGCAGCGCCAGCAGGCCGCGGAGCTGCTCGCCTCGCCGGACATCGACCTGGTCCTCGGTGCCCACGCGCACGTCGTGCAGCCGATGCAGCAGATCGACGGCGAATGGGTGGTGTACGGCATGGGGAACCAGGTCGCCCGGCACGCGAACCCAGTCGCCGCCAGCCGGGAGGGCATCATGCCCGTCGTCACGTTCACCGAGCAGAGCGACGGCACGTTCCGCGCCACCGCAGCTCGGATCGTGCCGACCTGGATGCAGCTCGAGCCCGACCTCCGGCTGATCGACCTGCCCGGTGCGCTCGCCGACCTGGGCCTTCCGGAATCTCGACGCGCCGAGTACGAGGCGGCGATGACGCGGATCCGCGGCTACGTCGACGCGCTCGGGGCGGACGTCTCGGTGCACTGAGATGACGCAGTTCGCCGCGCAGCGGCGCGGGCTGCGTCATACCTGCGTCATACCTGCGTCATACCCGCGTCATTTCCGTGGCATAACTACTGGAAGGCGGGGTGCCGCTTCGCTGCGCGCTCGGCGAGGCGCTGGTTGATCCGCCGCCTGGGGAACGGGGTGACCAGTACCCGCGGCCCGGTGGCGCGCGGCGAGCGCACCCAGGTGCCGACGGCTCGGGCCCGGTGGATCACGGTCGCGCGGAAAACGCCGTTGCCGCCGGGCGTGATCAGTCCCTCGTCGGCGGCGGCGATCGTGGGGGTGCGGTCCTTGTAGCCGAGGATCAGCTCGTCGAACCCGGGCAACAGATGCAGCTCCAGTGCCTCCGCGCGGTGCTCGGACAGCCGATCCGGCAGGTCCGGCGTATGAAAGTACGTGACCCCGTCGATCTCTGTGCTGGTGAGGGCGCTGGCGTCCCGCCCGGCGGCGAGACCGGCTCGGGCGTCGGTCACCGGCAGGCCGGTCCAGCGGGCGGCGTCGGCGGCGGTGACCGGGCCGTGCCCGATCGCGTAGCGCGTCATCCACTCGGCCACGGCGTCGGCACGCGACATCGCACGAGTGGGGCCGATCCAGTCCGCGTTCAGCACGTAGAGCTGTTCGGTCCGACCGCCGTTCGCCAGCGGGCCCTGGGCGACGACCTGGCGCATGGCCAGCATCGTGATCAGGTGGTACTCCCGGCCCTGCACGTCGGACACGCCGAGCGGCTGCAGCGCCTCGAGCAGCGCTGCGCGCGTCACGGGCCCCTGGCTCCGGATCAGGGCCGTGGCGATATCGGTTGCGCGGTCGAACATCTCGCTGTCGATGCCGAGCTCCGCGCGCCGTCTCCTGGTGGACGTGAGCATCCGCTCGCCGGTCAGGTTCAGGATCCAGCCGAGATCGACCGCCCGCACCAGGTGGATCGTGCCCCGCTGCGTCCAGGAACGCACCAGCGACCCGTCGGCCAGGGCGGCGGCCACGGCCGACAGCTCCCGGTTCGCCGTGCGCAGCGCGACCGAGGCGAGCGCGCCGGGCAGCGCCTGACCCTGCACGCCGACGAGATGACCGACCGCCTCGGTCGGCCCGCCCACCAGGGGTCCGGCGAGCCGCAGCGCCAGGAGTCGCGCCGCGGCGATATCGTCCGTCGTCTTCACAGTGCCCCCGGTCCTGTCGCTGCGTCCCCCCAGTCTGGACCACGGCACCAACAGTGCAAATGCACCCCCTGAATCGGGGTCGAAGGGGTGCGGATGCACCTGGCGGAGGGTGCGTTTGCCGCAGCTCAAAGGGTACGTAGGGCCGATGTGGGCGGCGGTGTCGGCGACGAATATTGAGTGTGCCGACGCGGAATCCAGAGTCTTGGTCCGGGGGCCCGGAAGGGCTCTGGTGAGAGCGAAATGTGATGGCGGTGCCCGGCAGGTACATCCCGGAACGACGGGGGTGCCGAGGGGATAGCAGAGGGGTCATCACATTTCGCACCGCGACCGGCAGTACGTCGCTCGACCATCGGCCGGCCACGTGCTCGAGACACAACACAGACCGCGAGAACACGATACGAATCGAAGGTGTCCGCCGATGAACCAC
>JBIQMQ010000127.1:0-3775 GCA_044463185.1 Nakamurella lactea | reverse complement strand
GCCGTCGTCGGTTTCGAGGCGCTCAGCCGGGGACCGGAGGGCACCGACCTCGAGTCGCCGCTGGCGCTGCTGGACGCGGCCGCGGCCGCCGGCCGGCTGGGCGAGCTGGATTGGCTGTGCCGGGTCCTGGCCCTGCAGGCGGCCGCCGCCAGCGACCTGCCGCCGAGCCTGGCCTGGTTCATCAACGTCGAGCCCGCCAGCCTGAGCACGCCGTGCCCCGACTACCTGCTGCAGGACTTCGCGCGGGCCAGCGCCAACCTGCGGGTGGTGTTCGAGTTCGTGGAGCGCGACCTGGACGCGGACGTCACGACGGTGCTCAACGCCGCCGACGACGTGCGGAACAACGCGTGGGGCGTCGCCCTGGACGACGTCGGAGCGATGGACAGCTCGCTGGCGCTGATGCCGCTGGTGCGGCCCGACGTGGTCAAGCTCGACCGCGGTCTGCTGGCCGAGCCCGGCGGCCTCGCCACGACGCCCGTCGTCGCCGCGGTGCACGCCTACGCCGAACGTCGTAACGCCGTCATCCTCGCCGAGGGTATCGAGACGCCGGACGAAGAGATCATCGCGAAGTCGTACGGCGCCGAGTTCGGCCAGGGGTACCTGTACGGACGCCCGGGTCCGCTGCCGGAGACCCTGCCGCCGCCGTTCGAGGTCGTGCCGATCCGCCAGATCGTCGAGCCTGTCGAGGATATGACGCCGTTCGAGGCGCTCAGCGCCCAGATTCCGGCCCGCCATGCCACCGGGTCGGACGTCTCCTACATCGACGCGTGGTTCCGGCACACCGCCGCCGCGGCGGGCCACCCGGGCCTGGCCATGGCCAACTTCTACGACACGACCTGGGTCACCGAGGACGACCTGCGCGCGCTCAAGCAGGTCATCAGCAGCAACGCGCTGACCCTGATCACGGCCGGCGACCTACCGGACCACTCCGGACCGGTGCTGCGCACCCGGACCCGGCCCGCCTCGAACCCGATGTCCCGCGAGTGGGTACTCATCGTGCTGCAGCCGCACTTCGCGGCCGCGTTCGCCGCCCGGAACAAGGGCGCCTGGTCGCAGGACGATCCACACCTGGACTTCGTGCTCACCCACGACCGCGACCTCGTGGTCGCCGCGGCGCGGGCACTGCTGCAGGGCATCGACCCCGGCGGCGCACGATGGCTCGACGGCCTCGGCGACACGGCGGAGCGGCCCTCGGACCCGGCGCCGGAATCCGGCCGCAGCAAGCCGCGCCTGCTCCGCTTCCGCAGCAGGTGACGCCGCAGCAGGTAAGGCCGACGCGCATGACGCCGCAGCAGGTAACGCCCCGACGGCTACGCCGAGCCGTCGCCGGCGCCCCGAGTCCCGCGCTGGTCCAGGTGCTGCACCAGCACCGATTCGAACTCGTCGGCCGTGTACGGCTTGAGGATCACGGCGTCACAGCCGGCCTCGATCGCGGCGGCGCGCTGCTCCGGAAGGGCGCCCGCCGTCAACGCGATGATCAACGGACCGTCGGCGTCGTCACCGGAGCGCACCTCGCGGGCCACGTCCAGGCCGCTGCCGTCCGGCAGCTGCACGTCCAGCAGGATCACGTCGGGCAAGGGCCCGTCGGCCAGGGCCTGCCGGGCCGCGCCGAGCGTGTCGGCCTCGCTGACCACCGCGGACCGCAGCCTCTCGTCCCGCGCCCGACTCAGGATCGCCTGAACCAGGCTCCGGTTCAAGAACTCGTCCTCCACCAGCAGGATCGTCACCGCGTCGTTCATGCGCCCTCCACCGTCTCCGACGCGTGATGCGTGACCGTGGCGAGCCAGCGTCGGATGCCCGCCTCCAGCGAAGAGCCCTTCTGCACGATGCCGAGGATGTTGCCGTTGAGCCGGGCCTTGTCCTCGTCGCGCAAGTCTTGTGCCGTCACCACCAGGATCGGTATTCCCCGGGTGGCGGGGTCGCGCTGCAATGCCGCCACAACTTCGTACCCGTCCATGTCGGGCATCAGTAGGTCGCACAGCACCACGTCGGCGCCGTGGCTGCGCACCAGCGCCAGACCTTCCACACCGCCGGACGCCGTCAACACCTCGACGCCTTGTTGCTCCAGGCACGCGGCGATAACGCGACGGCTGCCCTCGTCGTCGTCGATGGCGATCGCCCGGGTCGGCGAGGCGATGGCGCCCAGATCGATATGGCGGCGCAGCACGTCCACCAGGACGTCCGGATCGATGGGCTTGACGAGGTAGTCCACCGCGCCCAGGGCGAGGCCGACCTCCTGCTCGTCGACGACGGTGACCATGACGACCGGGATCGATGCCGAGCGCGGGTCGAGCTTGATCCGCCGCAGCACCTCCCAGCCGTCGATGCCGGGCAGGATCACGTCCAGCACGATCGCGTCCGGCGGCGTGCTCATCACGTGGGCCAGCCCCGTCGGGCCGTCGCTGGCGATCCGTACGGCGTAGCCGGCCTGCTCCAGGTAGGCGCGCAGCAGTCGCACCGCGGCCACGTCGTCCTCGATGACGAGCACCGTCCCCATGCATTCGACATCGGGGGGCAGCTCGTGGGCGTCGGGCTCGGCCCGTCGGTCCGCCTCGGACAGTTCCGCGGCGGGCAACGACACGGTGAACGTCGAGCCGGCGCCGAGGTCGGAGTCCACGGCGATGGTGCCGCCGTGGGCGATCACCAGCCGACGCGTCAGCGCGAGCCCGAGGCCCGTTCCCTTGGTGCGCGTGCCCCGGTCGCCCACCTGCCGGAACTCCTCGAAGACCCGTTCCTGGTCCTCGGGTGCGATCCCGACGCCGTCGTCGGTCACGGCGATCAGGATCTCCTCGCCGCTGCGGCGCGCCGTCACGTCGATGTGCCCGCCCTCCGGCGTGAACTTGATGGCATTGGACAGCAGGTTGTCGAGGATTTGGCGCAGCCGCACCTTGTCGGCCAACACCGCCACGTGGTCGATGTCCTCCCGGACGATGAGCTGCTTGCGCGCCATGAGCGGACGCAACGTCGCCACCGTGGCCGAGACCATGGCCTGGACGTCGAGCGGTTCCGTATCGAGGTCGATCTTGCCGGCTTCCACCTTCGCGAGATCGAGGATGTCGTTGATCAGATCCAGCAGGTGCAGGCCGCTGGAGTTGATGTGTTCGACCCATTCGGTCGGCACGCTGATCCGGTCGGGGGCGTCCTCGTCGGCCGGTTCGCGGGTCATCAGGTCGCTGAACCCGATGACGGCGTTGAGCGGTGTGCGCAGCTCGTGGCTCATGTTGGACAGGAACTCGGACTTGGCCTGCTGCGCCACTCGCAGCTCCCGCAGCGACGCCTCCAAGTCCTTGGTGCGCTCCGCGACGAGCCGCATGGCCCGGTCCCGCGCTCGTGCCACCGCCTCGACCGTCCCGGCCATCGCCAGCCCGACGAGGAACAGGGCCACGGCCAGCACCCAGGGCACGTTGTGCAGCAGCGGGCCGGACAGCGGCTGCCGTGCCGAGGTCACCAGCACCCACGGATCGGCGCCGACGGTGATCGACCGGGTCTCGGTCTCGCCGGGCACGGGCAGATGATCCGTTGTCGTCACGACCAGTTTCGCCGGGTCGGGCTCGTGGCCGATGTACAGCGCCGCCCGCAGTTCGTGGAACGGCTCGGTCGACGTCACCCCCGTGCCCTGATGGGTGTCGATGGTGGCCTCGAGGTAGACGGCGACCGGCGCTGAGTCGGACGCGGTGAGCCCCTCGGCTGCCCGCGGCGCCGCCAGGACGAGCGCGAGCTGCTGTTTCGGCCCGGTCTCGACGATGTCCGATCGCAGGGTGAGACCGGCCTTCTG
>JBIQMQ010000126.1:4745-7624 GCA_044463185.1 Nakamurella lactea | reverse complement strand
TTGGAGTACGTCCTCAGCGTTCTCGTCGCCGGCCTGCGTTTCGGCCTGATCATCGCCATGACGGCCATCGGACTGTCCCTGGTCTTCGGCACGACCGGACTCATCAACTTCGCGCATGGCGAGTTCGTGGCCATCGGTGCCGTGGTGGCGTTCCTGTTCGGGACGTCGCCGTTGCGCTGGCCGTTCGTCGCCGCCGTCGTCATCGCGATCCTGGCGGTGGGGATCCTGTCGGGCTTGATCGAACTCGGGCTGTGGCGACCGTTGCGGAAGCGCGGGACCGGCCTCATCCAGATGTTCATCATCTCGATCGGCGTCTCGCTGCTGCTGCGGCACGCGGTGCTGCTGTTCTTCGGTTCCAAGCGGCAGCAGTACGCACAGGCGACGACGGAGCAGCAGTTGGATCTGGGCCTCATCCAGGTGCAGCCGCGCGACCTGGTGATCATCGGCGTATCGATCGTGGTGCTGCTCGCCGTGGCGTTCATGTTGCAGAAGACGCGCATGGGCAAGGCGATGCGCGCGCTGGCCGACAACAAGGACCTGGCCGAAGCCTCCGGTATCGACGTGCAGCGAGTGATCCTGCAGGTGTGGGTGCTCGGCGGCGGCCTCGCGGCGTTGGGCGGCGTGTTCTACGGGCTCACCGCGGCCGTCTATTGGGACATGGGCTTCAACCTGCTGCTGCTGATGTTCGCCGGCATCATTCTCGGCGGCCTCGGCAGTGCCTACGGCGCCATTCTGGGCAGCTTGGTGATCGGCATCGTCGCGCAGGGTTCCACGATCTGGTTCCCCACCGAATTGCAGAATGCGTGGGCGCTGCTGGTACTCATCGTCGTCCTGCTGGTGCGGCCGCAGGGCATTCTCGGTCGACTGCAGCGAGCAGGATAGGGGCAGCAGATGGACTGGGGCAGTATTTTCGCGGCGTCGCTCTCCGGGATGCTCGGCCCGTTCGCGGCGATCTACGCACTGGCCGCGCTCGGCCTGAACCTGCATTTCGGCTACACCGGCCTACTCAACTTCGGCCATATCGCGTTCATGATGGTCGGGGCGTTCGGAATCGGTTCGGCCATCGTCAAGTTCGGCCTGTCGATGTGGTGGGGGCTGTTGGTCGCCATCCTGGCGTCCGTGGTGCTGGCGCTGCTGCTGGGCATTCCTACGCTTCGGTTGCGCGGCGACTATTTGGCCATCGCCACCATCGCCGCGGGGGAAGCGCTCCGATTGTTCTTCAACTCCTCCTACCTGGAGGCGGTGACCAACGGCCCGTTCGGCCTGGGCCCGGCCGCCAACGAGTTCGACGCGCTGAACCCGTTCGAGAAGGGCCAGATGTACTCGTTCGGGCCGTTCCAGTACCAGGGCGGCGCGCTGTGGATCATGGTGGTCACCTGGGCGCTGGTGATCCTGGGCTGCCTGCTGATGTTCATGCTGCTGCGCAGCCCGTGGGGCCGCGTGCTCCGCTCGGTGCGTGAGGACGAGCTCGCCGCGCGCAGCCTCGGCAAGAACGTCTACAGCTTCAAGCTGCAGAGCCTGGTGCTCGGCGGTGTGCTGGGCGGCCTGGCCGGCGTGATGTGGACGATGGACGCGTCCACGCAGTACCCGGCGAACTTCGACCCGCGTATCACGTTCTATCTGTGGGTGATCATGATTCTGGGCGGCGCCGGTCGCATCCTGGGTCCGATACTCGGGTCGGTCGTGTTCTGGTTCCTGTTCACCTTCCTGGACGGGTTCCTGAAGGGCCTCGACCTGGGATTGAACACCGGCGCGGCACGGATCGCCGTGGTCGGCCTGGCCCTGATCCTGCTCATGGTCTTCCGCCCCGCTGGCATCCTGGGCAACAAGGAGGAGATGCGCCTTGAAGTCCGATGACATGGGCACTGCGCCGGACGGCGGAGCGTTGGGCGAGGAGGTCACCGACCCGTCGGTGGCGGCGGCCCGCGAGGAGCTGGTGCATGCGGCAGAGGCGCCGCAGGAGCTGAGCGTCGGCGCGCTCCCGCTGGTGGGCGTGGAAGCCCGGCCGGGCGTCCCGAAACCGGACCCGATCATGGTCGCCGACAACGTGAGCCGCAGATTCGGCGGCCTGCTGGCTGTGAATGTGGAGCACATGGAGGTGCAGCGCGGCACGATCACCGCGCTCATCGGTCCGAACGGCGCCGGCAAGTCCACATTCTTCAACCTGGTGTCGGGCTTCGACAAGCCGACCACCGGGCGGTGGAGCTTCAACGGCAAGGACATCACCGGCAAGCCCGCGCACCGGATCGCGCGGCTCGGCATGGTGCGCACCTTCCAGCTCACCAAGGCGCTGACCCGGATGACGGCGCTGGAGAACATGATGCTGGGCGCCACCGGCCAGACCGGCGAGCGGTTCCTGCCGTCGCTGCTTCCGCCGGTGTGGCGCAGCCAGGAGAAGGCGATCACGGCCCGGGCCGATGATCTGCTCAAGCGATTCAACCTGGCGCACATGCGCGACCAGTTCGCCGGCACCATGTCGGGCGGGCAGCGCAAGCTGCTCGAGATGGCGCGGGCCATGATGGTGGAACCCGACCTCATCATGCTCGACGAGCCGATGGCCGGCGTGAACCCCGCGCTGACGCAGTCGCTGCTGGGGCATATCCAAAAACTGCGCGACGAGGGCACCACCATCATCCTGGTGGAGCACGACATGGACGTCATCATGTCCATCAGCGACTGGATCGTGTGCTTCGCCGAAGGCGCCGTCATCGCCGAAGGACGGCCGGACGACATCCGGGCGAACGATGCCGTGATCGACGCGTACCTGGGCGCGAGGCGCGCTCTTCCCAGCGACGACGCTGCCGGTGCCGCACAGGAGGCGATGTAAGCCATGACGGAACCCGGTCGCCACGCCGCCGATCGCGGCGACGACGCCGCGC
>JBIQMQ010000126.1:0-4645 GCA_044463185.1 Nakamurella lactea | reverse complement strand
ATCAAGGCCATGTTCGGCCTCGTGCCGGTGCGCGGCGGTGCCGTGATGCTCGGCGAGGACAACATTTCGGCGCTGCCCGCCCACACGCTGGTCGGCCGCGGATTGGGCTACGTGCCGCAGAACAACAACGTCTTCCCGTCGCTGACCATCGAAGAGAACCTGCAGATGGGCCTGTACCTGCGCCCCAAGGAATACCGGACGCGGTACCAGGTGATCACCGAGATGTTCCCGGTGCTGCACGAACGGCGCACACAGAAATGCGGGTCGCTGTCCGGCGGTGAGCGCCAGGTGGTGGCCATGGGGCGCGCGCTGATGACGGACCCCACGGTGCTGTTCCTGGATGAGCCCTCCGCGGGGCTGTCACCGTTGATGCAAGATTCGGTCTTCGCGTCGATCAAGACCATCAACGAGTCCGGCGTCTCCATCCTGATGGTGGAGCAGAACGCGCGAAGCTGCCTGGAGATTTCCCACCGCGGCTACGTGCTCGACCAGGGCAAGGACGCCTACACCGGCACGGGCCGCGACCTGCTCAACGACCCGAAGGTCATCGAGCTGTACCTGGGCACGCTGGCCCGGGTCGCCCAGTAGGGGAGCACCGCCACAGCAGAGCGCACACGGATCTCAGCAGCGCCCCGGTCATCTCGGCCGGGGCGCTGCTGCATCCTGATGGTGGGTCGGTCGCCCGGCGCCAGCGGCGTGCGGCGTCGACACTGTGCCCGCCGACGAGCAACGGCGGGGCTCACCGGACCGCGTGGGTCCGATGAGCCCCGCCGTGATACTGCGGGAAGCGCGATCAGCTAGCTGATCGACGACTCCTGGGTGCCGAGCGAGGTCAGCACGCCACCGTCCTGGTAGCGCCAGGTCTCGATCGTCGCCTTGCCGGGCTCGCCGGCATCCGTGAACGAAAGGTCTCCGGCAGCGCCGACGTAGTGGATGTCGGTGCCGTCATCGATCAGTTTCTTGCAGTCGGCGTAGTTGTTGCACTCGGTGCCGTCCTTGGTGATGCCGTTGACGTACTGAGCCCAATCCATCGCGTTGTTCGACTTGGCCTGCTGCGCGGCGAGCGCGAAGATGTTGGCGCAGTCGTACACCTGCGAGGCGAACTGGGTCTCCGTGAGGTCAGGGGCGAACGCCTTCAGGGCCTTGACGAAGTCCGGGTTGTCGGCGGACGCCGGGGCGGTGCCGCCCGCGCCGTCGACGATCTTCGGATCCGGGAAGTCCTTCGGGGCGTCTGCCGAGTGCATGCCATCAGCGCCGTAGATGCCGACCTTGTCCGGGGTCAGACCCGCCGCGAAGAGCTGCTTCCACAGCTGGAAGCCCTCCTCGAAGGAGACCGTGACGACTGCGTCCGGGTTCGCGGCCTTGATCTTCTCGACCAGACCGGAGAAGTCGGTGGTCTTCGGGTCGTAGACATCGTTCAGCACGACGGTGCCACCGCCGGCGGTGACGGCGTCAGCCGTGGCCTGAGCCAGGCCCTTGCCGTAGTCATCGCCGCGAGCCACGACGGCCACGTTGCTCCAGCCGTCCTCCAGCACCATGTTGCCCAGCACCGGGCCCTGCAGGGCGTCGGACGGAGCGGTGCGGTAGTACAGCTGCGTCGAGCCGTTCTTCTTGCCTGCGTACTCGGTGAGGATGACACCGGTGTTGGAACCGGAGCACTCCGCGACACCAGCGCTGACCACCTTGTCGATGATGGCCATCGTCATGCCGGTGGCCGCCGCGCCCAGGATGGCGTTGACGCCGGCATTGATCTCGTTGGTCGCGGCCTGCGACGCCAGCGCGGCGTCACCCGCCTCGTCACCGGCGACGATCTCCGGCACGGGCTGGCCGTTGATGCCGCCGGCTTCGTTGATCAGGCTGATGGCGTACTTCGCGGCCTGGATCTGCGGCGGCCCGAGGAACGCGAGGTCACCGGTCTCCGGGAACACATAGCCGAACTTGAACGCCTCGCCGGTGTCCCCGCTCGGCGCCTCGCTGGACGATTCGCTGGTCTCCGCCGGAGCCTCTTCGGACGAGGAGGTCTCGCTGCTCGTCTCGGCGGCCGACGACGAACTCGTCGTGGTCTCCGAGCCGCTGCCCGCATCGCCGCTGCTGCCGCAGGCTGCGGCAACCATCGTGACGCTGGCGGTCAAGGCCGCAACAGCGATCCACTTACTTCTACGCATACGTGCTCCCATCTAGACGGGCCGGGTTTTTCCGGACGCGTGGCATCCGAGTGCCGCTGTACCGGACAGCCCGGAACGGCGGATGCTCCAAACATTAGTGGAGATTCACATCACCAGCACCATGTGTGATCGACCTGTTACCTGCTTGTGTCGCCCCGATGTGCGCCGTCGGCGGGCATGACGGAATTCCGCCGCGCCCGCGCGGCCGCTACGCCGTTCGGAGGAAGCAGGTCAGCCGGGCGGTGCACAGCCGTCGGTCCGTCGAGTCGCGGATTGTGATGTCGAAGGTGCTCATCTGCCGCCCGGCGTGCAGCGGCACGCTGACCGCGGTGACGATGCCCTCGGTGGCGGAGCGGTGGTGGCTGCACGAGAGCTCGACACCCACCGGCATACGGCCCTCGCCCGCCAGGATCACCGCGTGGATGGACCCGACGGTTTCGGCGAGGGCGGCGCTGGCCCCGCCGTGCAGCAGGCCGAACGGCTGGCGATTGCCCTCCACCGGCATGGTGGCGACCACCCGCTCCGGGCTCGCCTCGGTCAGCACCATGCCCAATCTGGACGAGAGCTCACCCATCGGGATGCGGTCGGCGGCAGGCTGCGGCGTCATACTCGGACCCTAACCCACCTGCCCCTAGACTCTGCGGTGTGACGACAGCAGACATCGCGACGGGCCCGGCGACGGCGGGAACAGCACCAACCGGGCGGGCCGACGCGGTCGGCGCGTCACCGTACGGGGGCGATCCGAGAGAGCCGGTGCTGTTGCTGCTGGACGGTCATTCGCTGGCCTACCGGGCGTTCTATGCGCTGCCGGTCGACCGGTTCGGCACCTCCACGGGCCAGCCGACGAACGCGGTGTACGGGTTCACCGCGATGCTCATCAACCTGCTGCAGGCGGAGCGGCCCACGCATGTCGCGGTGGCGTTCGACCTGTCCGAGCACACCTGGCGCAACGAGGAGTTCGCCGCGTACAAGGCGCAGCGGGAGAAGTCCCCGGACGAGTTCCACGGGCAGGTCGAGCTGATCCGGCAGGTGCTGTCGGCCCTGAACATCGTCTATGTGGAGACCGCCGGTTTCGAGGCCGACGACATCATCGCCACGCTGACGACAGAGGCGCGTGCGGACGGGATGTCGGTGCGGATCTGCACCGGCGACCGGGATGCGCTGCAGTTGGTGGACGCCGCCACCACGGTGCTGTATCCGATCAAGGGCGTCTCGGAGATGACGCGGTTCACGCCCGATGCGGTCCAGGAGAAATACGGCCTGACGCCGGAGCAGTACCCCGATTTCGCGGCGCTGCGCGGGGATCCGTCGGACAACCTCCCCGGCATCCCGGGCGTGGGGGAGAAGACGGCCGCCAAGTGGATCCGGCAGTACGGGAATCTGACATCGCTGGTGGAGCACGTCGACGATGTGGGCGGCAAGGTCGGCGACGCACTGCGCGAGCACCTGTCGTCGGTGCTGCTCAACCGTCGGCTGACCGAGATGGTGCGCACGGTTCCGCTGGAAGCCGGTCCGGAGGATCTGGTGGCGCGGCCGTTCGACCGCGAGGCCGTGCACAAGATCTTCGACGACCTGCAGTTCCGCACGCTCCGCGAGCGGTTGCTGGCCGCGTTCGGGTCGATCGACGCACCGGACGACGCAGGCGGGTTCGACATCGAAGCGCAGACCGTGGCGTCCGGGGGACTGGGCGCGTGGCTGCAGGCGCACGGCGCCGGGCGGGTCGGGGTGGTCTGCCTGGGCACATTCGCGGCGGGCGCCGGGGACGTACACCACATCGCGCTGGCCGCCGGTGACGACGCCGCCACGGTGATCGACGTGGCGAGTGTGACGACGGAGGACGATGCGGCGTTGGCCGCGTACCTGGCGGATGCGGACCGGCCCAAGGTGTTCCACAATGCGAAGCCGCAGCTCGGCGCGCTGGCGGCCCGGGGCTGGCCGGTAGCGGGCGTGGCCTGCGATACGGAACTGGCCGCGTATCTGCTGCTGCCCGGGCAGCGGTCGTTCGACGTCGCCGACCTGGTGCAGCGCTATTTGCATCGGTCCATCGACGCCGGCGACGGTGGTGGTGAGGCGCAGCTGTCGCTGATCGACGACGGGTCGTCCGACAGTTCCGCCATGGTGCAGGCGCGGGCGCTGCTGGACCTGGCGGCCGCGTTGGAGGCGGAGCTCGCCGCGGCGGAGCAGTTGCCGCTGCTCGCCGATCTGGAGCTGCCGGTGATGCAGGTGCTGGCCGCGATGGAGCAGGCCGGCATCGCGGTGGACGCCGATTACCTGGACGAGCTGCGCGCGGAATTCGCGGCGCAGGGTCGCGAGGCCGAGCAGGCCGCGTATGCCGCAGCGGGCCGGGAAGTGAACCTCGGCTCGCCGAAACAACTGCAGACGGTGCTGTTCGACGAACTCGGCATGCCCCGGACGAAGAAGACGAAGACCGGCTACACCACCGACGCCAAGGCACTGCAGGCGCTGTACGAGCAGACGGG
>JBIQMQ010000125.1:0-7734 GCA_044463185.1 Nakamurella lactea | reverse complement strand
CCCCACGCCGCCTTAGCTCATCCGGTAGAGCAACGCTCTTGTAAAGCGTAGGTGGTCGGTTCGAGTCCGACAGGCGGCTCCACGGGCTGGTGGCCCGTCCCCGGAATAGTGCCGCCGAGGACGACGTTGCCCCTAAGGTGAGCACAGACTATGTACCGAGTCCCACGGAGTGGGTCCGCAACCAAGTCGATCTGATCGAATCCTCCGGTGGCACCCAGGGCACCATGCTGCGGAACATGCCCGTCGTCGTCATCACCATGCGCGGCGCCGCGACCGGCAAGATTCGCAAGGTACCCGTGATGCGCGTCGAGCACGACGGCTGTTATGCGGCCGTCGCCTCGAAGGGCGGGGCGCCGAAACACCCTCAGTGGTATCGGAACCTGCTGGCGAATCCCGATGTCGAGGTGCAGGACGGCACCAGTCGCATTCCGATGCGGGCACGCGAGATCTCCGGCGCCGAGCGCGACGTGTGGTGGGAGCGCGCCGTGGCTGCCTACCCGGATTACGAGCAGTATGCGGCCAAGACCGATCGCCGGATCCCGGTGTTCGTGCTCGAGCCGCGCTGAGCGACTACCCGACGGCCGCCGCGACGAGGCTCGCGTAGGCCTTCGCGCCGGTGCTGTTCACGTGGATGCCGTCCGGGCCGAACCAGCTCGGATGCTTGCTGGCCGCCGCATTCCAGTCGACGATGACGACGTTCGGGTAGGCGCCGTGCACGGCGGCGATCGCCTTGTTGTTCGGGTCCTGCCACGATCGATCGACGTGATCGTTGACGAGCACCACCTTGGACCGGTCCGCCAAGCTGCCGAGCGTCGCCGTCAACTGCTGCGGCGAGATCACGCCGTTGTTGCCGGTGTGGATCAGCACCACCGGGGCGAGCTTCTTCGCCCGGTGCGCCGCCACGACGTCGTCCAGCGTGTCCCACGCCTGGCGGCCAACCACCGCGTCCAGGCTCATCGAGCCCACCACGGCGCGCACTGCCGGCGAGGCGCCCAGCAGCACGGAGTCGCCGAACGCGCTGAGCTTCGCCGACGAGGCGGCGGGCGCGGCCGCCTTGCTCCCCGGAGCCGGGGCGGCGGTGGGTGATGCGGTCGCTGGCGACTTCGGTGAGGGTGCCGACGACGGGACCGGAGCCGTCGATGTCGCCGGCGGCGTGGCGCCCTTCGGGGCGGCCTTGGCCGTGGCGGGACGCTGCTTGGTCGGCGTCGCGGTGGCCGCGTCGGGCGGCGGCGTCGTGGTCGGTGTTGCGGTGCCGGATGTCGTCGCAGCCAGTGACGACCGCCACGAATCCGCGGCACCCGCGCCGAGAGTGGATGGTGAAACGGGGGGCACCGCAAGCGATGTCACGTTTCTCGATGCGGGCGTGGACGTGTCGACTGCGGTACTCCCCGAAGGTGGCGTGCCGCTGACCCTGCCCGGCAGGTCGGGCACGACCCCCGGGATGGGCAGCGCCGTGTCCGGCATCGAGGCCGCCCACACCGGTTGCTGCACCGTCGCCACGTGCGCCGAGACCAACACCGCCACGCAACCCACGGCCAGCGCCGGCACGAGCCCGTGGTGCGCGATCCGCCGCTGCCGGGACCGCAGGCTGTCGCCCCCGTACCGGCCACCGGTCGCCCGCCGCGCCGCAAGCTCGCACCACGCGATCCAAGCCCGCTGCAGGGAACTGACGAAAGTTCCGTTGCGGACAGGGGTTTCGATGTACCGGTAGCTGACCGCGGCCAGCGCTACGGCGAGCCCGGCGCGGGCCACGTCGATCAGCCACTGCGGCCCCTGCACGTCGATCATCGGGCGGGTCACCACGAACACCGGCCAGTGCCACAGGTAGATGCCGTAGGAGCGGCGCCCGATCCACGCCATCGGCTTTGCGTCCAGGATGCGGCCGACCCGGCTGCCGGGCCGCGCCGCACAGCAGATCGCGACGGCGGCCACGGCCGCGAACGCCAAGAACCCGCCGCGGTAGAGCCACGGCACGTATTCGTCCACCGAGGCGAAGAACCACACCGTGCCACCGACGGCGGCGAGCGCCAGGGCGTCCGTGGCCCACCGGCCCAACGGGCCGCGGGCTGCGTCATACCCGATCCACGCCGGCAGCAGCGGCCGCGACTGCCAGCGCGAGCGCCAGGCGGGCCGCACCCACTTCGGCGGCCGGCGTCTCGCCGTGCGCCACGGCACCGCGGCGAGCGCCCCGACGGCCGAACCGAGCAGGAGCCCCATGGCATGGGTGTCGGTGCCGAAGTACACCCGTGACGAATCGGTTTGGTACGGGACGTTGGAGGTGACCGCCAGGTAGGCCATCGCGGCGGTGGACGCCAGGGCCAGACCGGCGGCGGCCCACGCCACCGACAGCGGCATCCGCCACGTCGGGGCTGCGCGGCGTCGCCACAGCCACAGCGCGGTCAGCGCGATCACCGTCGGCGCCCACAGCAGGTAGTACTGCTCCTCGATCGCCAGCGACCACAGGTGCTGCAGCATCGGCGGCCGGCCCATCGTGACGAAGTACGACTGCTGGTCGGCGATCAGCCACCAGTTCGTCACATAGCCCAGCGACGAGGCGGCGCTACCGGTGAGCGTCGACCGCTGATCGGGCCAGATCAGCCCGCCGAGAACCACCACCACCGCCAGCAACGCGACGATCGCCGGCAGCAGTCGCCGGGCCCGCCGCAGGTAGAACCGGCCCAGCCGGATGCGCCCGGTGCGCTGCCGCTCCGCCAACAGAAGGCGGGTGATCAGATAGCCGCTGATCACGAAGAACAGGTCGACGCCGAGGAATCCGCCGGGGAGGTAACCGGGACTCAGATGGAACAGCACCACGGCGATCACGGCGACGGCGCGCAGGCCGTCCAGACCGCCGATCCAATGGTGCTTGGCGGTGTCGATGGGCCGGGGCTCGGCGGCGGGTGTCGGCGACGTGGATGACGCAGTCCTCGCCGACGCCCCCACTACCGATCCCACCTCACACTGCTCGCTGCTCGATGCTCGTGGCCGCCGGATGCCGTCGGCCCGATCGCGCCGCCCCGGCACGGCGCGCATCCCGCCCGGGCGCGCCCCTCATTATGCGGGGCCGGTGCGGCGACACGCCGCCAACGACTCGCGGGGCAGTGTGGTGCAGCAGCCCGGCGCGCGGTCAGTCGTCGGCGGCATCCAGCATGCCCAGCCCCAGCAGATCCGGCTCCAGCAGCGCTTTCTCGTCCGGGCGGAACGGCAGCACCGAGGTCATGTACGAGCGCGTCGCGTCGCGCATCGACACCTCCCGGCCCGCCGCCTCGGACAGGAACCAGCGGTGCTCCAGCACCTCGTGGAAGACCTCGGCGGGCTCCAGCTTGTTGGCGAGTTCCGGCGGGATCGCCTCGATCACCGGGTTGAACACGTCCGTCATCCAGTGGCGGGCCACGGTGTCCTCGTCGGCCTGGGTCTCCGGCAGCAGCGCCTGACTGCGGTAGGTGTCGAGGTCGTTGAGGATGCGCCGGGCCTGGTTCTCGCCCGCCACCTCCAGGCCGGTCAACGCCCGCAGCCGGTTGCGATGGTGGCCCGCCTCGACGACCTGCGTCTGCACCATCACGTGCGGGCCGTCCCCGGTCGCCTCGTCGTCGGCCTCGGTGACGTCCAGCTGCGCGACGTCGTAGCCCAGGTCGTTCAGCCGCCGTAGCCGCTGCTCGATGCGCCACCATTCGCCGCCGCCCACGGTCTGCGGCGTGGTGAGTTCCGCCCACAGGTTCTGGTAGCGGTCCAGCACCGATTGCGCGGTCTGGATCGGATCCACATGCTCCGGCAGCAGGCCGGACGACTCGAGATCCAGAAGCTCGCCGGCCAGGTTGGTCTCGGCGATGTCGAGGTCGTGCTGGCGCTGGCCGGGGGAGAGTTGCGTGCGGATCTGCCCGGTCTCGGCGTCCACCAGGTAGGCGGCGAGTGCGCCCGCGTCCCGGCGGAACAGCGTGTTCGACAGGGAGCAGTCGCCCCAGGCGAAGCCGACCAGGTGCAGCCGCACCAGCAGCTCGGCGAGCGCATCCAGCAGCTTGGGCTCCAGGTCCGGATCCAGCCGGCGGGAGAACAGCGCTCGATACGGCAGCGAGAAGCGCAGGTGCTTGGTGACCAGCGCGGCGTCCAGCGGCTCGCCGTCGGCCGTCGCGCGGTCCGCCACCACGCCGACCGCCTCCACCACCGGAACCCCGGCGCGGGCCAGCGCGCGGAGCTGCTCGTACTCGTGCTCGGCCAGCTCCTGCCGGATCTCCTTGATGGCGTAGACGATCCCGCCGATCTTCGCGAACCGCACCACGTGCCGCGAAATGCCGCGGGGCAGGCTGACCAGCAACTGCGCGGACCAGCCCTCCAGCGGCGTGGACCACGGCAGGGTGACCAGGTCCATCGGGTCCGGCCCGGAGGTGAATTGCATCCGCACGGTGTCCAGCCTGGCACAACGCGACCGTTGTGGCGTTCCGCGACGGGCCGACAGGTATGACGCAGCCCTCGGGCCGGGCCCGATCCGCGATGGCCCCGCCCGTGAACGTCGTCATACCTGGTGATGCCCCGTTGGCAGTGCTTGCCGATGCCGGGTCGCGCCCGAACCGACTACCGTTCGCCGTGGGTGCCTGACGTGGCGCAATAGCGCAACCACCGGCACCCACGGCGGAGGAAAGGGAGACACATGGCGACCGGTAGCGAACTGTTCTACCGCCCTGCGGTGGTGCTGGAGGCGATGCTACGCGCCAAGGAGATCTCCGCGCGCGAACTGCTGGACGCCCACCTCGAGCGCATCGACGCGGTGAATCCCGCCGTCAACGCGATCATCACGCACACCCCGGAGCTCGCTCTGGAGCAGGCGAAGGCAGCCGACGAGGCGGCCTCCCGCGGCGAGTTCCTCGGCCCGCTGCACGGACTTCCGGTGGCGTTCAAGGACAATCACCTCACCAAGGGCATCCGCACCACGTTCGGCTCGGTCGCCCGCAAGGACTTCGTGCCCGACCAGGACGATGTCGTCGTCGAGCGCATGAAGCGCGCCGGCGTCGTCACCCTGGGCAAGACGAACATCCCCGAGTTCGTCGCGGGCGGGCACACGTTCAACGAACTATTCGGCATCACCCGCAACCCCTACGACCTCGGCGTCACGGCCGGGGGCTCGTCCGGGGGCGCCGCCGCCGCGCTCGCCGCCGGCATGCACCCGATCGCCGACGGCAACGACATGGGCGGCTCGCTGCGGCTGCCCGCGGGTTTCTGCAACGTGATCGGCCTGCGCCCGTCGGCCGGCCGGGTGCCCGTGTATCCCGCCGGTGACGGATTCGCCGGATTGTCCGTTTCCGGTCCGATGGGCCGGACCGTGGCCGACGTCGCGCTGCTGCTGTCGGTGATGGCAGGCCCCGACCGGCGCTCGCCCATCTCGCTGGAGGAGCCCGGCGCCGCGTTCGCCCAGGTGCCGGACGGCGGGATGGCCGGCAAGCGGATCGCGTTCTCGGTGGACCTCGGCGGCGCCGTGACCGTGGAGCCGGAGATCGCCGAGATCGTCCGCTCGGCGGCGGCCTTCTGCGAGGATGCCGGCGCGATCGTGGAGGAGGCCAGCGTCGACTTCACCGGCGCCGACGAGTGCTTCCGCACGCTCCGCGCCTGGCAGTTCGAGGCGACGCTCGGCGAATTCCTGGACTCGTACCGGGACAAGGTCCGCCCCAGCCTGTACGCCAACATGCTGCAGGGCCGCGAACTCACCGGACCGCAGATCGGCCGCGCCGCGGTGCTGCGCACCCAGCTGTTCCATCGCATGCGCGAGTTCCTCACCGGCTACGACGCGCTGCTGCTGCCGATCGCGCCGCTGCCGGCGTTCGACGCCAACATCCAGTTCCCGGAGACCGTCGCCGGCGAGCAGCAGCCCGACTACCTGGGCTGGATGCGCGCGGTGTGCGCCGTGACGACGACCGGCCATCCGGCGATCGCCATGCCCGCCGGCTTCAGCAAGGCCGGCACCCCGGTCGGTGTGCAGTTCGTCGGCCGGCACCGCGCCGAGGCCGAGTTGCTCGGCCTGGCAGCGGGTTTCGAGGCTGTGACCGGCTTCGCGAAGCGGATCCCATCGGCCATCTGACGCGCGTGTTACCCACGCGGGCATATTCGCCGGCCTGGCTAACACGCGGCGGGTACGGGTCGGCTCGTGTGAGTGGCGCCGGCATATTTGTCGGCGTGAGTAACACGCGGCGGAGGTGAACCGCCGCGGCCGCGGTGCGTCCTTGTGATGCGCGCCCGGCGATCCCGGGCGTGCCCCCATCCCCGCAGCCACCCCATGCCCGGAACGGAAACGACCAGCAGTGACGCAGCACCGCGACCAGAACCTCGCCGCGACCGTGACGATCGACGCACCGGAGACCGCTCCGGAGCGGCCCAAACTGGAAATCTCGGCGACCACGATCACCACCGGCGTCGTAGCCTCCACGGCCTCGGCGATGCTCGGTTCGACCCTCGGCGTCGCCGGCACGCTCGTGGGAGCGGCGCTCGGCGCGGCCGCCTATTCCGTCGCCGCCGCGTTGTACACGCATTCGGTGGCGACGGCGAAATACCGCGTCCAGGAACTGCGGGCCCGCGCGGACCGCGCTACGCCCACCGCCCGGACGCCCTCGGCGGAAGGTAGCGCGACGGCCGACGCCGTCGAAGGGCTGGTCACCGCCCCGGCGTCCGCGGCGGTCGACCCGGTATCTGCGCGGTCGCAGCGACCCCTCGAGACGCGCACGTCCGCTGCCGTGAGACCCGGCGGCAACTGGCGCGCCGTCGTGGCCGGGGCGCTGGGCGCCGCGTTCGCGTTCGCCCTCGCGCTCGTCCTGGTGACCGGAATCGAATCGTTCAAGGGCGCCCCGCTGTCCGGCGGCACCGCCGGTGGCCTCACGGTGCTCGGAGGGTCGTCCCAGGGCGATCCTGCCGCCGCGCGACCGGCCGGGGTCGGCGCTGCCCGCTCCGGCACCGACACATCGAGCGCGCCCTCCTCGACCACCGTCACGCACACCTCCACGGAGACCGAAACCGCGACTGCCACGCAGACTGCGACGGAAACCGCGACGGCCACCGCGACGGAGACGTCGACGGCGACCGAGACGGCCGTCGTGACGGCGCCTGCCACGACGCAGGTCACCCCACCGGCCACCGCACCGGACACGTCGTCGACCGCTCCGTCGGATTCCGACACGGCTCCCGGGGCGCTGACCACGGAGCCCGCCGCGACCGATCCGGCGGACGGGGGTTCCACGGGCAGCACGCCTACGGAGTGACGCGACGAGCGGGCGACTGGGCCCGGTCCGGAACGGCGTCACACTCGGCCCCTCCGGCACATACGTCACAACCGTCACGAGGTGATCCGGCGTGTCGCGGGCGACACGGCGAGGCGAACTGGACCGGCCGGGGCGAGCGTGATCTGATGGGACCCAGCACGGAACAACACTGGTGTAGTTCGGCCCGCCGCCCACGCCGCGGCACCCCGGCAGCCCGCACGAACCGGTAGGAGGAACACCGGATGGATGCAGCGAGCGCAGCAGCGCACGCCGGCCAGGCTGACCCCGACGGGCTGTCCCGCAGGGACCTCGACATCCTGCAGTTCGAGCGCCAGTGGTGGCTGTATGCGGGTAACAAGGAGCAGGCGATCCGCGACATGTTCGACCTGTCGCCGACCCGTTACTACCAGGTGCTCAACCAGGTGATCGACAACCCGCAGGCGCTGGCCGCGGAGCCGCTGCTGGTGCGCCGGCTGCGCCGGCTGAGGGCCAGCCG
>JBIQMQ010000124.1:0-7746 GCA_044463185.1 Nakamurella lactea | reverse complement strand
TCCCCAACCACCCCGCGCGTCATGTGCGTCGCGAACCAGAAGGGCGGCGTCGGCAAGACGACCACCACGGTCAATATCGGAGTCGCGCTGGCGTTGGGCGGGCTTAAGGTACTGGTCGTCGACCTTGACCCGCAAGGCAATGCCAGCACGGCGCTCGGTGTCGAACGCACGGTCGGAACGCCTTCGATCTACGAGGTGTTGCTGGGCGACATCGGCATCGAGGATGCCGCACAGGTGTGCCCGGACGCGCCCAATCTGACGTGTGTCCCGGCGACGCTGGACCTCGCTGGCGCCGAGATTGAGCTCGTGTCCCTGGTAGCGCGTGAATCCCGACTGCGCACGGCGTTGGATCCTGTGCGCAGTGCCTACGACTACATCCTGATCGACTGCCCACCGTCCCTGGGGCTGCTGACCGTCAACGCCATGGTGGCGACCAGTGAAGTGCTGATCCCGATCCAATGCGAGTATTACGCGTTGGAAGGGCTCGGTCAGTTGCTGCGGAACATCGAGATGGTGCGCAAGCACCTCAACCCGGCACTCACGCTGTCCACCATCCTGCTCACCATGTACGACGGCCGCACGAAGCTCGCGGACCAGGTGGCGGAGGAGGTGCGCACACACTTCGGGTCCGCGGTACTCGGCAGCGTCATTCCACGGTCGGTGAAGGTGTCCGAGGCGCCGGGCTTCAGCCAGTCCGTCCTGACCTACGATCCGGGCTCACGCGGCGCGCTGAGCTATCTCGATGCGGCGCGGGAAATCGCCGCCCGCGGTGTGAAGGAGTCCTGATGGCGAAATCGAAGGGTGGCCTCGGCCGCGGACTGGCTGCGTTGATCCCGACCGGTCCGGCGACCAGCACGATCGACGACGTGCTGATCAGCGGCCGATCCCGCGACGGCGGGACCCGCGACGGCCACGAGCCCGCCGCCGCACCGTCGCAGCCCGAGGGCTCGGCGGATCCGGACACACCCCACTACCAGGAGGTGCCGCTCGCGCTGATCCGGCCCAATCCGAAGAACCCGCGCACCGTGTTCGACGAGGACGCTCTGGCCGAGTTGACGCACTCCATCAAGGAGTTCGGTCTGCTGCAGCCGGTCGTGGTCCGGCCCGTGGACGGCGGCTACGAGCTGGTCATGGGCGAACGGCGGTGGCGGGCCGCCCAGCGGGCCGGTGTCGAGACCATCGCCGCCATTGTGCGCCGCACCGAAGACGCCGACCTGCTCCGGGACGCCCTGCTGGAGAACATCCACCGAAGCAACCTCAACCCGTTGGAAGAGGCCGCCGCCTATCAACAGCTCCTGGAGGAGTTCGAGGTCACCCACGAGGAGCTGGCGACCCGGCTCGGCCGGAGCCGCCCCGTCATCTCGAACACCATCCGGCTGCTGGGCCTGCCGGTCCCGGTCCAGCGCCGAGTCGCCGCAGGCGTGCTCTCGGCCGGCCATGCCCGAGCGCTGCTGTCCCTGGACGATCCCGGCGCTCAGGAGGAGCTCGCCACCCGTATCGTCGCGGAAGGACTGTCTGTTCGCGGCACCGAAGAGGCCGTCACACTGATGCGGAGCGAGGGGAGCCGGCGGAGCCGTCCATCCCGCAAGCCGCTGACGATGCCGGGCGTTGCGGACCTGGCGGCTCGACTGTCCGATGCCCTCGACACACACGTGAAGGTGCAACTGGGGCAACGCAAGGGCAAGATCGTCGTCGAGTTCGCCACCGTGGACGACCTGGAGCGCGTCGTCGGGCTGATCGCGCCTGCGGTCGCCGCCGAACGGCGGGGAACCGGCGTATAGAACCCTCCCGTGACGGAACTTCGACAACCCATCACACCGGGTTGCTCCGTCACCGTGACGTAATAGGTCTGCCTACGGCGTTCAGTCGCCGAGAACTATTGCGTCCCAACGGTTATCGCGGGGCAGGGCGGTGAGTCAGCGTCCGCGGGACATCGCCGACGCGATGAGCGAGGAATACACCTCGCCGACGGTCCGTCCGGCCGCGGCGACGGCCATCGGGAGCATCGACGTCTCCGTCAGCCCGGGCGAGACGTTCACTTCGAGGAACCAGACGGTGCCGTCCGGTGCCACGATGGCATCGGTCCGGGAGACATCGCGCAGTCCGAGAACTTGGTGTGCGGCGACCGCGGTCTCACGCACCGTCGCGGCGACGTCGTCGGTCAACCGGGCGGGCGTGTGGTACGTCGTCATACCTGCCGTGTACCGGGCGTCGTAGTCGAAGATCTCACCGGGAGCCACGATCTCCACGGCGGGCAGCGCGACCGGGCCGTCGCCCTCGTCGATCACGCTCACCGCGATCTCGGCACCGTGGACGAACTCCTCGACCAACACCATCTCGCCGTAGGCGAACGAACTGACCAACGCGGCGGGCAGGCCCGACACCTCGTGCACCAGGGTCGCCCCCAATGCGGAGCCTCCGGTGAGCGGCTTGACGATCAGCGGCAGGGTCAATTCCTCGCCCAGTGCCGCGACCAGCCCGGCCGCGCCGAAGTCGCGGAAGGCCGTGTGGGAGAGCGTCACCCACCGAGGGGTGACGTATCCGGCGCGGCGCATCAGCTCCTTCGCGGTCGCCTTGTCCCAGGAGAGCCGGCACGGTGCCGACGGGGTGCCCACGAACGGGGTGTGCAGCATCTCGAGAAGCGTTTGCACGGAACCGTTCTCGCCACGACCGCCGTGCAGGGCGATCACGGCAGCCTCCGGCTCGTTCTTCGCGATCCAGTCCAGCAGGGACGAGTCGGCATCGTGCACGGACACCTCGTAGCCGACCCCGCGTAACGCCTGCGCCACCCGCGACCCGGACCGCAGCGACACCTCGCGTTCGTGCGACAGGCCGCCGGCCAGGACCAGGACATGGTTGTTCGTCATCGAAGAAGACCCTTCCATCCGCGCGGAACCGGGCTCAGGCGATATCCGGAGCGGGCGACGCGCCGACACCCGAGGCGCCGGCCGGCCGCAGCGACGCCGCACCGAACGTCGCGTGCACCTCGCGTTCCGCGTCGAGCACCGTACCCAGCCGGCGAACGCCCTCCACGATGCGCTCCGGCGTGGGGAAGCAGAAGGACAGCCGCATCTGCCGACTGCCCCCGCCGTCGCAGAAGAAGGCGGCGCCCGGTACGTACGCGACCCGGGCGCTCACCGCGCGCGCCAGCATCGCCGTGGTGTCGAATCCCTCCGGCACGGTCAGCCACACGTAGAAACCGCCGGTCGGCACGGTCCACGTGGTGCCCTGGGGCATGTGGGTGGCCAGCGCGCCGAGCATCGCGTCGCGGCGTTCCGCATATGTCTGCCGATAGGCCTTGATCTGGGACTGCCAGTCGAACGTCGACAGGTACCGGGAGATCATCATCTGGTTGAAGACGGGCGGGTTGAGCGTCGCCGCCTCGTTGGCGAGGACCAGCTTCTCGCGCACGGCGTGCGGGGCGAGCACCCAGCCGACCCGCAGGCCCGGCGCGAACGTCTTGGAGAACGAGCCCAGGTAGATCACGTTCTCCGCGTCGTCGGCGCGCATCGCCCGGTGCACGGTTCCGTCGAACCCCAGCAGGCCGTAGGGGTTGTCCTCCAGCACGGCGACGCCGGCCGCACGGCAGATCGCCGCGATGCGGTCGCGTCGTTCCGCGGACAAGGTCACGCCGGCGGGATTGTGGTAGTTCGGGATGGTGTAGAGCAGCTTCACCCGCTTGCCCTGCGCGGCGCAGGCGGCGATCGCCTCCTCGACGGCCTCCGGGATCAACCCGTCGCCGTCCATCGGGATGTGCACGATCTCGGTCTGATAGGTCGAGAACACCGACAGCGCACCGACATACGAGGGCGCCTCGGCGAGGATGACGTCACCCGGATCGCAGAAGATCTTCGTCACCAGGTCCAGGGCCATCTGTGAGCCGAGCGTCACGACCACGTCGTCCGGCTCGGCGACAATGCCTTCCAGGGCCATGATCTCGCAGACCTGCTCGCGCAGCGCCGGGATGCCCTGGCCCGACCCGTACTGCAGGGCGACCGTGCCGTCGTCGGCGATGAGCTTCGCGGCCGCGCCGGCCAGGTCCCCGAGCGGCAGCGACTGAAGGAATGGCATGCCGCCGGCGAGCGAGACCACCTCGGGTCGGCTCGCTACCGCGAACAGGGCTCGGATCGCCGACGCTCGCATGCCCGATGTGCGGGCGGCGTACTGCGAAACGTAGGGATCCAGGCTGTTTCCGGTCATGATGTGCGCACCGTTCGTTCGTACTCGAGGAGATCATGGAACGAGAATGTCCCGGTGGGTCGGTCGTCCCGGCCGTCCAGGTAGAGCCGCTTTACGGCGACGAGCAGTCCCTCCGCCACGCGGTCCCGGAAGTCGCTGTCGACCAGCCGGGCGCGGTCGATGGGATTGGTGAGGTAGCCGATTTCGACCTGGACCGCCGGCATGCGCGTGCGGCGCAGGATTTCCCACGGGCGGTGATGCACACGGCAGTCGATCATGCCGGTGCGGGCCACGAGTTCGCGGTGCACCAGGTGCGCCAGCGCCTCGCCGACCGAGGAGATGTTGCCGGTGTCGGAGCCGAAGTGGAATGTGGCGATCCCGGAGGCGTGCGGCGACTCGGAGCCGTCGACATGCAGGCTGAGCAGCAGGTCCGCTCCGACGTCATTGGCGAACCGGGCGCGCTCGGCCTGAGACGGGTTGCGGTGCGCGCCGCGCGTCACATAGGCCTGCATGCCGGTGGCCGTCATCCGGGAGGCGAGCCGGCCGGCGATGTCCAGCGTCAGATCGCTGGCCCGCACGCCGTCCACCTGCCAGCCCGTTTCGTCCCCGCCATGCGCGGGATCGATGGCGATGCGTTTGCCGCCGAGCCGCGGCCCGGCTTGGCGTAGTAGGTTGATCTCCCGCAGGTACTGCGGACGCCCGCCGCTCGCCATGGGCGAGATCCGTTGCAGCTCCCGCCATGTCGCTGGTCCGAAGACGCCGTCAGCGGTCAGCCCGCGGTGACATTGGAACTCGCGGAGAGCTCGGTCCAGCTGGGCCGTGAACAGACCGTCGGCCCGGCCGGCGTCGTAGCCGAGATCGGCCAGCCGGGTCTGCAACTCCACGACGTCGTCACCGACGGTCGGCGCGGACAGCGTGTACGCGAGGGTGCGTTCGCCGAGTGTCCACCGGGCGGCCACCAGCTCGCGCTCCGTGGTGGGGCCGACAACGCCGTCGACGATCAGGCCGCGCTGCTGCTGGAAGGCGCGCACCGCCGCATCGACGGCGGCGTCGAAGAGCAGCGGGTCCACGGTGGGGTCTTCGGACGTATCGGGCAGCAGCCCGAGCGAGGTCAACGACGCGCGCAGGGTGCCGACCCCGGCATCCCGATCCCCGCGTCGCAGCATGGAGTCCCCTTGGTCATGAAAATTCGTGCGTGGGCGACCGCGCGCACGCGTCAGCGGGCGCGATGTGGCGTCATACCCATTGTGCCCCTACCCCGGAAAGACGTATGCCACGCCGAAACGTTGCCTCACGTCTCGACGTGGCATGGCGTCTCACACGGCGCCGGCGGAATCAGCCCAGGACGTCGGAGAACTCGGCCAGCAGCTTCGCCTTCGACTGCGCGCCCACGACCTGCTTCACGACCTTGCCGCCGTTGAACACCAGCATGGTGGGGATCGACATGATCTGGTACTCGGTGGCGGTCGCCTGGTTGGCATCGATGTCGAGCTTGACCACGTCGACCTTGTCGGCGTGCTCCGCGGCGATCTCCTCCAGCAGCGGCGATACCTTGCGGCACGGGCCGCACCAGGTCGCCCAGAAGTCCACGATCACCGGCTTCGACGACTGCAGCACCTCCGTGTCGAAGGTGGCGTCCGTGACGTCCTTGGTAGCCATATGTTGTGCCTTTCTCTTGGAATGAGCACTCTATCGTGGGGTACCGACAGAGTGTGGTACCGGTGGCTCAGGCGACGGTCTCGAGTGAGTCGGCGCCGGCGGGGATGACGCCGCCCTCGCCGCCGGTCGCCGGCGCGTCGAGCGACGCCAGGTAGTGCTGCGCATCCAGCGCGGCCGAGCAGCCGGTGCCGGCGGCCGTGATGGCCTGACGGTAGGTGTGGTCGACGAGGTCGCCGCAGGCGAAGACGCCCGGCACGGAGGTGCCGGTGGACCGGCCGTGGCGGCCGACCAGCACGTAGCCGGCGTCGTCCAGCTCGACCTGGCCGCGCACGATCTCGGAGCGGGGGTCGTGGCCGATCGCCAGGAACAGCCCGGTCACGTCCAAGGTGCGCTCGTCGCCGGTGGCGGTGTCCTGCAGGGTCAGCGACTCGACGGCGTTCTCCCCTTCGACGCCGACGACCTGGGAATTCACCGCCCAACGGATCTTCGGGTCGGCCTTAGCGCGATCCAGCATGATGGCCGAGGCCCGGAACTGGTCGCGGCGGTGCACCACGGTCACCGAGTCCGCGAAGCGGGTGAGGAACGTGGCCTCCTCCATGGCGGAGTCACCGCCGCCGACCACCGCGATGTCGCGGCCCTTGAAGAAGAATCCGTCACACGTGGCGCAGGCCGAGACGCCGCGGCCGATCAGGCGCTGCTCGTCGGGCAGGTTGAGGTAGCGCGCCGCGGAGCCCATGGCGAGCACGATCGTCCGCGCCCGGAACTTGGTGCCGTCCACCGACACCGTCTTGATCGGGCCGGAGAGATCCACCGCCTCTACGTCCTGCGGGCGCAGGTCGGCGCCGAAGCGCTCGGCCTGTGCGCGCATGTTGGCCATCAGGTCCGGGCCCTGGATGCCGTCCACGAACCCGGGGAAGTTCTCCACCTCAGTGGTGTTCATCAGCGCGCCGCCGTACTGCGAGCCCTCGAAGACCAGCGGTTTCAGGTCCGCTCGCGCCAGGTAGATCGCCGCCGTGTAGCCCGCCGGCCCCGAGCCGATGACGATCACGTCGTGCACTGCGTCCTGGTCCTGCCCGACGCTGTGGGTCGCGTCGGCACTCGTCGTCAGGTCGATCACCACGGGCTCCTTCGAAGCTGATGCAGTCGTTTGTGGTTGCAACGCCAGCCTATCGGCCGGTATTCCGCCCGCGCGGCGCTATCGAGTGATGCGGATCTCGGAAATCGTCGATTGGAACTGTCCTTTATTCGCGGGTGTGTCGCCCTGGTAGTCGGCGAGCTGCGTGATCCAGACGACCAGGTTCTTCGACTCCGGGGCGTTGGTGAGCGTGATCGTCACCGGGTCGGTGCCCAGGGTGGCGACGCCGAGCACGGTCGTCGAGTCGAGCGCGGCCGTCGGCGACGCGGCGCTGCGGACCTCCACCTTGGTGCCCGGGGTGGTCGTCGACAGCGTGACGGCCCGTGGCGTCACCGGCTGCTCGAAGCTGAGCATCAGGCCGACGCCGTCCTTGAGGCCGCGCGGGCCGAACTGCTGCTTGTACACCCAGGTCGGCCAGTAGGTGCCCAGGTCGCCGTCGAAGGCCCGGTCCACGTACGACTCGTAGTCCGCCGGTGGTTCGCCTTGTGGGTCGTACACCGCGGCGCCGGCCACGGCGACCGGGATGGTGCTGGCGGTCGCCGTGGATCCGGAGCTGCCGGGTGTGGTGGAGCCGGTCGCGGACACCGTCCGGGTGGTGGTCTGCGGGGCGACCGTGATCAGTTCCTGCTGGTCGGCCGCTTCGATGGGCGCGACGATGTTCGCCAGCACCTGTTTGACCACTGACGAGCCCATGATCACGATGAGCACCGAGAGCACGGTGAGCATGACGCCGGCGATGGTGAGCTTGAGCCGTCGATCGCGACGAACCGGGT
>JBIQMQ010000123.1:0-7773 GCA_044463185.1 Nakamurella lactea | reverse complement strand
CCGGGGCCGGCCACGTCCGTCCAGGGCCGGCCTCGCCCGGCCAGCGCTTCCGGCCAGCCGGCGGACCCGGAAACGTCGAGAACGGCGTCATGCCCGGCGTCCTCGGCATCCGGCACCAGCGGAACGTCGAACGGGATGTTGAGCTGAGTGGGGCCAGGCCACGCGCTGGACATCCCGCCGCGGGCGGCGGCGAGCGCCCGGCACACCTGTCCGCGCCAGTACGCGTTCTGGCCGGGAACCCTTGCGGCAACAGCGAACTCGTGCTGGTACCGCAGCACCCCGAAGCCGAAGACGGTGAGCTGGTCGATCACCTGGTTGGCACCGACGCCGCGCAGCCGTGGCGGCCGGTCGGCGGACAGCACCAGCAGTGGGACCCCGCCGTGATGCGCCTCCAGCACTGCCGGGTGTAGGTTCGCGACCGCGGTGCCCGATGTGGTCGCCACCGGGACCGGGCGGCCGGATGCCCGGGCGATGCCGAGTGCCAGGAACCCGGCGCCCCGCTCGTCGATGCGCACGTGCAGGCGGATAAGCCCTTTCGCGTCGGCGGCGTGCAGTGCGAGGGCGAGCGGCGCGTTGCGGGATCCGGGGGCGAGGACCGCATCCGTGGTTCCGCCGGCGATGAGCTCATCAACGAGCACGGCGGCCTGCGCGGTGGAAGGATTCGCGGCGTTGAGTGTCACAGGGTTGATTCTGGCCCATGGCGACAGCGGGCACGTGGTCCGTGCCCCGTCAGGCCTCGACCGTGACGGACTCGGCGACTGGAGTGGCGGACTCGGCGACTACGGTGGCACATTCGGCGGCAGCGGTGGCGGACGTGGCGGCTAGGGTGGCGGGCTGCGAACAGTAAACTGGGCGCATCACTCGGCCGCAGGGCCCGGCGACGCGGGGGAGGTGCCACTGTGAGCAGCGATGCGCGCGATCTCACCCGCGCCGAGCAGAGCTACGTCGCCCAGGTGAAGTATCAGCTCCGGCACGAGCCCCAACAGCAGCAGCATCAGATGCTGCTGGCCGTACGCAGGGCGCTGCTCGGAGCCCAGCCGTACGAGGCCTACGCACGGCTGGAGAAGGACATGGGGACCCCCGCGGAGTACGCCGCGCGATTGCGTGGGCGGGACGACGCCGTCTCGGTGAAACCGGTCGTCCAGCCGTCGCGCTCCTGGTTCCGCCGCCGGTAGACCGCGACCGCTGAAGAACCTCTGGCGATGAACTGTTTGCCATCGAGTACTGTTTGGTGCACAGTACTCCCATGGACGGTGTGGCGTCGCAGTGGCTACGAGGTGTCACGGATCTCGTGCTGCTGGCCAGCCTGGAATCCGGACCCAGCTACGGGTACGCGCTGCTTGAACGCCTGACCTCGGCCGGCCTCGAACCAGTCAGCGAAGCCACCGTGTACGGAGCGCTACGGCGGCTGCAAGTCTCCGGCCTGTGCTCGTCGTCTCTGGTGGCGTCAGACTCCGGACCGGCCCGCCGGTACTACCGGCTCACCGACGCCGGCCGCGGGCACCTGGCCGCGCTCCGGACGCAGTGGGCCGGCTTCGCCGCCGCGGTCGCGCGGGTGGCGGATGTCCCGGCCACGGCCGTGAAGGCCTCGGGTTCGCGGCCCGCCTCGGGGGCCGCGTCATGACACTTGATCCCGGTCCTAACCTGAGCAGGGCGCAGCGGCAGTACGTCAGCGAGGTGGCGTTCCAACTCCGAGTCCTGCCGCGCACCCTTCGAGATGACCTGCTCAACTCGCTGCGGCAGAACCTCACCGAACGCAGGCCTCCGAGCCAGCAGCACGTCGACCCGCGGCCGGCCGCCCACATCAATGACGCTGCCCGAGCCGATGCCGGCGCCCGGGACCAGGGCGGGGAGTCGCGCTGGTGGTACTGGCCCGACGAATTGGCGGAGATCACACGCACGCTCGGCACTCCCGCGGAGTACGCGGCGACGCTGATGGCCGAGGCCGAGCAGGCCGAGCCGGGGTTGATGGCGCGGGCCCGCCGGCGGCGGCGCTGGGCGGTCACCGCCATGGTCGCGACCTGGGTCATGATGCTCGGCGTCGTCGTCGGCCGGGCTGCCTGGTGGATGACCTGGGACCCCGGTTTCCAGGTGTTGACCAGCCGGATCTGCACGGAACACGACAGCATCAGCGAGTGCGGCCAAGCGGGCATCACCGACCTACAGCCGGCCACCATGGTGCAAGTCACGTGCGCTGCCGATCGAGCGCTCTTCATCGAGTTGGGCCTGGTCGCCGACAGCGCCGTCACGGTGACCGGCGCCGGCTTCTCCGACGACATCGGCGTCGGCAACATGCGGGCGAACGGCCTCGGCCCATTCTCCGACCGGATGTTCCGGGTCGACGCGGTCGAGCCCTGGGTCCGCCCGACCGTGCAGGACTACACCGCACCATCGCACTGGCCGATCACCGTAGGCCCGGACGAGATGCAGCCCGAGGTGCACTTCACCCTCACCACGTGCCCGATCGACAGCGATGCCCTGATCGCACTGCGCGGCGGCAGCACGATCGTGTACTCCTTCACGGTGCACTACCGCGCCCTGGGCCGTGACCGGGTGGCAACCGTGGACTTCCCACGGCCGATCGCGATCACGGTGCCGCAATGAAACCGACAAAACCTGCTGTCACGAGTCAGTTCCCGCGTCGCCTCTCCGGCCCGGCGGCCGACTACCTCGCTCAGCTCGGGGACCATCTGGGCGATCTGGACCGCCGGCTGCGCGCACGACTCCTGGCGGTCGCCGCCGACAACCTGGCGGAGCGGCCCGAGGTGACATCGTTCCAAGATCTCGCGGCGCAGATCGGCGGGCCCCACGACTACGCGCGCATGCTCCGCAACGAGGCCGAGGCGGCCGTGCCCGGCGCCGTCGACCGATCCCGGCGACGACGCCGAGCGTTGCGGTGGTGGACGGTCGTCGTCGTCACCGTGGTGGTCGCCGCGGGCGCAACTGCCACCACGTGGTGGGTGCGCTGGCAGGCCGACATCCATTCGAACACGCTGCGAGTATGTGGCAACGCGGCAACACTCGCGGACGAGTTCTGCAGTGACGACGGGATGAAGCCGCTGCCACTGGCCCATGCGATGTCCGTGGTCTGCCGCGGCACTGTCTCGGTGAGTGCGAACCTGCACGCCGAGCCCGATGTCACGGTCACGGGCGCCTCCTTGAACGGAGTCAGCACGCCCGCCGATGATCCGCCCCTGCTGGCCGTGACGGACTCCGGCCCACTGCCCTGGCTTACCGTCACCGACGTGCAGGCCTGGCAGAACACCGACCCGGAATGGAACCCGATCCGCACCGACTGGCCGCTCACCATCGGGCGCTATCCCACCGATACGTTCGTGACGTTCGTCATCACCGCCTGCCCGCCCGCCGCGCACGCCCAGGCCGGCGGCTACATCGGCATCGAGTCGATGCAGGTGCGTTATCGCGCGCACGGGTTGGATCGAGAGACGACCATCCCGCTGATGGAACCGATCTATTTCGGCCCGTAGACAGCGCCGTCGTCAGCGCTGTAGCGGAGGCAATGGCGGCGATTCGTCCGCACTGTCACAGCCCTCCACGCAGAGGCAAGCCCGTGAGCCACGCCATACACATGCTACTGTATGTGTATGGCGGTGATGGAACGGCGGCTGCAGCTGCTGCTGGACGAGGAACGCTATTCCCGGCTGGCGGCGGAGTCGAAGGCGACGGGCCGCAGCGTCGCGGCACTGATCCGCGAGGCGATCGATACCCGCTGGGACGACGAGCATGCAAAGCGGCAGGCCGCGGCCCGCGAGTTTCTGGCCAACCTCCCCGAGCCCACCCCCGGCGAGCGCGAGGAGGATTGGGACGTGATCAAGCGCGCCATCGAGGACGACATCCTCGCCCGGCTGCCACAATGACGCCGACCGCGCTGCTCGACTCCGCCGTCCTGCTGTACCCGTTGGGCGAGGATCACCCGTTGCGCGACCCATGTATCCGGGTGGCCTCGGCGTGCACTTCGGGGCGCCTGTATGCACATGCCAGCATCGAGATGGCGCAGGAAGTACTCTTCCACCGACTTCGCAGAACAGATCGCGGCCAAGCCGCAGAACAGGCGCGGCGAGCAGCCAATCTCTGCAAGCTGCACCCGTTCGACGAGGCCGTGATGGAGCGGATGTTCGCGCTGGTGGCCACGCACCCACGGATCGGCGGCCGCGACGCCGTGCACGCCGCGACGGCTCTGCATCACGGCATCCCGGCGATCATCTCGCCCGATACCGCCTATGACGGAATTCCGGGGTTGCGCCGGATCGACCCGCGGGACATTGAGGACTACCTCGCGCGGGAGAGCTGACCGCGCCCGCCGCCTCATCGCGATCCGCCTACGTTCTTGCGATCCGACCATATTGCAACGTGGTCGGATCGCAAGAACGTAGGAGTATGTCGGGGCCGGCGATGTCCGGAACACTACCGCGGGCATGTCAGCCGAATGCGAGGGCGGCGACGCGGGTGATCCGCTCACGCCAATAGCGTTCCCGCTCCGGCGACATCGCGTACTCCGCCAGCAGATTCGCATCCGGGGCCGGCGAGTAGGGCCTCACCGGCAGCAGCCCCTGGACCGGCAGCAGCGGCTGCGTCACCATGTCGCCGGTCAGCAAGGACGCCGTCCCGAGGCCGCAGGCGTACGGAAGCTGCGACAGCGCACCGGCCAGCGCCAGGCCTGCTGCCAGGCCCACCGACGTGTCCACCGCGGACGACACCACTACCGGCAGGCCGCATTCCTCAGCGATGCGCAGCGCATGCCACACGCCGGCCAGCGGCCCGACCTTGATCACGGCGATGTCGGCCGCGCCGCGACGGGCGACCTCCAGCGGGTCGGTGGCGAGCCGGATCGACTCGTCGGCCGCGATCGGCACGTCGACGCGTCCGCGTACCGCGATCAGCTCGTCCACGGTGGCGCAGGGCTGCTCGACGTACTCGAGGCCGCCTGCGGCGCGGGACAACTCGCCGATCTGCGTCACGGCGGTGTCGACGTCCCAGGCGCCGTTGGCATCCACCCGAATCCGGCCCTCGTCGCCCAGGGCCTCGCGGACCGCCTCGACCCTGAGGACATCGTCATGGGCGGTGGTGCCGGGCCCGGCGACCTTCACCTTCGCGGTGCGGCATCCGGATGCCGCGACCAGCGCGCGAGCGGTCTCCGGCGCGACGATCGGCACGGTGGTGTTGACCTTGATCTGGGCGCGCAGCGCCGTGGGCCAGTTGCGGATGGCGGTGTCCACGGCGGCACGCAGCCAGGGCACGCACGCCGCGTCGTCGTAGTCGGTGAACGGCGCGAACTCCGCCCACCCGGCCGGCCCGTCGATCAGCAGACCTTCGCGGATATCGGTGCCGCGGAACCGGTTGACCAGCGGGATCGCGAACGGGCGGGCGCTGGCGAGGATGTCGTTGATCATGTCGTAGCCGGTCACGGTCTCATCCTCCCCCACCCGGGGAGTGCGGTATCGCCCAGTGCGGCACGGATCACGCGCGCTGATGTCCGCGGCGGGCGCGAAGTCGAGGATTGCACGCTAGATTCGCGCCGCGCGACGTTTCCGCAGGTCGCTTCGGATTCGTCGTAATCTAGCGTGCAATCCTCGACTTTCCGGGGCAGCACCCCAGGCTCGAAGCCCCGCTAGTCGGCGACCTGCGAGGTGTCCCGTCCACCCGGCATGGCCACGACGGCAAGCAGCATGGCCACCGCCACGATCCCGACCGACAGCAGCACCATGTGGGTGGCGTTCGCCAGTTGCGCGGCGTCGTGGTGCGCCGTCGCGTCGCCGAGCACTGCGTTGGCGACCGCCCCGAAGGCCGCCACGCCCAGCGCGCTGCCGATCGACCGCGCGAACATGTTGTTGCCCGTCACCACCCCGCGCTGCGACCAACCCACCGACGCCTGCGCGGCGATCAGGGTCGGCCCGGCGATCAGCCCCATGCCGCAGCCGACGGCGAAGCACAGCACCGGCACCGTCCACACCGGCGAGTGCTCGCCCAGCACCAAGATCATCGCCAGCATCGAAGCCACCGCGATCACGGCGCCGGCCAACGCCGTCGCGCGGAACCCGAATCGCAGGTAGATCCGCCCGGACAGCGAGGACGCGATCGGCCACCCGATGGTCAGTGGCGCCAGCGCGAATCCGGCCGCCAGCGCCCCGGTGCCGAGCGTGCCCTGCACGTAGGTCGGGATGTAGCTGGTCAGACCCAGAGTCACCGCGCCCACACACAGCGCCGTCATCGACGAGGCGATCAACACCCGCCGGCTGAACACCCACAACGGCAGCACCGGCTCCGCCGCGCGCCGCTCGACCAGCACGAACGCGATCAGCATCACGAGCCCCACCGCCGGTACCGACAGCCCGGCCGGCGACAGCCACGCCCAGCTCTGGCCGCCCTCCAGCACCGCCAGGATCAGCAGCGTGCACCCGGCGGTGATCAGCACCGTGCCGGTGTAGTCGATCCGGTGCCGTTCGCGCCGCACCGACTCGCGGAAGGAGCGCATCAACATCCACGCGGCGCCCACGCAGAACGGGATGTTGACGAAGAAGATCCACCGCCAGGACACGTAGTCGGAGAAGAACCCGCCGATCGTCGGCCCGACCACGGCGGAGATGCCCCACACGCTGGACAGGTAGCCGGTCACGGCCGCGCGTTCCGCCACGGTGTAGATGTCGCCGGCGATCGTCATGGCCATCGGCTGCACGGCGCCCGCGCCCACGCCCTGGACCGCGCGGAACACGATGAGCGCCGGCATGCTCCACGCGAATCCGGCGGCGATCGACCCGGCCAGGAAGAGCGCGATCCCGAGCAGCATGATGGGCTTGCGCCCGATCAGGTCGGCGAGCTTGCCATAGATCGGGGTGAACACGGCCTGCGCCAGCAGATACACCGAGAACAGCCACGGGAACTGCGCGAACCCGCCGAGGTCGGCGACGATCGACGGCACGGCCGTGGCCACCACCGTGGAGTCGATCGCCACCAGCGCGGTGGACAGCATGAGCGACGCCAGGATGGGCCCGCGCTCCGAGCGGAAGCCCACCGCGGCGCGGCTTGTTGTCGTGTCACTCACCGGTCCATCCTGCCCCGTCGCCCACCCGCGCCGTCGTGGCCCCTCCGCCGGAGGCCGCATGGCACGTCGCCACCGCGCTTATAGGCTGACGGGTATGACGCCGCCCTCCACGAACCCGGTCAGCGAGATATTCGACCCCGCTCGGTGGCGTCCCGTCGACGGCTTCGAATTCGCCGACATCACCTATCACCGGGCGATCGATCCGGCCAGCGGCGCGGACCTGCCGACGGTGCGCATCGCGTTCGACCGGCCCGAGGTGCGCAACGCGTTCCGTCCCCGCACCGTGGACGAGTTGTACACGGCCCTGGACCACGCGCGGATGACGTCCTCCGTGGGGGTCGTGCTTCTGACCGGCAACGGCCCCTCGCCCAAGGACGGCGGCTGGGCGTTCTGCTCCGGCGGCGACCAGCGCATCCGCGGCCGGGACGGTTACCAGTATGCGGACGGGGAGACCGCCGAGAGCGTCGATCCGGCGCGGGCCGGCCGGCTGCACATCTTGGAGGTGCAGCGGCTGATCCGGTTCATGCCGAAGGTGGTGATCGCCGTGGTGCCGGGATGGGCGGCGGGTGGCGGCCATTCGCTGCACGTGGTGTGCGATCTGACGCTGGCCTCCGCCGAGCACGCCCGCTTCAAGCAGACCGACGCGGACGTGGGCTCGTTCGACGCCGGCTACGGCAGCGCCTACCTGGCCCGCATGGTCGGCCAGAAGTTCG
>JBIQMQ010000122.1:0-8001 GCA_044463185.1 Nakamurella lactea | reverse complement strand
ATCCAGCGGTACAAGGGCCTCGGCGAGATGGACGCCAAGGAGCTGTGGGAGACCACGATGAACCCGGAGACCCGGCTGATGCTGCAGGTGACCCTGGACGACGCCGCGATGGCCGACGAACTGTTCTCCGTGCTGATGGGGGAGGACGTCGCCGCCCGCCGCAGCTTCATCACCCGCAACGCCAAGGATGTGCGGTTCCTGGATGTGTAGCTGCTGGGCTCGCGCCCGTGCGGGTGGGTAGCCGCCGGGTGCGACGAGGCCTTCGTGCGCCGAGCCCTGAAACGGGCCCGCGCACGCGGGATGCGTCCTACTTGTTCTTGCCGATAACGCTGACACAGCAAAGGTTTTGATCCGTGACACAGCCACCTGACGGTTTCGACGGCCCCGAGGAGCCGGAGGAGGAGTTCGACCGCACCGAGCCGGTCGACATCTCCGACGAGATGCAACGGTCGTTCATCGACTACGCGATGAGCGTGATCGTGGCGCGCGCCCTGCCGGACGTACGGGACGGTCTCAAGCCGGTGCACCGCCGGGTGCTCTACGGCATGTACGACTCCGGTTTCCGGCCGGACCGCGGGCGGGTCAAGTCGTCCCGCGTGGTCGGCGACGTGATGGGCAATTACCACCCGCACGGCGACTCGTCGATCTACGACACCGTCGTGCGGATGGCCCAGCCCTGGTCGCTGCGCTACCCACTGATCGACCCGCAGGGCAACTTCGGCTCGCCCGGCAACGACCCGGCCGCCGCCATGCGCTACACCGAGTGCCGCATGTCGAACCTGGCGATGACGATGCTCGACGGCATCAACGAAGACACCGTCGACATGATGCCGAACTACGACGGTAAGACCACCGAGCCCACGGTGCTGCCGTCGCGGATCCCGAACCTGCTGGTCAACGGCTCCTCCGGCATCGCGGTCGGCATGGCGACCAACATCCCGCCGCACAACCTGCGCGAGATCGCCGCGGCCGTCACCTGGGCGTTGGAGCACCCGGACGCGACCGAGGAGGAGCTGCTGGAGGCCTGCATCGAGCGGGTGCCCGGCCCTGACTTCCCCACCGGCGCACTGATCGTCGGCAGGGACGGCATCGAGGAGGCCTACCGCACCGGCCGCGGATCCATCCGCATGCGCGCCGTGGTGGAGGTGGAGGAGGACAGCCGCGGGCGCACCACGCTCGTCGTCACCCAACTCCCGTACATGGTCAACCCGGACAACCTGATCGAGTCGATCGCGCAGCTGCACAAGGACGGCAAGATCGCCGGGATCTCCGAGGTCAACGACGAATCGTCGGACCGCGTGGGCACCCGGCTGGTGGTGACCATCAAGCGGGACGCGGTGGCCAAGGTCGTGCTGGCCAACCTGTTCAAGCACACCCAGCTGCAGAGCAACTTCAGCGCGAACATGCTGTCCATCGTGGACGGGGTGCCGCGCACGCTGCGCCTCGACCAGATGGTCTCGTTCTACGTGGCGCACCAGATCATCGTGATCGTGCGGCGCACCCAGTACCGGCTGGACGAGGCCGAGAAACGCGCCCACCTGCTGCGCGGCCTGGTCAAGGCGCTGGACATGCTCGACGAGGTCATCGCGCTGATCCGCCGGTCGGCCACCGTCGACGTGGCGCGCGAGGGCCTCATCGACCTGCTGGACGTCGACGTGGACCAGGCCAACGAGATCCTGGGCATGCAGCTGCGCCGGCTGGCGGCGCTGGAGCGGCAGAAGATTATCGACGAACTCGCCGCGCTGGAGCTGAAGATCGCCGACCTCACCGACATCCTGGCCAAGCCGGAGCGGCAGCGGCAAATCGTCGCCGACGAGCTCGCCGAGGTCGTGGACAAGTACGGCGACGACCGGCGCTCCAAGCTGGTGCCCTACGACGGCGACGTGTCGATGGAAGATCTGATCGCCGACGAGGACGTGGTGGTCACCATCACCCGCACCGGCTACGCGAAGCGCACCAAGACCGACCTGTACCGATCGCAGCGGCGCGGCGGCAAGGGCGTGCAGGGGGCGGCGCTGAAGCAGGACGACATCGTCGCCCACTTCTTCGTCTGCTCCACGCACGACTGGATCCTGTTCTTCACGAACAAGGGCCGCGTCTACCGCATCAAGGCCTACGAGCTGCCCGAGGCGAACCGCACGGCCCGCGGCCAGCATGTGGCGAACCTGCTCGCCTTCCAGCCCGACGAGCAGATCGCGCAGGTCATCCAGATATCCGGGTATGACGTAGCCCCCTATCTGGTCCTGGCCACGAAACATGGCCTGGTGAAGAAATCCGAGCTGACGGCGTTCGATTCGAATCGCACCGGCGGGCTGGTCGCGGTGAACCTGCGCGACGGCGACGAGTTGGTCGGCGCGGCGCTGTGCTCCGCGGAATCCGACCTTCTGCTGGTCTCGGCCCAGGGCCAGTCGGTGCGCTTCCACGCGTCCGACGAGGCGTTGCGCCCGATGGGCCGCGCGACCTCCGGCGTGCTCGGCATGCGGTTCAACGGGGACGACGAGCTGCTGGCCATGGAGGTCGCCCGGCCCGGCACGTTTGTGCTGGTGGCGACGGCCGGCGGATACGCGAAGCGCACCGCCATCGAGGAATATCCGGTGCAGAACCGCGGCGGAAAGGGCGTCCTCACCGTCCAATACAACCCGAAGCGTGGCACACTCGTGGGCGCACTGATCGTCGATATCGACGACGAACTGTACGCCATCACCTCTTCGGGCGGAGTCATCCGGACGTCGGCCAAGGAGGTCCGCAAGGCCAAGCGCCAGACCATGGGGGTGCGCCTGATGAACCTCTCCGAGGGCGACGAACTGATCGCGATCGCCCGCAATGCGGACACCGACGACGACGAAGCCGTGGTCGGCCGGTCCGGTGGCGCGGCAGCGGACGGCGCGGGCGACTCGGGTGGTGACGGCGCGTGACGACCCCCAGCGCCGGCGGCGCGGCGCCCGGTCCCGTACCGGGTTCCGGGGTAGCGGGCCCGCTGGCGGGAACCGCTGCCGGGTCCCCGGTCGGCGGGGCACGTCCGCAGGCCGGACAAACCCCGAGCGCCCGTCCCACGGGACAGGCCCGTACCGGAACAGCGACCCGGAAGCCGTCGCGCCCTGCTGCGGCGTCATCGGCGGCCAAGCGGACCAAGCCGACACGACCGCCGCGTCTGGCGTCGCTGCAGCTGCGGCGGATCGACCCGTGGACGGCGCTGAAGGTCAGCCTGATCGTGTCGATCGTGATGTTCTTCGTGTGGATGATCGCGGTTGGCGTGCTGTATTTGTCGCTGGATGCGTTGAGCGTCTGGGACCGGATCAACGACACGTACAACACGTTGATCGTGTCCGGGGAGAGCGTCGACATCCAGCCCGACCTGATCACCCCCGGGACCGTCTTCGGCGTGACGGCGGTGATCGGCGCGGTGAACATCGTGCTGTTCACGGCGCTGTCGGCGGTGGCCGCGTTCGTCTACAACGCGGCGGCCGGGATGGCCGGCGGTGTCGAATTGACCCTCGGCGAACGGGACTGATCCGCGCGACTCGGCCTGTGCGGGGTCACACCCGGTGTGGTTTGGGTGGGTGCGCGGTGTGCGGTAATCTAGGTAGCCGCGGCAGCTGGACGGTGAACGTCCCGATGTTGCGCCCGGGCCTGTAGCTCAGTCGGTTAGAGCGCTTCCCTGATAAGGAAGAGGTCGGTGGTTCAAGTCCACTCAGGCCCACCCGGATCCCGTTGACGGCGTCGGCGGCCGGGCACCTGGCGCGACGAGCTGGCTGCGGAACGACGGTCCGTCCGGCACACTGGTGAAGCGGGCGGCTGACTGCCCCCGCCGATCGAAGGGGACGTGAGATGAAGAAGCTACTGCTGATCTTGGCGCTGGCCGGGGCTGGTGCGTTCGTGTGGATGAAGCGCAAGCAGGCCGCTGAAGCCGAGCAGGCCCTGTGGGACGAGGCCACCGGCACCAACGCATCCTGATCATCGGTCCCGGCCGGCCGTCACCGGCGGTCGGGCCGGTTCCGGGGACGTAGCTCAATTGGTAGAGCGCCGCCTTTGCAAGGCGGAGGTCGAGGGTTCGATTCCCTTCGTCTCCACTACGTGTGTAGGGGTCGTGCCGAGCGCTAGCGAGGTGTGGCCCCTACACACGTATTTTGGGCAGAGCAATCGAGTGGGCCCCCGCTGGTGAGGCGTTAGCCGAGCCAGTAGGGGATCCCTTCGTCTCTTCTTATTGCTCGACGGCGGCCGTGCGCGGTCGGCCGCGGCGGCGGAATTCCGCCCCGCCCTTGGTGAGCAGCGCCCGGACCCGTGAGACCGAGTAGCCCGAGGCGTCGGCCAACTGCTGCACCGATGAGCCGCGGTGGTATTCCTCGACGAGCACCTTCGCGACGCGCGTCGCGAGCCAGTCGCTCATCCGCTCGTTCGGCTCCAGGCTGGGGAACGCCTCGATCGACCCGCCCTTGTAGCCGCGGTGCGTCCTTCCTTTCGGCTGCACGCCGTCGTCCGCCTCGTTGCCCCATACGGTCCAGCCCGGGCGCGGGTAGCGGGCGAACATCTCGAGGTACGGACCGGGGCTGCACGACTCGATGAGGTCGTACTGCTCGTCCGGCTTGCGGCTGTGCTCCCGCTTGCGCGTCTCGATCATGTTGACGGTCGAGCGTGCCGGGGCGAGCGTGCGCAGCGAACCGCGCACGCCGAACAGGATCGGCTCCGTCACGTTGCGGAAGTAGAAGCCGACTCCGCGACCGTCGGGGCCGCCGTCCTTGCGGCGCTTCGCCCAGATCAGGTTCGACACGTACCGGAAGCCCCACGCCTGCATCACCTCGATGCCGTCCACCAGCAGCGCGTTGGGCACCCACAGGTAGAGATGGGCGTTCTTCGCCGCCACGTCGCCGACGGGCAGAGACTTGATCTCGTCGAGCTGCATCGTGCCGTAACGGTCGAGGCGACGATGTTCCGGCGCGACCTTGCCGGTCCGGTTGGTGAAACGCCACGGCGGGTCCGCGAGGATCGTCTGGAATCCGCCGCTAACGCTGGGCAGCGGCGCGATCTCGGAGGCGGCGGGAAGCGTGTCGATGGTCGCTGTCACGCGCCCACGGTACCAGTAAAGATCTCCTTATAGATTGGATCTTTAATTCGTGTCGCGGGCGCAGGACGAATGACGGCGCGGTTACCGAACACCACTGGGATGCGCTGAACCGGCGGCCCAATATCGCCCCGTACGGCTCGCGCGGGCGAATATCCCGCTCCGCGCGCCACCTCCCCGTTAGATGAGCCCGAGTTCTCGTGCCGCGACCACCGCACGCGACCGGTTGTCGACATCCAGTTTGGTGAAGATGCGCACCAGGTGACTTTTGACCGTGGCTTCTGTGACGACGAGCGCGCGTGCGATGTCCTGATTGGTGGCTCCGGTCTCGAGCAGGCGCAGCACATCGATCTCTCTCGCCGTGAGCCTCGGAGAGTTCATGGCGCGCATCATTCGCCGCGCCATCTCCGGCGGCAGCACCGTGCCGCCCCGCCCCACGGTGACGATGGCGGCGGCGATCTCGCCGGGCTCGGTGTCCTTGAGCAGGTAGCCGGCGGCGCCCGCTTCCACGGCCCGCACGATGTCGGTGGTCGTGTCGAATGTGGTCAGGATCAGCACCGCCGGCGCCGGCTGGAGCGCGCGAAGCCGCCGGGTGGTCTCGATGCCGTCGATGGCCGCGCCCAATCGCAGGTCGCACAGCACGACGTCCGGCCGCAGCTGCGCCGCCAGGGTGAAGGCCCCCTCGCCGGTAGCGGCCTCGCCCACGACGGAGACGGCGCTCTGCCCCGGGGCGGCGTCATTCGCAGGTGCATGGTCGCGGCGTGGTCCTGCGTCGCGGCGTGGTCCTGCGTCGCGCGCCGACAGTGCGGCCCGCAGACCGGCGCGCACGACCGGATGGTCGTCGACGATCAATACGGACGTGGTCACAGACGCTCCTGCGGGACCTGCTGGATCGGGAGGTGCGCGGACAGTCCCGTTCCGGCGCCGGGGTTGCTGTCGATATCGAGGCCGCCGCCCAGTTCGCGGAGTCTGCCGGCGATGAAGTCGAGTCCGTAGCCGCCTGTCGTCGACGTATGACGCTCGCCGACGTCGAAACCCTTTCCGTCGTCGATGATGTCGAGCCGTACGAGGTCGCCGTCGTCGATGAGACTGACCGCCACGTGGCCCGCGTCGGCGTGCCGGCGTACGTTCGCCAGGGCCGATTGAGCGGTGCGCAGCAGGGTAATCTCGACGCGCCCGGGAAGGCCGGGCAGGGTGTCGTCGATGTGCAGCTCGGTCGCGATTCCGGTCTCGTCGTGAAGCCGCTGCAGCATGCGGCCAGCGCAGCGCCGAGCGCCCCGTGGTCAAGCTCGGCGGGGGCGAGCGCGGCGACGATGCGGCGAATGTCCGTGATCGCCTCGGCGGCCAGCGTTTCCACCTGCCCGAGGGTCCGGCGCATCCCGTCCGGGTCGCCGCGTGCGCCGGCCGCGTGCACCAGCAGGCGCATCGAGGGCAGCGTCTGCGCGACGGTGTCGTGGATATCGCGCGCGATACGAGTGCGTTCGCTTTCCATGCCGGAATGCCGCTGCGTGAGGGCGAGTTCGTCCTGCAGGTCGATGAGCTTCTGCTGGGTGCGGGTCAGGGAGATGACGAGGTGCTCGCGCTCGGCCGCGTCGCGCAGCAGCTGCACGTAGCCGCGGGAAAGGCCGACGGCGAAGATCGCCCCGATGAGCGGCCCGAAGACCGTCGCGTAGTCCGTGGTGCCGTGGTGCATCACCGGGGCGAACGCGACCAGGGCAAACACGATGACGGAGAAGATGATCGCCCCGCGCAGCGCAAGGAATCGGCCCGCGAGCAGCCATAGCAGGAAGGCGAGCCAGATGAACTCGGCGGAGACGGCGATGGAGCCGATCCAGATCGTGGCGAGCCCACCGACCCACGAGTAGATATGACGCCGTTCGTGCCACCGCGGCCCGAGTGCCGCTCCGATGACATACCAGGCCAGGAAGGTGACGCCGGCGACGATCGACAGCCATGCGGTGGCGCCGTCGCCGATAGCGCGGACGACGGCGACGACCACGAGCAGCAGACCGATCGCGTGCAGACCGGTCTGCATGGCCCAGGTCATGGTTCCCACGGCGCCGGTGGGAACCATGACCCCAGCCGTGCCGTTGGACGGCCGCGTTCTACCCGAAGCGGACGGGATCGGCGCGTTCATGACTCAACTCTTCCCCATCGCGCGCGGCCACGCCTGACGGCACCGCACCGCGTGTGGTCCGGGTCGTGTCGGGGGCCGCACCGGGCCACCAGATACGCCTGTCCAGGAGGGTGAAGATCGCCGGCACGATCACGCTGCGCACCACGATCGTGTCCACCACTACCCCCAGGCCCACGATCAATCCGAGCTGGCCGAGTGTGACCAGCGGCAGCACACCGAGAGCGGCGAACACCGCCGCCAGCACGATGCCTGCGGACGTGATCACGCTTCCGGTGTGCGCTACGGCCCGCACCACCCCGGCCCGGGTGCCGTGCTCCGCTGCCTCGGTGCGGATGCGATGCACGAGGAAGATGGTGTAGTCCACGCCCAGCGCGACCAGGAACAGGAAAGCCAGCACCGGTACTTCGACATCCAGCGCAGGCTGGTCGAACACCACCCGGCTGAGCCACGAGCCGGCACCGATCGCCGCGGCCGCGCTGCCCAGATTCACGATTAGCAGCAGCATCGGCGCGATCAGCGAGCGCAGCAGCACCAGCAGCACCAGGAATGTCACCAACAGCACCAGCGGCGCGATCAGCGTCAGGTCGCGGTCGGCCCCGGCGCGCGAGTCGAGGTCCTCGGCGACCTGCCCACCCACCAGCGCGTCCGCTCCCGGCACCGCGTGCACGCTGGTGCGCAGCTCGGTGACCAGCCCCAGGCTGTCCTCGGTGCCCGGTGCGTACTGCCCGGTGACCATGATCCTGGTGAGCGCTCCGTCGGTGGTGGTGCCGGTCGGCACCGTGCGCAGCACCCCGGGTGTGCGGCC
>JBIQMQ010000121.1:1856-8012 GCA_044463185.1 Nakamurella lactea | reverse complement strand
TCTGGGACCTGCGCCCGGGCGCCTACGTCGCGGTCGCCCGCGGCTCCGGAGAGCGGCGCACCGCGTGACAGGTCGTCGCGCGTCGCTGATGGCGTGTATCGCGATATGCGGGCTGACGTGCGGCGCCTTGCGACCCTCGGCGTTCGGGGTGGGTGCCACCCCCAGGCAGGGACGGCCGGCCCTCGGCAGCGGGTGAGCCGTGATGGTCAGCGGGTGCGTGCCCACACGGGCCAACACCAGCCGCGAATTGCCGATACATCGAGCACCATGTCCAATAAACGCGATGTCCAATACACCAGGGCACTGTGCGACAGCGGTGATCCATCCAGCCATCCCCACCCCAGCGTCATGAGCGCTTTGCAATCGGCGGCCTCCGGCGCACGGCGGGTCGCGAGTCGAGGTCTTTCAGGTCTGCGTTCCGCCCCGTACGTGCGGCGCTGGATCGTGCTCGGAGCGCTCATCGGCGTAGTCGCGGGCCTCGGCGCCGCACTTTTCCTCTGGATGCTGGATACCGCCACCCACCTACTACTCGGCGGGATCGGCGGATACCTCGTGGCGACACCGGCGGGCGAGGGTGGCGTGCACGCGGCGTCGTCATTCGCGCGGCCGTGGGCCATTCCGCTCGTCGCCGCGGGCGGCATGCTCCTCGCCGCCATCTTCGTGCGCTACTTCGCGCCTGAAGCCGAAGGGCACGGCACCGACGCCGCCATCGAGGCGGTGCACTACCGTCCGACCCGGCTGCGGGGCCGGGCCGCGCTGGTGAAGATGCTGGCCTCGGCCCTGACCATCGGTGCCGGTGGCTCCGGCGGACGCGAAGGCCCCACCGCGCAGATCTCGGCGACGTTCGGCTCCGTCCTCGCACGAGTACTCAACCTGTCGCCCGCGGACGCCAGGGTGGCGGTGTCGTCCGGTGTTGCGGCAGGCATCGGCTCGATCTTCCGGGCGCCGCTCGGCGGGGCGATCCTCGGCGCGGAACTGCCCTACCGCGACGACGTCGAGGTGGACGCACTCGTGCCGTCGCTCGTCGCGTCGATAGTCGGATTCTCCGTCTTCGGCGCCTTCTACGGCTTCGACCCCATCTTCGGGACCTCGGCGGCTACCACTTCTCCCAGGTCGGCGACCTGGTGTTCTTCGCCGCGCTCGGCATCGCCGCCGGATCGGTCGGCCGCGTTTACATCCTGGTATTCCACCGGCTCTCCGCGATGGTGAAACGCTCTCGCATGCCGTGGTTCGTCAAGCCCGTGCTCGGCGGCCTGGCCGTCGGGGGAGTCGGCCTAGCCATCCCCGGTGTGCTCGGCACCGGATACGGCGACGTCCAACAGGTCATGCTCGCGCCGGCGCTGCTCGGCCTTCCGCTGTGGGTCGTGCTGCTGCTTCCCTTCGCGAAGATCGTGGCCACCACGCTGACAATCTCCTCAGGCGGAGTCGGCGGCATTTTCGGCCCGGGCATGGTGATCGGCGGCGTGACCGGCGCAGCCGTCTGGCGGATCGTCGACATGGTCTCCGATACCGCCCCGGCCTCCCCGGTGCCGTTCGTCATCGTCGGGATGATCGCGTGCTTCGGATCGATCGCGCACGCCCCGCTGTCCGTCATGCTGATGGTGGCGGAGATGACGGGCAACCTGTCGTTGCTCGCACCCGCGATGGTGGCGGTCGCCCTGGCAGTGGTAGTGGTCGGCGACTCGACGATCTACTCGGCGCAACTGAAAAACCGTGCGGCGCTTCCCGCTCACCGACTCGCATTCGGGCTGCCCATGGCGGCGGCGATCGACGTCAAGACCGTCATGGTGTCGCCCCGCGTGATCCTGGGCGCCGCAGATCCGGCCCCGGCCGCGGCCGAGCGGGTCGCCGCCGCACGGGTGCCCGGGGCGCCGGTCGTCACCGCTGCGGGGAAGTACATCGGCATCGTAAGTCTGGCTGCGCTGCAGGCGATCTCGACGAGAGGGCCGACAGTCCCGGTGGGCAAGCTGGTCGATGCGCAGGCGATGACGCTCTCCGCCCAGGCGACGTTGGACGAGGCGGTCGACGCGGTCGCCAGCAGCAGGGCCGGCTGGGTTCCGGTGCTGGATGGAGATATGACGCCGCTCGGAGTCGTGGCAGTATCCGACCTGGTGCGCGGGTACCAGCTCGGACTCCGCGATGCCCCACGCCGGCTGGCGCGCACCTCCGGCGGCACGGCTTTCGAGGAACGCATCGTGCAGCCCGGTGCCCCAGCGGACGGTGTGTCGATTCGCTCCTTGGGCCTGCCCCAGCACGTGATCATCCTCAGCGTCCTGCGCGGCGACGAACTGATCTTCGGCGAGGCAAACACGGTGCTACGGGCGGGAGACCGGCTGGCAATTCTGGCCGGACGCGATGCGGATGACGCCTTACGTCGAATCGTCGGTGCGGCTGGCGACACGGCGGAGCACCAATAACCATGCGGGCTCGTGCGCGAGAGATCACGCACGTAGCGGCGGGCGGGCGGGCACGTTGCGGCGCGCGAGGGTCACGCAACGGCGCAGGTGTGCGCTCGAGCGCGGCCACGTCAGGGACCTCGGGGTCACGCCAGCGACGTCGCGGTCACGCCAGCGACGTCGCGGTTACCCACGCTTCTCGGCCACGAAGATCGCCGTGCCCGGGAAGATCTCGCCGCGCAGCCGCGACCACTGGCCCCACACACCCTCGAAACCCTCCGGCCACTCCGGCTCCACCACGTCCAGCACCGCGAAGCCCGCGGCGACCAACTCGCGAATCCGGTCGCCCATGGTCCGGTGATGCTCCGCGTACACCGGCACGTCGTCGGCGTCGACCTCCACATAGGGGGAGCGGTCGAAGTAGCTCTGGATCGCGGTCAGCCCGTCCGGCCCCGGATCGTCCCGGAACATCCATCGCATCGGATGGTTCACCGAGAACACCCATCGCCCACCCGGCTTCAGCACCCGGGCGACCTCGCGCATCGCCAGCGCCGAATTCGCCACGAACGGGATCGCGCCGAACGCCGAGAACGCGATATCGAAGCATCCGTCCGCGAAGGGAAGGGCGCACACGTCCGCCTGCACCAAGGGCGGCGTCATACCCGTTCGTTCGTTCGCCGCGCGGGCGTGACGCAACATGCCAGCCGACACGTCGAACGCCACCGCGCGCGCCCCGCGCGCTGCGAGCCATCGGGAACACGGCGCCGATCCGCAGCCGACCTCCAGCACCAACCGGCCGCGCACGTCGCCGAGCAGGCCGGCGTCCTCCTCGCGCAGATTCTCCGGGCACCACACGAAATCGGCGACGCCGAGGAACTCGCCGTGCTCCGCGTGATAGTCGTCCGCGTCGGCGTCCCACCAGCGCCGATTCGCGGCAACCGACTGTGCCTGGTCGACGTCCACCAGGCGGGGGCGGGTGGGTCCGAACACCTCTTCGGCATGCGAGTGAGTCACCGCACCATGGAAGCACAGCCGACTCGGCCGTTGGTGCCTTCATCCCGTATACTGTCGGGTGCGCTGTGGGTGAGTGCTGCCTCGGAATGGAGCAGGTCGCACCGGGAGTTCTGCGTGCGACGGTACCAATCGGATCGACGAGGGGCTACCGGTGCACGTTTCAAGATCGTCCGACATCCGCCGCGCGGACCGCTGCGTTCCATATCCACCCCCGGAGTAATCACCCACATGACTGTTTCAGTCCCGACCAACCCGTCCTCGATCCCGCAGGTCGCCGTCAACGACATCGGCTCTGCCGAGGACCTTCTCGCCGCCGTCGATTCCACGATCAAGCTGTTCAACGACGGCGACATCCTCGAAGGCACCATCGTCAAGGTGGACCGCGACGAGGTTCTGCTCGACATCGGCTACAAGACGGAGGGCGTCATCCCCTCCCGCGAGCTGTCCATCAAGCACGATGTCGACCCGAACGAGGTCGTCGAGATCGGCGAGAAGATCGAGGCCCTGGTCCTTCAGAAGGAGGACAAGGAAGGTCGCCTGATCATGTCCAAGAAGCGCGCGCAGTACGAGCGCGCCTGGGGCACGATCGAGAAGGTCAAGGAGGAGGACGGCGTCGTCACCGGCACCGTCATCGAGGTCGTCAAGGGCGGCCTGATCCTGGACATCGGACTGCGCGGCTTCCTGCCGGCCTCCCTGGTGGAGATGCGCCGGGTGCGCGACCTGCAGCCGTACATCGGCCGGCAGCTCGAGGCGAAGATCATCGAGCTGGACAAGAATCGCAACAACGTGGTTCTGTCCCGCCGTCAATACCTGGAGCAGACCCAGTCCGAGGTGCGCAGCGAGTTCCTCAACAACCTCGCCAAGGGCCAGGTCCGCAAGGGCGTCGTCTCGTCGATCGTCAACTTCGGCGCGTTCGTCGACCTGGGCGGGGTGGACGGCCTGGTGCACGTCTCCGAGCTGTCCTGGAAGCACATCGACCACCCGAACGAGGTCGTCGAGGTCGGCCAGGAGGTCACCGTCGAGGTGCTCGACGTGGACATGGACCGCGAGCGCGTGTCGCTGTCGCTGAAGGCCACCCAGGAAGATCCGTGGCGCCACTTCGCCCGCACCCACGCCATCGGGCAGGTCGTGCCGGGCAAGGTCACCAAGCTGGTGCCGTTCGGTGCGTTCGTGCGCGTCTTCGACGGCATCGAGGGCCTGGTGCACATCTCCGAGCTGGCCTCGCGTCACGTCGACGTGCCGGAGCAGGTCGTGAGCGTGGATGACGAAATCTTCGTGCGGGTCATCGACATCGACCTGGACCGCCGCCGGATTTCGCTGTCGCTGAAGCAGGCGAACGAGGGCATCCCGCTGGGCGTCGAATTCGACGAGGTGCGTGCCCAGTACGGCGTGGTGGACCACTACGACGACCAGGGCAACTTCATCCCGCCGGAGGGCTTCGACGTCGCGACCGGCGAGTGGCTGGAAGGCTTCGAGCAGCAGCGCGACGCATGGGAGAAGGCCTACACCGACGCGCACGCCGTGTTCGACGCCCACCAGAAGCAGATCGCGAAGGCGCTCGAGGACGACGCGGCCGCCGCGTCCGACACCCCGAGCAACTACTCGTCCGACTCGGGCAGTGAGTCCGGTGGCTCGCTGGTCGACGACGAGGCCCTCGCGAAGCTGAAGGAGAAGCTCGCGGGCAACGAGTAGACCCCTCCTGCGGGTCACCGATCGACGACGCCGGGGTGGCGGGCATGGTCCCGCCGCCCCGGCGCTTCGTTTGCCGGCCGCCCCGCGTGGGAGCCCAACGGGCATGACGCAGTTCGCTACCGTGGGGCCATGCGGCACAGGGAGACTCGGTGGGGGCGCGCTGCAGCAATCGGGGTGGCGCTGGCGGTAATGGCGAGCGCGGCGGCGTGCAGCGCCGCCGACGACAACGCGGCACAGACCACGACGGAAACGGTGACGGTGACGGCGGCACCCGGCGCCGGCTCCGAATCGGCTGGGGACTCGTCGGCCTCGAGGCCGGACTTGTCCTCGTCCGGTGCGCCGATCACGGTCATCGACCCGAATGCCGGGGCGTCCGGGGAGGGCTCGGGCGCGGCGACGGCGTCATCCGAGGCACCCGCCTTCGAGACCGGCCAGCCGCCCGCCGCGACCGGCCCCGACGAGACGCAGGACATCGACGATCCCTTCCAGACCGGCACCAGCAGCGCACCGCCGACCACTACGGCGGCGCCCGACAACGCGCAGACGCGGGCGGCGAAGCGGATGGTGGCGGCGCAGTGCCCGACCGTGCTGAGCGCCCGCGATATCAGCAGCGCGCTCGGCAAGTCACTGCCGACGCAGACGATCCGGGTGGAGGACGTCGCCAACCCGGACAACAAGATGACCGCCCGAACCAAGTGCTACTACGGCACCAGTGACATCGGGGCGGCGCGACCGTTGGTGGTCGCCATCGCGAGCTTCGCCGACACCGATGCGGCGGCGCAACAGCGGGATGTGACGCTGTCCTCGGAGAAGACCGCCGGCGCCAAGGTGTCCAACTCCGACGTGGTGCCCGGCGATGGCGAGATCAAGATCATGATCCGAGACGGCGGACTCGCGATCACCCAGGTCGGGGCGGCCACCGTCTCCATCGCGGTCGCCGACGGCGTGGTCAGCGACCCGGCACTGCGGTCGGCGCTGACGCTCTTGACGCGGTCCGTCATCAACCATGTCCGATAGCGGGGCGAAGACCGTGGTGGACAGCGCCGCGCATGGG
>JBIQMQ010000121.1:0-1756 GCA_044463185.1 Nakamurella lactea | reverse complement strand
GCCGTGACCGGCGGGATCGGCGCCGGGAAATCCACCGTGTCGCGCATGCTGCGCGACCTGGGGGCGATCGTCGTCGATTCCGATCTCTTGGCCCGCAGGGTGGTGGAGCCGGGCACGGAAGGCCTCGCCGCCGTGGTGGAGATCTTCGGGCGGCGGGTGTTGAGCGAGGACGACACCTTGGACCGCGCGGCACTAGCCGAGATCGTGTTCGCCTCCGCGAACGCCGACGAGGCCCGCAGCCGGCTGGAACACATCATTCACCCGCTGGTGCGGGCCGAGTTCCAGCGCATCGCGGGGCAGGCGCCGCCCGGGTCGGTGGTCGTCAACGACATCCCGATCCTGCGATCGCGGGCCGCGGCCGAGGAGTTCGATGCCGTCGTGGCCGTGGTCGCCGACGAGTCGGTGCGGATTGTGCGGCTCATCGATCGGGGACTCGACGAAGCAGACGCCCGCGCCCGGATCGCCGCGCAGATTCCGGACGACGAGCGCGTCGCGCTCGCGGATTACGTCATACCCAACAACGGTGACGAGGCGGAGTTGCGGCGCCGTGTGGAGGAGCTGTGGCAGGAGCTGCTCAGCCGGGGGGCCGCAGGTCGGAGCTGCTGAGCCGGGGGGCCGCAAGTCGGAGCTGCTCAGCCGGGGTCCGCAGGTTGGAGCTGCTGAGCCGGGGGGCCGCAGGTTGTGGCGGCCGGGTTGCTGAAGCCAGCACTGTCCGGTGGCACGGGCCGCTGCCGCTTGGTGGGCATTCCGGTACGTGCAGGTCAGGGAACTCTGTCGGTGCGGCGACGTACCCTGATGGGCGTGGCATTCGCATCGGAACACCCCGTTCTCGCCGTCTCCGAATTCCGACCGGTCGGCGACATCCCGCGCACCTCTGCGCGGTTCGAGGTGGTCAGCGAGTACCAGCCGTCCGGCGACCAACCGCAGGCCATCGACGAACTCGAGACGCGACTTGCCCGCGGCGAGAAGGACGTCGTGCTTCTCGGCGCCACCGGAACCGGGAAGTCGGCGACCACGGCCTGGCTGATCGAACGGATGCAGCGGCCCACGCTGGTCATGGCGCCGAACAAGACACTGGCGGCGCAACTGGCCAACGAACTGCGAGAACTGTTCCCGCACAACGCCGTCGAGTACTTCGTGTCCTACTACGACTACTACCAGCCCGAGGCGTACGTCCCGCAGACCGACACCTACATCGAGAAGGACAGCTCCATCAACTCCGACGTGGAACGGCTGCGACACTCGGCCACCATGTCGCTGCTCTCCCGACGCGACGTGATCGTGGTGGCGTCGGTCTCCTGCATCTACGGTCTCGGCACGCCGCAGTCGTACCTGGACCGCTCGCTACCGGTCCGGGTGGGCATGACGCTGGACCGGGACGAGCTGCTGCGCGCGTTGGTGGACGTCCAGTACTCGCGCAACGACATCGCCTTCACCCGCGGGGCGTTCCGCGTGCGCGGCGACACCGTCGAGATTATCCCCGCCTACGAGGAACTGGCGGTCCGGATCGAGTTCTTCGGCGACGAGATCGAGGCGCTGCACTACCTGCATCCGGTGTCCGGGGAGGTCGTGCGGACCGTCGACGAGCTGCGCATCTTCCCCGCCACGCACTACGTCGCCGGCCCGGAGCGCATGGAGAAGGCCATTGCGGGCATCGAGGAGGAGCTCGCCGAACGTCTGGCCGAATTGGAGCGGCAGGGGAAGCTGCTGGAGGCGCAGCGGCTCAAGATGCGCACCACCTACGACGTCGAGATGA
>JBIQMQ010000120.1:0-8045 GCA_044463185.1 Nakamurella lactea | reverse complement strand
GATCCACCAGCCTGGACGAGCTGCCGGCGCTGTGGAACGTGGTGCGCGGCGACATGTCCCTGGTCGGGCCCCGGCCGCTGCTGATGCAGTACCTGCCGCTCTACAACGCGTTCCAGGCCCGCCGGCACGAGGTGAAACCGGGGCTCACCGGACTCGCGCAGGTGTCCGGACGTAACGCCGTGACCTGGGACCGACGCTTCGAGCTGGACGTGCACTACGTGGACACCTGGACGATCCGGGGTGACCTCCGCATCCTGTGCGACACGGTGACCGCGGTGCTGCGCCGCGACGGGATCACCGCCGCCGGCGAGGTGTCGATGACGGAGTTCACCGGGAACGCCGCAGACAGCGACCCGGCGCAGTAGCCGCTGGTAATCTTGCTGTCCGTGGCCGACACCGTGGCACTTCCCCGCTCCGGAGCAGCCGAGCGGCTGCGGAGCATGCTGCCGGGCCGGGACGCCGGCCGGCGGATCAGCGTTCTCGCGGGTGTCGTCGTGCTGCTCGCCGTGATCCACGTGTCGTACCAGTACCTGATCGCCCCGAACTACGGCTACATGCGGCTCGTCTACCAGACGCCGCATCTCGCGGTGTATTCGGCGATGCTGGTGCTGCTGCTGTTCATCGCGGCCATCCTGCCGGTGCGGCTGTCCCGGCCCGCGGACTTCCTGCTCTGGGTGGTGTACCTGCTGGTCGTGGTGCCGTCACTGACGATCTCGCTGCTCGCCGGCACGCTCACCCCGTGGTATCAGCTCATGCTGGGCTGCGTGGTCACGGTGACGTTCGCCGCCGTGATCGTCGCGGGCAGGCTACCGTCCGGCTGGCTGACCGCCCGCATCCGGCCGCTGCCGCCGCGCGTGTTCTGGCTGATCATCATCGCGCTGTCGGCGGCCCTCTACGGCATGCTGGCCATCGGCGGGCACATCAGGTTCGCCCTGCCGGGGCTGTCCGACGTGTACTCGGTGCGCGGCGACTTCAACGCGGCGGCCGGCGGCAACGTACTGCTCGCCTACCTGATGCCGGCCCAGGCCACCGTGTTCAACCCGCTCATCATGGCGGTGGGCATCATGCGACGGCAGTGGTGGCTCACGGCGATCGGCATCGTGGCCGAACTGATGCTGTACGCCGCCGGCGGCCACAAGACGGTGCTGTTCTCGGTGCCGGCGATCATCGTCGTCGCCGTGCTGTACTGGCGCGGGCACCGACCGTCCGGCGCGCTGTTCGCCTGGGGTGTCGGCGCCGTGGTCGGGCTGTCGGCCCTGATCGACTACATCGCGAACTCGCCATGGCTCACGTCGCTGTTCACCCGGCGACTGATCGACGTGCCCGGCCAGTTGACCGGCGCGTGGGTCCAGGTGTTCTCCGACCAGCCCAAGGCGCACTTCGCCTACAGCTTCCTCTCGCCGTTCCTGCCCTACAGTTACGACGTGGCACCGCCGTTCGTCGTGGCCAGCAAGTTCTTCGGCAATCCGACGATGAACGCCAACGCGAACCTGTTCGCCAGCGGTTACGCCAACGTCGGCTGGTTCGGTATCGCCATGGAGGCCGCGATGCTCGCGGTCGTGATCGTGCTGGCCAATGCGACGGCGCAACGCACGCCGCTCACCGCCGCGGCGATGTTGCTGGCCGCGCCGAGCGTGTCGCTGGTGAACGGATCGGTGTTCACGTCGCTGCTGTCGCACGGCGTCGCCGCCGCACTGCTGGTGCTGCTATTTGCGCCGCCGTCGATCTGGCAGCGGCCCGATCGCCCGAAGATGGTCCCGGTCGGTACCCGATCGATGCCGGCACGACTGGCGCGGCACCTCTGAGCCGAACGGCCCGGCGGCCGAGGCCTGGGAAGGGTCAGTGCGCGGGCGTCCGCGCCGGAAGGTGGCTGTGCAGGGCCGGGGTCTTGGCGGCCATCTCGTCGCAGAACTCGGCGAGCTCGTCGATCAGCGCGAGCCGATCGGCGCGGTGCCACTCGTCCAGCGGCAGCTCGTCCACCGTCACCGGTGGCGCCGAGACGTGCGAGATCATCGGGTGCACGGCGCGCACCCCGACCTCGCCGTCGCCGAACAGTTCCTCGGACAGCTTCTCGCCGGTGCGGAGGCCGGTGAACTGAATCTCCACGTCCTTGCCGGACATGCCGATCACCTGGCGGGCCACATCGGCGATCTTGATCGGCTCGCCCATGTCCAGCACCAGCACCTCGCCCGGCCGGCCGATCGCGCCCGCTTGGATGACGAGTTGCACCGCCTCCTGGACCGTCATGAAGAAGCGCTCCACCTCCGGGTCGGTCACCGTGACCGGTCCCCCGGCCGCGACCTGCGCCGCGAACGCGGTCAAGACGGAGCCGCGGCTGCCCAGCACGTTGCCGAAGCGCACCGACTGGTAGGTGCCGGTGGCGTGGCTGGCCACCGCGGCGGTCAAGCCCTCGGCAACCCGCTTGGTGTAGCCGAGCACGCTGGTCGGGTTCGCCGCCTTGTCCGTCGACACGTTCACGAATCGCTCGACGCCGACCCGGACCGACGCCGCCAGCACGTGCTGCGTGCCCAGGATGTTCGTCTTCACGGCCTCGGCCGGGTACTGCTCCAGCATCGGCAGGTGCTTCAGCGCCGCGGCGTGGAACACCACCTGCGGGCGACGTTCGTCGAACACCCGGTCCAGCGCCTCGGCGTCCCGGATGTCGACCAGCACCACGCCCGGATCGTCCAGCATGGCCCGGCCGGTGATCGACAGCTCCACGGCGTGCAGCGCCGACTCGTCGCGATCCAGCATGATGAGCTCCGCCGGTTCGTACTTGTGGATCTGCCGGCAGAGTTCCGAGCCGATCGAGCCGCCGGCCCCGGTCACCAGTACTCGCTTGCCACGCAGGTATCCGGCGATCGATTCCAGGTCGGTGTCCACCTGGTGCCGGCCCAGGATGTCCGGCAGGTTGATGTCGCGGACGTCGTGGATACCGGCCTCGTCACCCAGGAACTCGCCGATCCCGGGCAGCACCTTGAGCCGAAGATGCGCCTCCATGGCGGCCTTCGACAGCCGGCGCATCATGTCCGTGTCGGCGCTGGGGATCGCCACCACCACGGTGCTCGCGCCGATCTCCCGCGCCACCTTCACCATTTCGTCGGTGGTGCCCAGCACCGGCACCCGGTCGATGCGCAGGTGGCGGCGGCCGGGTTCGTCGTCCAGCAGGCCGACCGGCACCCACTTGGACGTCGGGTCGGTGTTCATCGACCGGATCAGGCTGCGCCCGGCGACGCCGGCGCCCACCACGAGAACCGGCTCCTTCTCCCGCTCCGCCCATTGCGCGGTCAGCCGCTCCCGCCGCCACCGCACCATGGCGCGTCCCCACGCCATGACGATGAGCGCGGCGAGGCCCGCCGTAATCGGGATCGAGCGGGGGATGTAGGACGGCGCGGTCACGTAGTTCGCCACGAATACCAGTGCGGAGACCACACCCACGGCCACACCCAGGCGCAGCATCTCGTCCAGGCTGGCCAACGGCGACCGGCCTTGGTGCAGGCGCAGCGGCCAGGCCACCAGGCCGTGCGCCACGATCACCACGGCGGCTACGACGGCGACGTGCCCCCAGGGCACCCGGTCGGCGTCGAGATTGAGTCGGACGAATGCCGTCAGGAAATAGGCGACGGCCCATACGGCGCTGTCGAAAACCAGAAGTTTGATCAGGCGTTCCGGCCCGTGCTGCGCTCGTATCGAGTGCTGCGACGGCTCGGACCCCCCGTCTGCTGCACTCGTCACGCACTGCTCCAGATCATTGATGTCGATGCGATTCTCGGCCTTGGCCTTACGCGCCGCTCGCGGCTCACGTGCGCATCCGTACCACCAGGTAGCATAACCGATCGGGCATCCGCCCCCGTGGACGGCCGAACCCCGGACGCGGCGCCCGGATCGGGTTCGATCCCTCCGGCCGCCCCGTGCCGCGCTGATCAGAACCGGAGTACACAGTGACGATTCGTGACGTTGTGATGGCCGTGCGTCAGCGTTGGTGGGTGCTCGTGGCGTGCGTCGTGCTCGGCGGCGGTATCGGCCTCGGCGTCGCGGTGCTCCCCGCGCCCACGTACTCCTCCATGGCCCGTGTTGTCGTCGCCGTGCCGGACATCGACCAGAGCTCGCTGCAGCCGCCGGGCGGTCTCAGCGCCACCCAGCGAGCCACCAACTACGCCAACCTGGCGCTGAGCACCTCGGTGTTGAGCGGCGTCATCCAGGACCTCAACCTGCACAGCTCCGTGGCGCAGCTCACTCAGGAGGTGCAGGTCGATGTGCCGATCGGCACCACGGTCGTGCAGATCACCGCGACCGACGGCAGCGCCCAGGGAGCTCAGCAGATCGCGCAGTCAGTCGCCGAGCACCTGTCCCGAACGGCCGGCTCGCTGGAGTCCGCCCTCGGCGTCTCCGACCCGAAGGTCGTGATCTCCGTCGCCGATCCGGCGCCGCTGCCGGCGATGGCCAACTCGAGCGGCGCGCTGCAGAAGACCGCGCTGGGCATCATCGCCGGGCTCATCGTCGGTGCCGGGATGCTGTGGCTGCTGGAATACCTCGACGGGTCGGTCCGCAAGCCGGAGGATCTTGCCGATGTCACCGGCGCCGCGGTGCTCGGCGCCGTGACGCGCGAGCGCGGAGCCGGCCTTCCGGCCACCGGGCGGGCAGCCGAATCGTTCCGTGCCGTCCGCACCGCACTGCCACAACCGGGCGACCAGGCGATCGCCGTGGTCGTCGCCGGGATCGACGGCGGCGATGCCGGCGCCGTGGTGGCCGCGAACCTGGCAGCGGCGCAGGCCCGCGCCGGACGGCGCACCCTGTTGATCGATGCCGACCTCGACGCCGCCGGCCTCGGCGCGCTGCTGCGCCTGCCGCGTGGCCGCGGCCTCGCGGATGCCCTGGCCGCGCCCGGTGCTTGGTCGCCGGAGATCGGCCGCTGGGAGCCCGGTGCGGTCGACGTGCTCCCGGCGGGCAGCGCGGACGGCGCCGCCGACCTGGTGGAGCCGACCCGCATCGCCGAGGTCCTGGCCGACCTGCGCGGCAAGTATGACGTCATTCTGGTCAGCGCCCCCTCCGCGCTGGATTCCGTGACGGCCGCAGCCGTCGGCGCCGCCGCGGACGGCGTCATCCTCGTCGCCACCTGGGGATCCACCTCGCTGGCCGACGCGGCCCACGCCGGCGACCGGGTGACCATGAACGCCGCGCTGCTGGCCGGCAGCGTGCTGGTGGACGTGCCGCGCTACCGCCGCGACGCCGACTTCGTGCCCGCGCCCCGCTAGGGCTGGAGCGCGCACGCTAGAGCTGGAGCACGCACGCTCGAGCTGGAGCACGCACGCTCGAGCTGGAACACGCAGTCACGCACGGCGCAGTCACACCCAGCGCAGTGACTCGTACAGCGGCAGCGCGGCCCGCACGAACGACTCCGCGCCGTGATGCTGCAACGCCCAGGTGCGGGCGTCCGCGCACCGGGCGGCGGCCGCGTCCGGGTCGGCCAGGATGTGGGACACCGCCCGGATCGCGTCCAGGTGTTCGGTGTTCCACAGCGGCGCGTCGCTGCCGTAGTCCTCGGCGTGCGTGAACCGCGCGATCAGCGGCCGGCCCAACGCCATGGCCTCCAGATCGGCGACGCCCAGCGCGCCGCTGGCGAGCTGGCCGATCACCACGTCCGCGCTAGCGATCAGTGCGCGGAAGTCGGCGGCCGGCATCAGCGGCCGCAGTGACACCCCGGCCTCCGCGGCGGCGGACGCTCCCCCGCCCCACTCGATGCCGATCAGCTCCGCCCTCGGATGGGCGCGCCGCAGCGTGCGCGCCAGATCGAGCTGGCGCACCAGGCCCTTGACCGGGTCCCATCGGCTGGCGAACACGATGCGCGGCGTATCGACCGGCCGGATCGGCCGGCCGACGCTCGCGGGTTCGGCGTCCACGTCGGCGTTGAGCGGCGCCGGCAGCCACGTCGCGTCGGCACGCAATGCCCGCACCTCGTCGGCCAGATCGGGTGTGGAGTAGACGACGGCGCCGGCGCGGCGGATCGCGGCCAGCACCAGCGGGCGCAGGCGGCTTCTCAAGTTGCCGCGCACATCGGTGCCGTGCAGATGCAGCACGTAGGGCCGGCGGACGCTCCAGGCGTAGTAGCCGAACAGGCCGTAGTGCACGTGCAGCACCTCGGCCGCGCGCCCGGCCGCATGGAACCGGGCCAGATCGACGCTGCGCCGCCACAGCTTGACCGGCAGCGCCGAGCCGCGCACCGGCGGCAGCGTCCACAACCGCCACGGCAGGCCGTCCGCCCGCGCCCGGGCCACCGCGGTCGACGCGACGCCCGCCACGTCGTTGACGTGCAGCACCCGGATCGGCGCGGTGGTCATGCCGCCCTCACGCCCGTGCGGGTCATCGCGCCGCCCTCATGCTCCGGCCCAACCGCACCAGAGACCGTATCTCCGGCAGCACCGCGACGCTCACCACGACGGCCAGCGCGAACGCGACCGCGATCGTGACGCCGATCGGCGGGCGGCCCACCCCGATCGCCACGACCAGGCTCAGCGTCGCCGCACCCACCAGCCGCGTCGCGAAACCCAGCCGCAGCGCATGATGCCGGCGCGCCGCCTCGACCATCGGCACGACGGACTGAATACCCGAGCCGACCAAGTAGCCCCAGGCCACCGCCTCGATCGTGCCGCCCGCCACGAACCACACGGCCAGCCCGACGAGGCAGCCGACCAGCGACGCGCCGGCAGGTATCAGGTAGCCCCGGCCCGGGTCGCTGGACAGCGCGTTGACGGCCGGCACGCTGGCCACCGATATCCAGGTGGCCCAGACCATGATCGCGAGCGTCACCCCGGCGTCGGCGAAATCACGACCGTAGGCGAGCGTCAACACCGCGGTGGACAGCACGCCGACCAGCGCGAAGAACGGCAGCAAGGCCGCGGCCAGCACCTCCGTGCCGACCTTGAGTTGCAGCCGCACCCGGGCGCTGTCCGCCCGGCCGGCGGCGCGCGCCATCGCCGGGAACAACACCACCGAGATCGCCCGCGGCAGCAGGTACGCCGGGGTCACCAGGCTGAGCACGGCGGCGAACAGGCCCGCGCCGTGCTCGCCGCCGGCCCGCATGGCGAAGATCTGCGACAACTGCAGGAAGCCGGCGCTGGACGCGGTGCCCAGCGTCGTGACCAGCGCGTATCCGCCCACGGCGCGCCACCACGGCCGGTCGTCCGTGAAGCCGCGTCCGGCAGGGGCATTGGCGTGCGGAGCGGCGTCACCCGAGGGCGGCGTCATGCCCGGATCCTCCACCGTGGGATCGGCGACCGTCTGCGAGAGCGAAGGCAGCGTGCGGGATCCGGCGCCCTGATGCGATACCCGCACGCCACCAGGCGCCGCTGTCGTCCGGCCCGAAGCCTCGACGGACGCGTCAGCGGTCAGCGACGGCACCAGCTCCGCCGCCTGGCGCCGGGACAGCATGGCGTGGTGCGCGCCGATCGAGAACCCGCCGTACACCAGCACCATCGGCGCCAGCACCCAGGAGCGGGCACCGACCAGCACCACCGCGAGCAGCGACGCCAGGAACAGTCCGTCCCAGGTCAGCTCCAGCACCGCGTACCGGCGCACCAGATCGACGCCGTACAGCACGGCCTTGTAGTAGGTGTAGCAGCCGTAGGCGATGGTGAGCGCGATGGCGAGGACCTGCTCGACGCCCACCTCGACCGGGGCCAACATCCCGACGGCGACGGCGACCACCACGCACATCAGGTGATGCAGCGCCGTCGCCCGCACCAGCAGGTAGCGGCCGGCCGCGTCGGCGGCGGTGAGCCCGCGGGTGGCCATCTGCCGCGCCACGGACTGGCCGAGACCCGGCGAGCACAGCAGCGTCCCGAACACGGCGGCGCTGACGATCACGCTGGCGTGGCCGAGCACGACCTTGCCGAACATGTGCCCGACCAGCAGGCTGAACACCAGCCGCACCAGCCCTGAGGTAGCGATGGTGACCAAGGACAGCGCCGTCTTGTACACGAGCCGGTCAGAGGCCACGCCTGTCGCCTTTCCGCGCCGCAGGACGCCACCGGGTGTTGAGTATTATC
>JBIQMQ010000119.1:0-8219 GCA_044463185.1 Nakamurella lactea | reverse complement strand
CGCCGACCTGGTGCTGCTGGCGATGGGCTTCGTCAGCCCGGTCGGCACGGTCCTCGATGCCTTCGGCGTCGACAAGGACCCGCGCGGCAATGCCCGCGCCGGCACCGACTTCATCGGCGGCTACGCCACCAACGTCGACAAGGTGTTCGCCGCCGGCGACATGCGGCGGGGGCAATCGCTCGTGGTGTGGGCCATCCGCGAGGGGCGGCAGGCGGCGCGGGCGGTGGACGAGTTCCTGATGGGGGCGAGCGACCTGCCGCGCTGACGCGCGAAACCGTTCACGCCGGGCCCCGGACGGGGCCCGTTTTCGTTGCCGCCCCGTCCGGCTGAGCCCGCGGCGGGCGGCGCTCCCCGCGGTGCGCTCGCGACACCGCGTGCCGCTCGTGCGCGTTCGGATGACCGCTCGTCAACGCGGCGCGCCCGCTCGCGCCGGATCGTGCGGTTGTCGGCAGAACACGGCTGGAGGGCGTTCCTAGAATCGCGCCACGCTCAGCCGGAGACCCTCTGATGTCGTTGCACCGGAACCCCGCCGCGAAGACCCCGGCGTCCCTGGCCGCCTCCCGCGGCTTCACGCTCATCGAGCTGATGATCACCGTGGCGATCATCGCGATCCTCGCCGGCGTCGCCCTGCCGTCGTACGTCGACTACGTGCGCCGCGGGCAGATCCCCGAAGCGTTTGCCGGCCTGTCCGACTTCCGCGTCAAGATGGAGCAGTACTACCAGGACAACCGCAACTACGGCACCGCGAACTGCGTGGATGCGAACACGCCGTCCTGGGGAACGAACACGCCGACGCTCACCTACGCGGCGCAGGAGTACTTCACCTTCACCTGCGCGCTCACGGCCTCCGGGCAGGGCTACACGCTCACGGCCACGGGCAGCGGCGGCCGGGCGACGGGGCATGCCTACACGCTCGACCACAACAACCAGCGTGCGACGACGTCCTTCAAGGGCACCACGTCGACGAAGTCGTGCTGGCTCGTGAAGGGCAGTGAATGTTGAGCCGCCGCTGCGCGCGCGGCTTCACGCTCATCGAGGCGGTCGTCGTCATCGCCGTCATCGGCCTGCTCGTCATGGCGGCGGGGCCGAGCATCAGCACCTGGATCCGGAACACGCAGATCCGGGGCGTCGCGTCGTCCATCCAGATGGGCCTGATGAAGGCCCGGAGCGAAGCCATCCGCCGCAACCAGCCGGTGCGCTTCTCGCTGGTCTCTCTCACCGACGCCCGGACGATGGACACCAGCTGCGCCCTGTCGAGCGCCTCCGCGTCCTGGGTGGTCAGCCGCAACGATCCTTCGTCGCACTGCGACTACGCGCCGTCGCTGACGCCCACCGATGCCGACGATCCGATGATCGTGGAGGCCGAGGCGGCCGGCACGGCGGCCGGCGCCGTTACGGTGGCCGCCCTGCAGAGCGACGACACGACGGCGGCGAACACCGTGACCTTCAACGGCTTCGGCCGGGTCGACGATGCGGCGACCGCCATCGCGCGCATCGACGTCGATCACACCACGCTCGGCAACGACTACCGCCGTCTCCGCGTCGTGATCGGCTCGGGGGGAACGATTCGCATGTGCGACGTCGGCGTCACGGCGTCCACCGACCCGCGAAAGTGCTGACAGAGATGCGCATGACACGCCCTTCCTTTCGCGGACGTGCCGACGGCCGGCGACGTGCCAGTCGCGGCTTCGTGCTGATCGAGGCCCTGGTGGCGATGCTGATCTTCGCCTTCGGCGTTCTCGGCATCGTCGGGCTGCAGGCCGCGATGACCAAGGCCCAGACCTCGTCGAAGTTCCGCGCCGACGCGGCCTTTCTCGCCCAGCAGCTCATCGGCACGATGTGGTCCGACACGCCGCACCTGACGAGCTACGCCACGGCCTCGTGCGCGTCGTACGCGCGCTGCGGCCAATGGGCCGACAAGGTGGCGGCCGCGCTGCCCGGCGGTACGGCGGCCATCACCGTCAACGGCGCCGACGTGCAGATCGCCGTCAGCTGGACGCCGCCGAACGAAGAGACCCACACCTACACCACGACCGCGGCGATTGCCGCCAACGCGCCATGAAGCCGCTCATTCCGAACCCGCCGGCGGGGCGCGGGCGCCGCGAGCGCGGCGTGACGCTGGTCGAGCTGATGGTCGGCCTGCTGATCGGGCTGCTGGCCGTGCTCATCATCACGCAGGTCTTTCTCGTCTCCGAAGGGCAGCGGCGCACCACGACGGGCGGCTCGGACGCGCAGGTCAACGGCGCGCTGTCGCTGCACACCATCCAGCGCGACGTGCAGATGGCCGGCTATGGCCTGACCAGTTCGCCGGGCGTCCTCGGGTGTCCGATCAGCGTGAGCTTCGGCGGCTCGGCCCCGGCCGGGTTCCCGACCGTCCTGGCGCCGGTGGTCATCACGCCGGAGGCCTCGCGGCCGTCCGGCAGCATCGGCGACGCGATTCGCGTGCTCGCCAGTTCCAAGGCCTCGTACTCCGTTCCCACGCGGATCGTGCCGCCGGCGTATGCGGTCGGCGGGGTCGAATTCCCCGTCACCTCGGCGCTTGGCGTCCAAGCGAACGACCTCGCGCTGGTGGCGTCGAACGCGTCCGATCCGTGCTGGGTGTTCCAGGTCTCGTCCGCCCCGACGGCGGCCTCGATCCCGCGTGCCGACAACCAATGGAACGCCACCGGCATGCCCGACCGGGCGTACGGCGACGGCAGCGTGCTCGTGAATCTCGGCCGGCTGGTCGACAACCAGTACGAGGTCAACGCGACGAATGCGCTCCAGATGTCCAGCTTCGACGTGGCGGCGCCTGCCACGCGCATCGTCCGGAACATCCAGTCCGGCATCGTCAACATGCGCGCCTACTACGGCAAGGACACCGACGGCGACGGCGTCGTCGACGCCTTCAACGCGACCACGCCGGCCACGAATGCCGAGTGGATCCAGGTGCTGGCGGTCCGCGTCGTGCTCGTGGCGCGAAGCGAGCAATACGAGAAGGAGCCGGTCACCTTCGCCGCGCCCTCCGTGGACATGGGGACCACCCCGCCCACGACCGGCGCCGTGACATGCGGTTCGAGCGAGTGCATCACCCTCGACGTGAGCCATCTCGGCACGGGAACCGAGTGGCAGCACTACCGCTACAAGACCTTCGACACGGTGATTCCCCTGCGCAACATGCTCTGGGGTTCCTGAGCAGACGGACAAAGCCATGAAGACACGCCGCATGACACACGATGGCCGCACTGCCGCACAGCGCGGCGTCTCGCTGATCTTTGCGCTGCTCACGCTCGCCGTCATGTCGCTGGCGGCCATGATACTGGTGCGCTCGGTCGACACCGGCGCTCAGGTGCTCGGCAACCTCGGCTTCAAGCAGGACGCCACGGCCGCGAGCGACCGTGCGACCGAAGCCGCCATCGCCTGGCTGCAGACCAACGGCGGCGCCACGCTCGACGGGAACGTCACGACCGCCGGCTACTACGCCACCTCGCTCGACAACCTCGACCCGACGGGGCGCGCCACCTCGGCGACCAACAAGCTCGCCGTCGTCAACTGGGGCGAATCCGACAGTTGCAACTGCGTTTCCGCCGGCACCTGCGACTCATGCACCGTGCTGCCCTCGTCCGAGATCACCTACGGCGGCAACCGCTCGCGCTACCTCATCTCGCGCATCTGCCAGAAGGCCGAACCCGTGAGCGCCACCAACGTGTGCGCCCGGCCGGCCGCGGCATCGACGTCCGATGCCGCCTCCCGAGGCGAAGTGCGGGCAGGGACCGAGCTGCGCCCGACGAAGCTCGTGAGCAACCCGTACTACCGGATCATCGTTCGCACCGTCGGCGGCCGGAACGCCGTCAGCTTCACCGAGACGATCGTTCACCTCTGAACGGCGACCTCGTGGCAGGGGGGAAAAGCAAATGAAGCAGCAACCAGGCTTGCGCGCGGCGCGGGCGGTACTTCGGGCCAGCCTGTGGGCCGGCCTGCTCGCGGCCGCGGGCGTGGCCCGCCCGGCGGCGACGGACATCGCATCGGTCCCGCTGTCCTCGGCCGCGCCGAGCGCCGTGAAGCCGAACCTGATGTTCGTCTTCGACGATTCCGGCTCGATGAACTGGAGCTATGCGCCGGACGATCTCGGCACCTCCACCGGCACGCCGGACAGGCCGCGCACCAACTGGTACGGCTACCGCGCGTCGCAATGCAACGGCCTCGCCTACGACCCGCAGACGACCTACACGCTGCCCGTCGACTCGACGGGTGCCGATCTCCCCGCGGGCACGTTCACCTTTCCCTCCCCCGCCAGCCTGGACAACATCCGCACGATCACTTCCTCCACGCCGACCGTCGCCACCGGCTCGATCACCGTGACCTTGAACTCGGGGAGCTCGGGCAGCTATTCGGTCGGCGATACCGTGACGCTCTACAGCGACACCGATCGCACGAAGCTGATGGTCGGGACGGTCACCGGCTGGAACAGCTCGACGGACAAGCTCACGGTGAACGTGTACGCCGTCGCCGGCAGCGGTTCCCTGACCTCGCCCCGCATCGGAGACGGCGACAACCGCGCCCACTACTACACCTATTCCGGCAGCCAGCCGCGGCTGGGCTATGTCTACACCAGCAGCGGCGTCACCGACAACGACTTCTTCCTGGAGTGCAAGAGCACCATCGGCTCGACGCCCGGAAGCTCGGTCTTCACGCGGGTGGACGTCACGCCGTCCATGTCCGACATCCAGAACTACCGCAACTGGTACACCTACTACCGCCTGCGCTACCAGATGATGAACGCGGCCACGAGCCTGGCGTTCAAGCGGATCGACGACAAGTACCGCGTCGGGTTCAGCACGATCAACGAGTCCGGCATCAGCGGAAGCCGGTTCCTCGACGTGGCCGACTTCGACCCGACACACAAGGCTGCCTTCTACACGGCGCTGTTCAACGCCACGCCGAACGGATCGACGCCGCTGCGCACGGCGCTGGCCAAGGCCGGCCGCTACTACGCCAAGAAGGCCACGTCGAACCAGTCCTACGACCCCGTCCAGTACTCCTGCCAGAAGAACTTCACCATCCTCTCGACGGACGGCTACTGGAACGGGAGCGACAAGGGCAAGGACCTGGCCGGCAATGCCGTCGGGCAGCGCGATGGCGCGGCGCCGGCGCCCATGTGGGACGGTGCCGCGCAGCAGTGGACCGTCACCACACCCATGGAGCGGACCTACCACTGGTTCCGCACGCGCACGCGCAACGCGACCGCGACCAAGTCGTACGTCGAGTACCGGACCACCACGACCGGCTGTTCCGGCGGCCGAGCCAAGATCCAGAAGAGAACCCGCACCTCGACCCGTACGGAACGGCAGACGGAGACCTCGTACTGGGCGCGGGTGCGGACTTTCGACCTCGTGGTTCCGTACACCGACGGCGTGGCGGGCACGGCGCAGGAGAAGAACGCCAGCAACGGCTCGTACGTGGAAGAGGGCACGCGCCAGGAGAGCGCCTATGTGCCCGTGGGGAACTGGGGCAACTGGAGCAGCCCTTCGTGGTCGGACGACGTCGCCTGCGCCGTCAACCCGCAGCAGCCGTCCGACACCGCGGAAGTGATCGGGCCGCTGGCGTCGCCCGGCAACTGGTCCGGCTATTCGGGCTATCAGGCCGCGAACCCCGCAGCGGACGCGGACGTCGCGACTGGCCCGGCGGTCACCAGCGCGACCACGACCACCGGCGGTGCGACCGACTCGCTGGCCGACGTGGCCATGTACTACTACGAGACCGACCTGCGCACTGCGGCGCTCGGCAACTGCGAGGGCGGGCTGGGCGCGGGCACCGACGTCTGCACGAACAACGTGTCGCCGAAGGACACCGACATCGCCAGCCATCAGCACATGACGACGTTCACGCTCGGCTTCGGCATCAGCGGCACGCTGCAGCCGGGCGACTTCGCCGCCATCCAGCAAGGCAGCAAGCACTGGCCGGTTCCCGGCGACGGCAAGGGCGCGGAGAACGTCGACGACCTGTGGCATGCCGCGGTGAACGGCCGCGGCAGCTACTTCAGCGCCAGCGATCCGCTCTCCCTCGCGACCAGCCTGAACAGCGCGCTGCAGTCGATCGACGCCAAGACCGGCTCGGCCTCGGGTGCCGCTGCCAGCACGCTGCAGCCGGTGCAGGGCGACAACACGCTGTTCGTGGCGCAGTACACCACCGTGAAGTGGACCGGCGACCTCCTGGCCAAGACCATCGATCCGATCACGGGCGTGGTCTCGACGGCCAACACCTGGAGCGCCGCCCAGCGGCTCGATGCGATGGTGGCGGCCAACACCGCGCGCAACATCTACTACTTCAAGAAGAATGCCGGCGCCAACACCGGCGTCTTGCGGTCGTTCACCTACGGCAACCTCACGGCCGACGGCCTGAACGGCAACTTCGACGGCGCGTGCAGCAAGTCGCCGGCGCTCACGCAATGCGCGACCACCGGCTACGACACGACGACGGCCAACGCCGGCGCCACTCTCGTGAGCTACCTGCGGGGAGGGACGCATGCCGTCTACCGCGCCCGCGACCGGCTGCTTGGCGACGTGATCGGCGGCGCGCCCGTCTACCTCGGCAAGGCGCCGTTCAAGTACACCGAGAACAGCTATTCCACCTTCGCGACGGCGCAGGCCAGCCGCAGCGGCACGGTGTACCTGGCCGCGAACGACGGCATGCTCCATGCCATCAATGCCACGACCGGCGACGAGCGCTGGGCCTACATCCCTTCGATGGTGCTGCCCCGGCTCTACAAGCTGGCCGATGCCGACTATGCGAACCGTCACGAGTACTTCGTCGATGGTGCGCCGGTGATCGGCGACATCTTCGTGGCCGGCTCGCCCGGCGCGTGGAAATCCATCCTCGTCGGCGGCCTGGGCGGCGGCGGGCGCGGCTACTACGCGCTCGACATCACCGACCCCGCGAATCCGGTGGCGCTGTGGGAGTTCACGGACGACGACCTGGGCTACAGCTTCGGCAACCCGGTCATCACCAAGCGTGCCGACGGCACGTGGGTGGTGGTGTTCGCCTCCGGCTACAACAACGTCTCGCCGGGCGACGGCAACGGGCACCTCTTCGTCCTGGACGCCAACACCGGGGCGCAGATCGCCAAGATCAGCACCTACACCGCGAGCTCGGTCGCGGCGGGCTCCACGACCACGCCGAGCGGCTTGGCCAAGATCAATGCCTGGGTCGACTCCGAGGTCGACAACACCGCCAAGCGCTTCTACGGCGGCGACGTGCTCGGCAACCTGTGGCGCTTCGACATCGACGGCGTGGTGGCTCCCAACAACGCCGCCTTGCGTCTGGCCTACATGACGGTGTCGAACACGCCGCAGCCGATCACCACGCAGCCGGCCCTCGCGGAGCTGAACTACAAGGGCAGCAAGTACCCGGTCGTGTACGTCAGCACCGGCAAGTACCTGGGCGCCTCGGACCTGAGCAATACCGACCAGCAGACGGTGTATGCGCTGAAAGACCCCCTCACCAACACCGGTCTGGGCGACGTGCATGCCAGCAACGACATCGTGGCGCAGACCCTCACGGCTTCCACCGTCGATGGGCAGGCGGTGAACAAGATCACCAGCCACGCGGTGGATTGGTCCACGAAGGACGGCTGGCGTGTCGACCTGCTCGCCGCAGGCGAGCGCGTCAACGTCGACACGCAGATCATCTTCAACACGTTGACGGTGGCGACCAACATTCCGAGCGCCGATGCGTGCACGGTCGGCGGAAGTTCCTATCTGTACCGCTTCGACATCGGCACCGGCTCGAACCCGTCGTCGATCGGCAGCAACGTGGCCGGCACGTTCCGCGGCAACACCATGATCGTCGGCCTGAGCTTCGTCCAGCTGCAGAAGAGCGGCGGTGCGGCGGGATCGGGCGACACGCAGACGATTCTCGTGGACAACCAGGGCGACGTGAGCACCGTCAAGGTGCCCGAGCCGGGCGGTTCGACAGGCTCGGTGCGCCGGACGTCCTGGCGCGAGCTGATCGACTGACACCGCGCGGTGCCCCGGGCCGGGCCGTCTGCCGGCAGCCTTGCGACGCCCGGGCTTCGTGGGGTGCGCCGCCGGCTTTGGCCGTTCGTGACCGCGGCGCTCGCGCTGCACGCGGCGGCGCTGCTCGCGACGGCGCCGTCCCGGGAGGGCCGGCCGATGGCAGGTCCGGGCGGCACCGCGCTGCAGGTGCGGATCGTCGATGCCGCGCCTCCCCGTCCGGCCGGG
>JBIQMQ010000118.1:0-8428 GCA_044463185.1 Nakamurella lactea | reverse complement strand
GAAGGCAAGGAGACGTGAGCCGTGACTGTGCGCATCGGAGTCAACGGATTTGGCCGCATCGGCCGTAACTTCTGGCGGGCGCTGGACGCGTCCGGGCACGACCTGGAGATCGTCGCGGTCAACGACCTCACGGACACCAAGACGCTGGCCCATCTGCTCAAGTACGACAGCGTCCTGGGCCAGTTGCCCCATGAGGTCTCGGCGGGCGACGGCTCCATCACGGTGGACGGCAAGGAGATCGCCGTGCTGTCCGACAAGGACCCGGCCGCGTTGCCCTGGGACAAGTACGGCGTCGACCTCGTCATCGAGTCCACCGGGCATTTCACCAACGCCGACGGTGCCCGCGGCCACCTTTCCGGCGGCGCCAAGAAGGTCATCATCTCCGCCCCGGCCAAGGGCGAGGACCTCACCGTCGTTATGGGTGTGAACGACTCCGCGTACGACGGCAGCCAGACCATCCTGTCCTGTGCGTCGTGTACCACGAACTGCGTCGCCCCGATGGCGAAGGTCCTCAACGACTCGTTCGGCATCGTCAAGGGTCTGATGACGACGATCCACGCCTACACGAACGACCAGCGGATCCTCGACTTCCCGCACAAGGACCTGCGCCGCGCCCGCGCCGCCGCCGTCAACATCATCCCGACCACCACTGGCGCCGCGAAGGCCACGTCGTTGGTGCTGCCGGAACTGGCCGGCAAGCTGCACGGCTACGCCCTGCGCGTGCCGGTGCCGGACGGCTCCGTCACCGATCTCACCGCAGAGCTGTCCCGGACCGTGACGGTCGACGAGGTCAACGCCGCGTTCAAGGCGGCCGCCACGTCCGGCTCGCTGGCGCCGTACATCAAGTACTCGGAGGATCCGATTGTCTCGTCCGACATCGTGGGCACGTCGCCGTCGATGACGTTCGACTCGCCGCTGACGATGGTGCTCGGCGACAACCTCGTCAAGATCGTCGGCTGGTACGACAACGAGTGGGGCTACTCCAACCGCCTGGCCGATTTCACCAACCTGGTCGCCAGCAGCCTCTAAGGGGCCTTATTCCGCGTGTGACCGTCATGGGCGGGCGAGCTACCGCTGTCCGCGGATCGTCCGCCCATGACGCCGCCCCCCACCGAGCCGACGCCCGAAAGAAGACCGCAGTGCAGACTCTCGACGACCTCCTGTCGCAAGGCGTACGCGGCCGTACCGTGCTGGTACGCGCCGACCTGAACGTGCCGCTGGACCACTCCGGTGCCACCCCGGTCATCACCGACGACGGCCGGATCAGGGCGTCCGTGCCGACACTGAAGGCGCTCGTCGACGCCGGCGCGAAGGTGGTCGTCACGGCGCACCTGGGCCGGCCGAAGGGCACACCCGATCCCGAACTGTCCCTGGCGCCGGTCGCCACACGACTCGGCGAGGTGCTCGGCCGCCCAGTCGCGTTCGCCACGGACCTCGTCGGTGAGTCCGCGCACCAGGTCGTCGCGGCATTGGGCGACGGTCAGGTCGCGCTCCTGGAGAACGTCCGGTTCGACGCGCGCGAGACCAGCAAGGACGACGCCGAGCGGGCCACGCTCGCCGACGATCTGGTAAAGCTGGTCGGGGGGTCCGCCGCCGCGTTCGTGTCCGACGGGTTCGGCGTGGTGCACCGCAAGCAGGCCTCCGTGTACGACGTGGCCCTGACGTTGGACCATTTCGCCGGGTACCTCGTCACGGCCGAGACGGCCGTGCTGCGCCGACTGACCGGCGACCCGGAGCGGCCCTACGTCGTCGTGCTGGGCGGGGCCAAGGTGAGCGACAAGCTCGGCGTCATCACCGCCCTGCTCCGCTCCGTCGACACGCTCCTGATCGGCGGCGGCATGGCCTACACGTTCCTGGCCGCCCGGGGCTACGAGGTCGGGACGTCGCTGCTGCAGGCCGATCAGATCGACACCTGCCGGGAGCTGCTGGCCGAACACGGCGACAAGATCGTGCTGCCCACGGACATCGTGGTCGCCGACAGCTTCTCGGCGACGGCCGCCACACAGGTCGTCGCCGCGGATGGTATCCCGGCCGATTGGCAGGGACTGGACATCGGACCCGCCACCTGCGCCGCCTTCGCCGAGGTCATCGCCGGCGCCCGAACCGTGTTCTGGAACGGACCGACCGGCGTCTTCGAGATGGCGCCGTTCGCGCACGGCACCCGGGCCGTGGCCGAAGCCATCGCCGCATCCCCGGCGTTCTCCGTGGTCGGCGGGGGCGACTCCGCCGCCGCCGTCCGCCTGCTCGGAGTCGACGAGGCCGGCTTCAGCCACATCTCGACCGGCGGCGGCGCGTCCCTGGAATTCCTGGAGGGCGCATCGCTGCCCGGTATCGACGTATTGGAGAACTGACGATGACGGCCACCGCCCCCGGCTCCGGACGCACGCTGCTGATCGCCGGCAACTGGAAGATGAACCTCAACCACCTCGAGGCGATCGCGCTGGTGCAGAAGATCGCCTTCACGCTCCCGGAGAAGTACCTGAACAAGGTCGAGGTCGCGGTGATCCCGCCGTTCACCGACCTGCGCTCGGTGCAGACATTGGTCGAGGGCGACAAGCTGCAGATCGCCTACGGCGCACAGGACATCTCGGCGCACGAATCCGGGGCGTACACCGGCGAGATCTCCGGCTCGATGCTCGCCAAGCTCGGGTGCCGCTACGTGTTGGTCGGCCACTCCGAACGCCGCGCCTACCACGCCGAGTCCGACGACGTGGTCGCGGCGAAGATCGCCGCGGCACACGCCCATGGGCTTACGCCCATTCTGTGCGTCGGTGAGGGACTCGACGTGCGCGAGGCCGGAACGCACCTGGAGCACACCACGGCGCAGGTTCGCGCCGCGCTCGCCGCGGTGACCGCCGACAAGGCGTCCGATCTGGTGCTGGCATACGAGCCGATCTGGGCGATCGGCACCGGCCGGGTCGCACTGCCCACCGATGCGCAGGAGGTCTGCGGCGCGATCCGTGCCACGCTCGCCGACCTGTACGGCCGCGAACTCGCCGACCGCACCCGCATCCTGTACGGCGGATCCGTGAAGTCCGGCAACGTCGCCGAGATCACCGCGCAGCCCGATGTGGACGGCGCACTGGTCGGTGGGGCGTCGCTGGACGGCACCGAGTTCGCCACACTCGCCGCCAACGCGGTGGGCATCCTCGCCTGACACGGTAGACTCCCAGGCGGACTGTCCGCCGCATCACGTGCGCCCGCCGATTCTTAAGAAGGCCCCTGAACCATGTTCGTGTTCCTCAACACCCTGCTGATCCTCAGCAGCCTGGCGCTCATCGCGCTCATCCTGCTGCACAAGGGCAAGGGCGGGGGACTGTCCTCGCTGTTCGGCGGCGGCATGCAGTCGAGCCTGTCCGGGTCCAGCGTGGTGGAGAAGAACCTCGACCGGATCACGCTGTTCGTCGCCGCCATCTGGGTCGTGTGCATCGTCGGTGTCGGCTTGATGATCAAGGTCGCCGCCTGACGCGGCAGGTTACAGATACCGCAGCATGCGGGTGTTGCCCAGCGTGTTCGGCTTGACGTAGGGCAGGTCGAGGAACTCCGCGACCCCGGCGTCATAGGACCGGCGCAACTCCGCAAAGGCCTCAGGGGAGAGGCCCAGCTCCGAGATCGGCTCGAAGCCGAGCCCAGCGAAGAAACTGACCTCGAACGTCAGCACGAACAGCCGCGACACACCGACCCGTCGGGCCTCGTCCATCACCGCGCGGCACAACGCGCCGCCGATCCCGCGCCCCCGGAGCTGCGGATCCGTGGCCACCGTGCGAATCTCGCCCAGGTCCTCCCACAGCACGTGCAAGGCAGCGCACGCCTGCACCGAGCCGTCCACCTCGGCCACCCAGAACTCGGTGACGTCCTCGAACAGGTTGGCCAGCGACTTCTCCAGCAGGATCGGCCCGGCGTAGCAGTCCACCAGCTCCTTGATGCGCCGTACGTCGCCGACCCTGGCCCTCCGGATGAGGAGCGAATCGGAATCGGGCGTCGCAGGGCTCATACCCGCCGAGCGTAGTAACCCGCTCGGGCGCCGCCGACGGCGCCCACCCGGAGCGGCAACGGAAGTCCGGACCATTACGCTGGGCGGGTGGGTAGAGCTGTGAATGACGCCGCCGCGGGCCGGTCGGGGTCCCGATGACGGCCTCCGATCGGGCGACGGTCATCAACCTGCCCAACGTGCTCACCACGGTGCGTCTGATCCTGGTGCCGGTCTTTTTGGCCGTGCTGTTCCTGGGGGACGGGACCGACCCCGTGGCCCGGTGGTGCGCGGGGGCGGTGTTCGCGATCGCAGCCATCACCGACCGCTACGACGGCCGCATCGCGCGCAGCCGCGGCCAGGTGACGGACTTCGGCAAGGTCGCCGACCCCATCGCCGACAAGGCGCTCATCGGCGCGGCGCTCATCGGCATGTCCGTGCTGGGCGAGCTGTTCTGGTGGGTGACCGCCGTGATCCTGATCCGCGAGGTGGGCATTACGTTGCTGCGGCTGGCGATCCTGCGCTACGGCGTGATCGCGGCGAGCCCCGGCGGCAAGCTCAAGACGCTGATCCAAATCGTCGCCATCGGCCTGTACATCCTTCCGCTGGCGACGCTGCCCATCCCCGCGGACGTGCTGACCTGGGGTCGAGGGGTCCTGATGGGCGTGGCGATCGCGCTCACGGTCGCAACCGGCGTCGACTACCTCGCCCGCGCTGCCGCGCTGGTGCGGCGAGGCCGGCGGGCCGCCGGCGCGACGTGAACGCGGCGGCGCACCCAGACGCGGTCGGGCTGGCAACGCTGCTGGGCGTCGACCCGGGCCGGGTGCGCGAGCTCGTCGCCCGTCTGGCCCGCCGGGGCTGGACGGTGGCCACTGCCGAATCGCTCACCGCCGGTCTGCTGACCGCCGTGCTCGCCGACGTGCCGGGCGCCTCGGCGGTGCTTCGCGGCGGCATCGTCTGCTACGCCACCGATCTCAAGGCCTCCCTGGTCGATGTGGACCCTGATCTGCTGGCCAGGGTGGGCGCGGTCGACCAGGAGGTCGCGGTCCAACTGGCGCGCGGCGCGCGACGTCGGTGCGCCGCGGATATCGGCCTCGGCCTGACCGGGGTGGCCGGCCCCGAACCGCAGGATGGCCACCCGCCGGGCACCGTGTTCGTGGCGCGCAGCGGCTGCGGTCCCGACCTGTGTGTGGCACTGCCGAGGGACGGTTCCGCGACCGGTCGGTGGCAGGTGCGGGCCGCGGCGGTGCGGACAGCGCTCGGGCTGCTCGACGACCTGATCCCGCCCACTGAAGGCGGGGAACATTCTGCCGATGGAACACGTTGAGAAGGATGTAGGCCACGCCGCCCACGGCGGAACACCGACAGGGTAGCGTGGGGAGCAACACGAAGCCGGGCAAACGGTGGCCGGCACCGGTCCTGAGGTCTGTGACGAGGAGGGATGACATGCTGCTACGCAACGCCTTGGGTGAGACGTTGCGTCACGCTCGAATCGGCCAGAGTCGCACGCTGCGCGACGTCTCCACGGTCGCGAACGTGTCGCTCGGCTATCTCTCCGAAGTGGAACGCGGCCGGAAGGAAGCGTCCAGCGAACTGTTGGCGGCGATCTGCGAGGCGCTCGACCTCGAGGTCTCCGACGTGCTGGACAATGCCAGCTCCGCCATGCGCGTGGCGTCGGCCGACGCGGCCCGCACACCGGTGCGCGCTGCCTCCGACCAGAGCCTGCGCATCGTGATGCCGTATCGCCCGGCCCGCACGGCGACGTCCGCCGCCTGACCGACGATCGCCGGCCTACTGTTCGGTGCGCCGCACGTAGCGCACCCAGCTAAATCCGTCGTGCCGATCCCGGCTGGACTCGGACCATTCGTCCCACGCCACCGGCGGGAAGTGCACATCGCCGGGTAGTTCCGCGTCGATCTCGGTCAGTTCCAGGACGTCGGCGCGGGGGAGAAGCTCCCGATAGACGTCTCCGCCACCGAACACGAAGAAGGTGTCGTCGCCGGTCTCGGCGGCGATCCGCTGCAGCGCCGCGTCCAACTCTGCTGCGGCGTCATGCACGACGGTGACGCCGGGACGGTTCCAGTCCGGCTGGCGGGTGAGTACCACGGTGCGCCGACCGGGGAGCGGCCGGCCGATCGCCTCGAAGTTCTTGCGGCCCATGATCAGCGTGTGGCCCATGGTCAGGGCTTTCAGGCGACGGAGGTCGGCGGAGTTCCGCCACGCCAGGTCGCCGTCGGCGCCGATCACGCCGTTCGCGGCCACCGCCGCCACCACCACCAGCGTCATACGGCGATGGGCGCCTTGATCGGCGGATGCGGGTCGTAGCCGACCACGGCGAAGTCCTGGTAGCCGAAGCCGTCGATCTCCGTAATGGTCGGATTGAGCACCATCGTGGGCAGCGGCCGCGGCTCCCGGGTGAGCTGCAGCCGTGCCTGGTCGAGGTGGTTCAGGTACAGGTGTGCGTCGCCGAAGGTGTGCACGAACTCGCCGGGCCGAAGGCCGGTGACCTGCGCCATCATCATGGTGAGCAGCGCGTAGGAGGCGATGTTGAACGGCACGCCGAGGAACACGTCGGCGCTGCGCTGGTAGAGCTGGCAGGACAGCGCACCGTCCGCGACGTAGAACTGGAACATGGTGTGGCACGGCGGCAACGCCATCTCGTCCACCTCGGCGACATTCCAGGCCGACACGATGTGCCGCCGGGAGTCGGGAGTATTCCGGATCGAGTCGACGACGCGGCGGATCTGGTCGATCTGACGGCCGTCCGGCGCCGGCCAGGAACGCCACTGGTGGCCGTACACCGGGCCCAGGTCGCCGTTCTCGTCGGCCCATTCGTCCCAGATCGTCACGTTGTTGTCGTGCAGGAACGCGATGTTCGTGTCCCCGCGCAGGAACCACAGCAGCTCCACGATGATGGACCGGACGTGCACCTTCTTCGTGGTGACCAGCGGGAATCCCGCGGAGAGGTCGAAACGCATCTGGTGCCCGAAGACGGACAGCGTGCCGGTGCCGGTGCGGTCCGTCTTCGTGTGGCCTTCGCGCAGAATGCGGCTGACCAGGTCCAAGTACTGCTGCATGACTACCAGCCTAGGAGACGCGGCCAACGGTCGGTGTGCCGCGCCACCACGTGTCGTCGGGGGAGACCGGTGGGTGCCGCTTGTGCCGGGTGGCGAGGTAGTGGCGCTCGATGCGATCGGCGGCCGCGGTATCGATCTCGCGGCCCTCCAGGTAGTCGTCGATATCGCGGTATGGCACGCCGAGCGCCACCTCGTCCGGCTGACCGGGCCTGTCGTCCTCCAGATCCGCCGTGGGAACCTTGCGCCACAGCCGCTCGTCCGCGCCAAGGTGCGCCAGCAGGGCCGCGCCCTGCCGCTTGGTGAGCCCGGCCAGTGGCACGACGTCGGCGGCCCCGTCGCCGAACTTGGTGAAGAAGCCCGTCACCGCCTCGGCGGCGTGGTCGGTGCCGACGACCAACAGGTCGAGCTGGCCGGCGATGGCGAACTGCGCCACCATCCGCTGCCGCGCCTTGACGTTGCCGCGTACGAAGTCGCGCAGCGCAGGGGCTGCGTCATCCCCGCCCAGCGCGGCGGCGACATCGGCGGAGAGCCTGTCGGCGGCCGGTTTGATGTCGACGATGACGGCGCGGTCGGGCTGGATGAAGGCGAGCGCGGCCTGGGCGTCGTCCTCGTCGGCCTGGACGCCGTAGGGCAGCCGGACGGCGACGAACACCGCGTCCGGGTCGCCGGTGGCGCGGCGTCGCTCCACGGCGAGCTGGGCGAGCCGACCGGCCAGGGTGCTGTCTTGCCCGCCGCTGATGCCCAGCACGAACCCGTGCGCCGGCGTCGCGGCGAGATAGTCCGCGAGAAACGCCACCCGGCGCTCGATCTCGGCTCCGGCGTCGATATCGGGGCGTACTCGCAGCGCGGTGATGATGTCGTCGTGCCGTGGGGTCGCAGGTTGCCGTGGGGTCACAGGCCGACGGTACGCCATGGCCGCAGCGGGAACGGTTCCACCTCGATACGACTTTCTGTCAGATCAGCATGGACACGGTGGTGGATTCTGTGGTGCGCTGTACGTCGCACCGCGACCACCATTTTGAGGAGCGCGCCATGACCTCCGTTCGTGTTCTCGTCGGTACCCGCAAGGGCGCCTTCATCCTGACCTCCGACGGCGCCCGCAGGGACTGGCAGATCGAAGGCCCGCTGTTCACCGGCTGGGAGATCTACCATGTGGCCGCCTCGCCGGCCGACCCGAACCGGCTCTGGGCGTCGCAGTCGCGGGGCTGGTTCGGCCAGCAGGTGCAGCGCTCCGACGACGGCGGCGCCACCTGGCAGCCGGTCGACAACGAGTTCTCCTATGCCGGCGACCCGGGCGACCACCTCTGGTACGACGGCACGCCGCGACCCTGGGCGTTCACCCGGATTTGGCATTTCGAGCCGTCGCTCACCGACCCGGACA
>JBIQMQ010000117.1:0-8478 GCA_044463185.1 Nakamurella lactea | reverse complement strand
CGCATCAGGGCCGTACCGCCGCGGCGCGCGGGCTGATCGAATCCCTGCACGATATGAACGACTCTCCGCGCGGCCGCAATTGGCTGGCGGCCGCCGCCATCCTCGCGGAGGTGGCGGCCGACATCGGCTCGGACGACCTGGTCGAACGCCTGCGCCAGGCATTGCTGCCGTTCGCCGACCGGGTCGTGACAGCGGGCCTCGGCATCGTCTGCTGGGGCACTGCGGCCCGGCCGTTGGCGCTACTGGCCCGGCGGCAGGGCCGCCACGACGAGGCCCGAGCTCGCTACCGAGACGCGATCGCTCTGTGCTCCCGGATCGGCGCCCAGGCGTGGCTGGCGCAAGCGCAGGTGGAGTATGGCGCGCTGGAATTCGAGCACGGCAACGTGTCGGCGGCTCGGAGCCTGGCCGGCGAATCCGCCTCGACCGCCCGCTGTCTCGGTCTGCGCGCCGTTGAGCAGCGAGCGAACCGACTGTTAGTGCTGACTGAGGCGACACCCGCCAACGACGCGGATTCACCCGTCATTTCGAGACGCACCGCCGACGCACCGGCGGACACCGAACCTGCCGCGGTCGGGGCTGCCGTGGTCGGGTCGTCCACGTCACCCCAGCAGTTGGAGGTGCCGCGCATCACCGTGCTGGGCGAATTCACGGTGACGCCACCCGGCTCACCCCCGGCCGCCTGGCGGTCCCGCAAGGCACGCACCCTCCTCCAGGTGCTCGTCGCCCGGCGCGGCACGGCGATATCGCGCGAATCCGCAATGCATCTGCTGTGGCCTGACACGCCTCCCGATCAACTCCGGAACCGCCTCTCCGTGACGTTGACCGCGATTCGCCGGGCGCTCGACCCGGGCCGTGAACATGCCACGGACACGTACATCGCGTCCGACGCCGATGTACTGCGGCTACGAACGGAACGATTGTCGGTGGACGTCGAGGACTTCCTGGCGCTGGCCGAGGCAGCGCGAGCCACCGAGAAGGGAGGTTCCGACCGTGAACGGCTGCTACACGACGCTGTCGCGGCATACGGCGGCGATGCCTTCTTGGACGAGCCGTACGCCGAATGGGCCAGGCCGCTCCGCCAGCAGGCACATCTGGCCTTCCTGGCCGCCGCACGCGCCCTTGCCGGGTCGGCCGCGGCTGCCGGCGATCATCTCGCCCGAATCGAACTTTGCCGCCGCATCCTGCGGACGGATCCCTACGATCAACAGGCGCACGACGGACTGATCGCAGCGCTCACGGCGCTCGGCGCGACCGGGCATATTGCTGCCGCTCGCGAGGAACGGGACCGACGGATGGCTGAACTCGGACTGTCCGGATTCGGCCGCGGCAACTGACCGCGACAGGCCGGGAGGGCGCATGGCAGCGCGAAGACTGCGCCATGCCGGTGCGGCCGATCCGATACGAAGCCGCAGTGGTGCTGTCGCATCGCGCCGGCGGTGTTTTTCGGATATGACGCTGCATGCGGCGTTGCGCGGCCACGCCAGCACCGCGTCATTAGGCACTATGGAAAGCTGGCGACAGGCGGCGGCGCGACAGGAAGGCCACTCGGTGATCGAAGTACACAATCTGACCAAGGTGTACGGGAAGACCCGCGCCGTGGACGACCTGACGTTCACCGTGCAGCCGGGGATCGTCACCGGGTTCTTGGGCCCCAACGGCGCCGGCAAGTCGACCACCATGCGCATGGTGCTGGGCCTGGACAATCCGACCTCGGGTACCGCGATGATCGGCGGCAAGGCGTACCGGGACATCCCGAATCCGCTGACCCAGGTCGGCGCGCTGCTGGACGCGAACTGGGTGCACCCCAACCGGTCCGCCCGCGCGCACCTGCGCTGGATGGCGCGGGCCAACGGGCTCTCGGCATCCCGCGTGGACGACGTGCTGGCGCTGGTCGGCCTGGAGTCGGTGGCGCGGAAGAATGCCGGGCAGTTCTCGCTCGGCATGAAGCAACGACTGGGCATCGCCGGCGCGCTGCTCGGCGACCCCGGTGTGCTGCTGTTCGACGAGCCGGTCAACGGCCTCGACCCGGAGGGCATCCTGTGGATCCGCACGCTGATGCGGAATCTCGCCTCCCAAGGGCGCACCGTGCTGGTGTCGTCCCATCTACTCTCCGAGATGGCTTTGACCGCAGACCATCTCGTGGTGATCGGGCGCGGGAAGCTGATCTCGGACACCTCGACCCGCGAGTTCATCGACGCGGCGACCAGGTCCGCGGTGCGGGTGCGCTCGCCGCGCTTGGCCGAGCTGCGGCAGGTTCTGGTCTCCCAAGGCATGTCGGTGGAGGACGCCGACGGGGCCCTGCTGGTGACCGGCTCGCCCATCGAGCAGATCGGCGACGTGGCGGCCGCGGCGGGTCTGGGGCTGCACGAGCTGTCGCCGCAGGCCGGGTCGCTGGAGCAGGCTTTCATGCAGCTCACCGGGCAGGCGGTGGAGTTCACCGCGCACGACACCGGCACGGGCGGTGCGCTGGCCCCGGATGGATCGGCCGCGCCGGCGCCTCCGGGTATGACGCCGCCCGCGGCTGTCGCCGACGGCCAGGTCCCCGCTCCGTCCAGCGCGGCACCGCGTCACGCCACACCGGAAGGACTGTGATCCGCCGATGAAACTCCTTGCCGTGGAACGGATCAAGCTGTTCTCCACCCGTTCGCCATATTGGTGCCTGGCCGTGATACTGGTGGCCGCCTTGGCATTCGCGCTGCTGATGGGGCTGGTGACGGAGAACGGACAGCAGTTCGCCTCGACCGGCACCTCGCAGGCCGGCATGCAGCTCGGCATGACGGTGTTCATGGTGCTGGCCGCCCTGTCGGTGACCACCGAATACCGGTTCAGCACCATCCGCAGCACGTTCCTGGCGGCGCCGAGGCGCACCCGGGTGCTGGCCGCGAAGACCGTCGTTGTGATGCTGGTGGGCGCGCTGATCGCTGTGGTCAGCGCGTTCGCCGCGTTCTTCCTCACCAAGCTGCTAGCCACCAACCCGCGCTCGCCGTTGGAGCTCGCCACCGCCGACCAGTGGCGCTACGTGCTGGGCCATGCCGCGCTGTACCCGATCGCCGGAGTCATCGCGATCTCGGTGGGTCTGCTGATCCGCCAGTCGGCCGGCGCCATCGCCCTGCTACTGGTGTGGTCGATGCTGATCGAGAGCCTGATCTCGCTGATTCCGCGCTTCGGGCCGGATGTGTCGCCGTGGCTGCCGTTCACCGCGGCAGGCACCTTCGTCACGGACAAGGCGGCGTTCGCCAGCATGGGTCCGCCGGACTCCGGAGGCAACGGAGCACTCGCCAGTGCGCTGAACGCGAGCGGGCCGACGCCCCTGCAGGGTCTGCTGGTGTTCGCCGCTGTCGCCGTCGTGCTGTGGCTGGTGGCCGCGTTCGTCACGAATCGCCGCGACGCATGAACATCCCGCGCGTGTTAGTGAGCCCGGCGAATATGCCGGGCTGGGTAACACGCGGCCGGTGCGGGGCGGGCGACTGATGTCCGAGCATCCTGAATACCACCGGCCGATCGTCAGCTTCCAGCCCCGCGGCGGCCGGATGAACGACGTGCAGAAGCGAGCCTGGGACGCGTTCGCCGGCGAGTGGCTGGTGGAACGGGATGCGTTCGGCCCCATCCCCGAGCCGGGCACGCCGCCGGATCCGGCCAAGCCGTGGTGGCGACCGGGCATCAATCAGATCGCACTGTTCGGCCGGGTCGCCCCGCTGGTGATCGAGATCGGGCCGGGCATGGGTGACGCCACGGCCGCCATGGCGAAGTCGCGGCCGGACATCAACATCCTTGCCATCGAGGTGTACAAACCCGGTATCGCACAGACGTTCTCGCATCTGGCGCGAGCCGGCGTGGACAACGTCCGGGTACTGAAGGCGGACGCGGCAGAGATACTGCGGAACGTCGTCATCCCCGATTCGCTCGCCGAGTTGTGGCTGTTCTTCCCCGATCCGTGGCGCAAGCGCAAGCATCACAAGCGGCGCATCGTGACGCCCGAGTTCGCCGAGCTGGTGGCGTCCTGTCTGGAGCCGGGCGGGTCGTGGTACCTGGCCACCGACTGGGAGCATTATGCGAAGCAGATGCTGCAGGTGGTGTCGGGCTGCCCGGGGCTCGAAAACCCGTTCGCCGCCGACGGCGGATGGGCCCCGCGCGCACCGTTTCGACCCGAGACCCGTTTCGAGAGGCGGGGTCTCGGCGCCGATCGCGTCATCTACGACCTGCAGGTGACCCGGCGCGCCTGACGCGCCCTGCTCAGCCTGCGTCGATCCGCCAGGTGATGATCGCCCGGTCGGCCTGATCACGCAGATCCAGCCTGCCCGTAGTGGCGGCCGTATCGAAGGCCAGCGAGCCCTGACCCGGCGTGGCGGCATCGAGGGAGACGAACGAGAAGGCGTCGTCGACGCCGCCGAACGTGGGCTGCAAAGCGGGCGCGGCGTCCGGCACGAAGACGAACCGGTTGCTGTCCACGGTACCGAGGTGTCCTTGCGTGCCGTCGACCCCGGCGAACTCGACCGGCAGCACCAGGTATTGGCCGGACTGCGGCCGGTAGCCGATCCGCGGGTCGTCCGTCGCCACCACCTCCGCCACGCCGATCTTCACGGTGAACCCGGGCCGCGACAGCTCCGCCCGGGCCGGCTCGCCGATGACGCCGTCCACCGGCCGCGGTGTGGACGCGGTGAGCTGCCAGGTGGCCAGGCCCGCGCCGGCGGGCCCGCCTGCGACCGTCAGCGGCGTGGTGGTCACTGCCGTATCGAACGTGACGTAGCCGCGCGCCGTCTGCCCGCCCACCAGCTCCGGCCCATCCAGCGACGGCAGGAAGTGCGAGATGATGTTGCCCGTCACGCGGTCGCCGCCGGTACCGACCACCGACCAGTTCCAGCCGGTGAACCCCACCGGATCGGCGCCGGTGTCGGTACGGGTGATCTGCGCGTCGACCACGAGAACCGCGCTGCTGCCTGCGGAGTCGTATCCCCAGCCGCCGCCGGTCTGCGCCTCCGCTCCGAACACGGTGATGTCGTAGGCGGCGTCGGCCGTGCGGATCGACACCGGCTCGCCGAGTGTCGTCACGCCGATGTTGCGCCCGTCCGGCGCGCCCGAGCCGTCGGGGGCAATGGCCGAAATAGCGCCATCCACAGCACTTGTCGCGTGGACCGCCGCGTAGACGGCCGCGCCGATGCCGACGGCGGCCCCGAGGAGCGGGATCGCGAGCAGCACGCAGCCCAGCTTGCCGCCCCTCTTGGACATGCCGGCGAGCGCCTTCTGCACCCTGGCGGCGGTCTCCGGGTCGAGATTGCCGGCGGCGACCGGCACGGAGCGGCTCTGCCCCATCACCTGCTGCAACCTCGCCACGGTCGCAGCATCGAGACCGCCCGCACCGGGCGCGGCCGGCGGGATGCGACCCGCCGGCGGCGGCGTCATACCGGGCGCCGCTGGCGGCGAGCCGATCGGTTGCGGACCGGACGGATATGACGCCACCCCGGGCGATGCCGTCTCGGGCGGGTACGGCACGGCCGTCCCTGCCCAGGTGGCGGCCGGGTCGGCATAGCCGGAGCTGTCCGGTCTGATGTAGGCGCCCGGCGCCTCGCCGTCCAGGCCGGGGGCGCTCACCGGGGCGTCGCCGGTGTACAGGCCTTCGGCGTCTTTCTTCCTGCTGAACAGCCCCATCCCGTGGACCCTCCCGTGAGCCTGCCGCGTCGCGTGCGGCTCGTCGACGCCCGAACATTCGGGAGCTGTCACCGATGCCTCGGCTGCCACCAGGGATAACGTACCGGACAACGTGTCGGGCGGCCGAGTCTTCCTGGGGTGAAGGGGTGCAAGCCGCCGCGCGGCACAGACCGCGCCCGTGGCGAACGCCGATCGAGCGCAATACCGTTACGGCGTCGGCGCGGCTGCATCGCGGAACCGCACCACGGCGCCCGGACGGCACTGGGCCAACCGGTCCACGGCCGCGTCGGTGAGAACTGCGATCACGGGGTAGCCGCCGGTCACGGGGTGGTCGGCGAGCAATGCGACGAGTTCACCGGACGGCGGCACCTGGATCGCGCCACGCACCAGTCCCTGGCTGGGCGCCTCCCCCGCGACGATGCGGCGGGGTGGCGGGCCGGCCAGCGTGGCCGCTGTCCGGTTGGTCGCCGGCGTCACCACCCATGACGCCGTCCTCAACGATTCCCAGGTCTCCCCGCCGAACCAGTCCCGTTGCGGCCCAGACAGTATCGTGAGCACGGCGGAGACCTGGTCGACACCGGGGCTCCCGGCCGCATCGCTCACGGAGACATCCGTGTCGGCACGGCGTTCGCCGATGCACAGGTCTCCGTGGGCTGCGTCACCGCCGCCCACCTCCGTCCGGTCAGGGCTGTCCGATGTCACAGGCCCGTCCACAGTCCCTGCGCGGCACTCCCCGATCGGCAGCACCTGGCCGGCGATCACCGGCGTCGGGCCGAGCCCGGCGAGCAGGTCGGTCGATCGTGATCCGAGGACGGGCGGGACGTCGATGCCGCCGCGCACCGCGAGGTAGGTGCGCAGACCCCGCGCGGGACGCCCCAGCCGGATCCGGGCGCCCGCAGGCAGGGCGATCGGCCGTTCCATCGGGTTCGGGACCTCGTGGTAGGTCGGCGTCTTCGGTGCCGCCTCCTCGCCGGTCGCCGATGCCGCCGATTCGGGACATCCCGCTGGCGGCGCGATCGACACGGCCACCGGCGCTCCAGCCAATGCGATCGTGAGCGCTGCGCTCGCTTCAAGCTCGGCTCCGCCGAGCAGGATCTCCAGAACCGCCGCGCCCTCAGGATTTCCGGCGGCCCTGTTGGCTGCCCGCAGCGCGCCACGATCGGCGGCCCCGGATCGGCTCACCCCCATGTCCGCGTGTCCGGCGCGGCCCAGGTCCTGGACCAGGCACTGCGGTCCGGACCGCAGTACGGTCAGCGTTCGGGCAGCGGCGAGCCCGGTGCCCTGCTGCGCACTGCCCGCGGCGCCGCGCGACTCATGCTGTCGCAGAATCGGTTTCGGCGAGGACAGCGTCATACTCGGGCGGACGGCACGGAACGTCACTGATACTCCAGGGCGGAGCAGTGCCGGCGGATCCCGCAGGGCGTCCCACAGCGCTACATCGGTGCGCCCGATCAGCTGCCAGCCGCCCGGCGAGGAGCGCGGATAGACGCCGGAGTACTCGCCGGCGAGACCCACCGCCCCTGCGGGGACCTCGGAACGGGGAGTCGCGCGACGCGGCACCGCCAGGGCGGGATCGCCCCCGGACAGGTACGCGAAGCCCGGTGCGAAACCGCAGAACGCCACGCGCCACGCGCCGGCGGTGTGCGCGGCGACGATGCCCTCAACGCTGAGCCCGGTGAGTTCGGCGACGATGTCGAGATCCGGTCCCTGGTAGACGGTCTCGATCACCACCGGCTGGTTTGGTATGTCGATTTCCTCGGCGACCTTGCGCGACACAGCCGGCTCGGTGACACGCGCCCCGGCCTCGCGCGCCAGCCCCGGGCCGGCGGTCCCGGAGAGCTGGATCAGCAGTGACTCCGCGCCCGGCACGAGATCGACCTGGCCGGCGAGCGGCTCCTGCATCAGCGCCTCATACAGCGCGAGCACCGCGCCCTGGTCCGGCAGCGATATCCGCAGCGCGTGCTCCCCCATCGGGATCACCGTGGGCATCACGGCAGCGCCCCGCGGCCGCCGGCCATGTCTCGGCGTGCGCACGCACCGAGCGGGCGCGCCTCGCCTGCGTGGTTCGCGCGACTGAGCGGCTGCCTCATGACGCTGCGACGACGAACGGGCGCAGGGTGACGCCAGCCGCCTCCAACGCCTCCCGCACAGCGCGTGCCATTCCGACCGCTCCAGGCGAATCCCCGTGCACGCATAGCGATCTCGCGATGACCGAGACCTGCTCGCCATCCGCGGAGAGCACGTTCCCGTCGCGCGCCAGGCGCACCGCCCGCGCCGCCGCGGCTGCTGGATCGTCGAGCACGGCGTCCGGCTGGTCACGGGGCACCAGTGTTCCATCACCGCGATAGCCACGGTCGGCGAACGCCTCCGGCACGGCGGTCAGTCCCGAGTCCGCGGCGAGGACCAGCACCATCGATCCGGGCAGGCCGACCAGCGGCAGGGATGCGTCATAGGAGGCGACGGCGGCGACCACGGCGCCAGCTTGCCCCTCATGACGGGCGACCGAGTGATACAGCGCCCCATGGGGTTTCACATAGCGCACGCGCGTTCCGGCAGCCCGGCACAGGCCGTCCAGCGCGCCGATCTGGTAGAGCACCGCCGCCGTGAGATCCGCCGGGGCGATGTCCATGAAGCGCCGCCCGAAACCGGCCAGATCCGGATAACCGACCTGGGCGCCGATGGCCACCCCGCGCTCGCCTGCTGCCCGAACCGTGGCCAGCAGCGTAGCCGGGTCGCCAGCGTGGAAGCCGCAGGCAATGTTCGCGCTGGTCACCACGTCGAGCATGGCCTCGTCGTCGCCGAGCGTCCACCGGCCGTACGACTCGCCGAGGT
>JBIQMQ010000116.1:6267-8489 GCA_044463185.1 Nakamurella lactea | reverse complement strand
GATCGGCGATGTCGCCGTCGTCGCCACCGAGCTCCGGTCGGGGCTGTCCGCGGCGGACGTTCGCTCCTTGGCCACGGATCTGCGCGGCCGGTTCGGCGCGCGACCCGCCGTCATCGCGCTGTTCACCGCCGACGGCGACGCCGTGTCGTTCGCCGCCGCCAGTACGCCCGCCGCGATCGAACGCGGGCTGAAGGCGGGCGACCTCGTCAAGGCGTTCGCCCCGTCGGTCGGTGGGCGCGGCGGCGGTCGGCCGGATTTGGCGCAGGGCGGCGGCACCGACCCGGCGGGAGTGCCCGCCGCGATCGCCGCGGTCGAGGCCGCGGTCGCCGCCGCCTCGTGATGCGGACCGGCCGGTGACTCGGCACAGGCCAGAAGACGACACGCCGCCCCGCGGCGTGCGGTTGGCGGTCGATGTCGGTACCGTCCGGGTCGGGGTGGCCGTGAGCGACCCCGACGGCATCCTCGCTACGCCCGTCGTCACGCTCGCGCGGGACACTGAATCCGCGGGGGACATCGACGAGATCGTCACGCTGGTCGCGACACGAGGCGTGGTGGAGGTGGTGGTGGGTTTGCCGAGGACGCTGCGCGGGCACGACGGCGCCAGTGCGCACGCCGCACGGCAGTACGCGGATGCCCTTGCGCCGCGGATCGCCCCCGTCCCGGTGGTGATGGTCGACGAACGGATGACGAGCGTGACGGCCAATCGGATCCTGGCCGAGCGGCGCGTTCCCGGCCGCTCCCGCCGCGCCGTGGTCGACCAGATCGCCGCCGTCGCGATCCTCCAGTCACGGCTCGACGAGCTACGAAGCCGGCGGGGTTCGGATGGGTAGCCACCACCGTCCCGAGGACGACGACACCGACGACGACGTCGACATGGCGGACGGCGGCGAGGACCACTTCGACCTGTTCGACGACCGCCCGGGCGCGGCCGGTGACGATCTTGCGGCCACCGGAGAGTTCGACCTGTCCGAGCTCCGCGAGGTGCTCGCCGGCCGGAGCAGCGCCTCCGAGGATGACGCCGCAGCCCCGGACGCCGAGGCCGGCAGACGCGGGCAGCAGGCCGCGCCGACACGGCGCCGCCGTCATCCAGTGCGCTCCACCATCATCGCCCTCGTCGTGCTGGCGCTGATCGCAGGCGGCATCACCGTGGGCGTCCTGTGGTGGCAGAACCGCACCACCGCACCGGAGGACTGGGCAGGCACCGGCGCCCGCACGCTCGTGGTGCGAGTGCAGCCCGGCGACGGTCTGTACGTAGTGGGCCAGACACTGGTCGATGCCGGGGTTGTCGCCAGCGTGCCCGTATTCGTGTCGGTGGCCACCGACGACGGGCGCCTGTCCGCCCTACAGCCCGGCTACTACCTGGTGCACGAGCACTCCTCGGCGCAGGCCGCGGTCGACGACCTCGCCAACCCGGATCATCGCCTGGGGCAGCTGCGGATCATCCCGGGCGACACGCTGGCCGACTTCACCACCGTGTCCACCTCCGGCGAGAAGGGCACCAAGGAGGGCATCCTGGCCAAGATCGCCAAGGCATGCGTGCCCACGGACGGCGCGGAGCGGTGCTTCAGCACGGACGAACTGTGGCAGGTCGCGGAGACGGCCACGCCGAGCGATCTGGGCGTCGTGGGATGGGCCACCGACGCGGTGTCGGCCGTGGCGGATCCGAAGCGTCGGTTGGAGGGGCTGATCCTGCCCGGGGACTACGACATCGCGCCCGGGTCGACCGCCTTCGAGGCGCTGCGCGCGGTGGTGAGTGCCTCGGCCGCGCAATGGAACACCACCGGCATCGTGGCGGCCGCCAAGAAACAGTCGCTGACCCCGTACCAGCTCGCCACGATCGCTTCCTTGGTCCAGGCCGAGGGCATCGGCGACGACATGCGCAAGGTCGCCCGGGTGATCTACAACCGGCTGGACATCGACAAGAAGCTGCAGTTCGACTCCACCGTCAACTACGGGCTGAATCGGGCCTCGATCTCCACCACCGAGGCCGAACGGCTGGACGAGGCCAATATCTACAGCACGTACGCGCATGCCGGCCTGCCGCCCACACCGATCGGCGCGCCCGGCCCGGACGCGTTGGACGCGGCGGACGATCCGGCCACCGGCGACTGGCTGTACTTCGTCACCATCGACCTGGACGGGCATACCTGCTTCTCGGTGACCGACGAGGAACACGCCGAGTGCGTGGACCAGGCCCGCGCCAACGGCGTGTTCGGCTGAGC
>JBIQMQ010000116.1:0-6167 GCA_044463185.1 Nakamurella lactea | reverse complement strand
GCGCACCGGGCCGGGGTGCTCGGTTCCCCCATCGGGCATTCGCTGTCGCCGGCCCTCTACCGCGCCGGCTTCGCCGCACTGGGCATGGGCGACTGGTCGTTCGACGCGATCGAGTGTGACGCAGCCCGGCTGCCGGCCCTCGTCGGCGACCTGGGCCCCGAATGGGCCGGGCTCGCGGTGACCATGCCCGGCAAGGCCGCAGCGGCGGCGTCCGCCACGGCCCGATCGGACCGGGTGCGCGCCCTCGGCGTGGCGAACACCCTGGTGAGGAGCGACGGTGGGTGGTGGGCGGAGAACACCGACGTGGACGGGGTGCGCGGGTCGCTCGCCGCGGCCGGTGTGCCGCCGGCCGGGCCGGTGCTGCTGATCGGCGGCGGCGGCACCGCCCGTGCCGTCGTCGCGGCGCTCGCCGAGTTGCGCTGGGACGGGGAGCTGATACTGGCCGGGCGGCGGCCGGAGAGCACCGCCGCGGTCGGTGAGCTGGCGGCCGCGCTGCGGCTCGCAGCGACCCGAACGGGCATGACGGCCGACGAGGTCGCCGACGTCGCCGACGCGCTCCAACTGGCGGTGTCCACCGTGCCGGCCGGCGCCGCCGACCATCTCGCCCCCGTCCTGGCCGGCGTGCCCGCCCTGGTCGACGTCATCTACCACCCCTGGCCCACGCCGCTCGCGGCCGCCGGAGCGCCCGGGCGCACCACCGTCACCGGACTGGACATGCTGCTGCACCAGGCGCTCACCCAGTTCGAGCTGATCACCGGCGCCGAGGCGCCCGCCGATGCGCTGCGCGACGCCCTGCGGGCCGCGGTCGGATCCGACCTCCCGTTGCCCGTGTGACGCAGCCCGGCGCGCGTTCCGCCTAGTACGCTTGCCCCGTGCCGGAGGCCGCTGGCCGACGCACCGAACTGCAACCGCGACCGAGGGAGGGGGCCGGTGGCGCCGTGCATCTGAAATCCCTCACGCTCAAAGGATTCAAGTCCTTCGCCTCGGCCACCACCCTGCGGTTCGAGCCGGGCATCACGGCGATCGTCGGCCCGAACGGCTCGGGCAAGTCCAACGTGGTCGACGCCATGGCCTGGGTACTCGGCGAGCAGGGCGCCAAGGCGCTACGCGGCGGCAAGATGGACGACGTCATCTTCGCGGGCACCGCGGAACGCCCGCCGTTGGGGCGGGCCGAGGTCACGTTGACCATCGACAACCGCGACGGCGCGCTGCCCATCGACTACGACGAGGTGTCCATCACCCGCCGGATGTTCCGCGACGGCGCCGGCGAGTACGAGATCAACGGCAAGGCCTGCCGCCTGCTGGATATCCAGGAGCTGCTGTCCGACTCCGGCATCGGCCGCGAGATGCACGTCATCGTCGGCCAGGGCCACCTGGACGCCGTGCTGTCCGCCCGGCCCGAGGACCGGCGCGCGTTCATCGAAGAGGCCGCCGGCGTGCTGAAGCACCGGAAGCGCAAGGAGAAGGCGCTTCGCAAGCTCGAGGCCATGCAGGCGAACCTCACCCGGCTCACCGACCTGACGGTCGAGTTGCGCCGCCAGCTGGGCCCGCTCGGACGGCAGGCCGAGGTCGCCCGCCGGGCCGCCGGGGTGCAGGCGGATCTGCGGGACGCCCGGCTGCGGCTGCTCGCCGACGACGTGCACCGGCTGCGCGCCGAGATGGCCGTCGACGAACAGGCCGAGGCGGAAACCGCCGCGCGCCGCGCCGCGCTGCAACGGCAGCTCGCCGAAGTCGGCGAGGCGGGGGAGCGGGCCGCGCAGGCGCTGGACGCCGCCACCCCGTCGGTCACCCGTTGGCAGAGCACCCATTTCGCGCTGTCCGCGCTGCTGGAGCGATTCCGGGGCACCCTATCGTTGGCGCAGGAGCGGGCCCGTAACCTGGCCGCGCCGATGCCCGAGGCACGCACCGGACGCGACCCGGACGAGCTGCGCGCCGAGGCCGACCGGGCCGACGCCGAACAGGCGGAGAAGGACGCCGCGGTCGCTGCTGCCCGCGACGCGTTGACCGCGGTCGCGGCCGACCGCGCCGTCCACGAGGAGCAGTTCGCCGCCGCGGAGGCGGAGCTGGCCGCCGCCGCCCGGGCGCTGGCCGACCGCCGCGAGGGATTGGCCGTGCTGGCCGGCAAGGTGGGCAGTGCGCGGTCCCGGCTGGCCGCGAGCCAGGACGAGATTGAACGGCTGGACACGGCCGTCGCCGACGCGACCGAGCGGTCGCGGATGGCCGCGCAGGAGTTCGACGAGCTCCGCGCCGCGATCGGCGATCTCGACTCCTCCGAGGTGGGGCTGGACGAGAACCACGAAGCGGCGCGGGCCGCGTTCGAGGCCACCCAGGCGCGCGTCGCCGAGCTGACCGAACGGGAACGCCGACTGGCCTCCGAGCAGGCCGCGCTGCGAGCCCGGGTGGATGCCCTGGCGCTCGGCCTGGACCGGCGCGACGGCGCCGGTGTGCTGCTCGCCGCGCAGCGCGACCTGCCGGGGCTGATCGGCTCAGTGTCGACGGTGCTGGACGTCGACCCCGGGGCGGAGGCGGCGATCGCCGCGGCGCTCGGGCCCGCCGCCGACGCGGTCGCGGTGAGCGACGTGGCCAGCGCGGCCGCGGCACTGGCCCGACTCAAGGAGGAGGACGGCGGCCGCGCCGGCCTGCTCGTCGGCAACCCGGGCGGACGACGCCCCGCGTCGCGCCCGCCGCTGCCCAGCGGCGCGACGTGGGCGATCGACCTGGTCCGGTCTCCGGACGTGCTCGCTGGCAGTGTGGCCGCGCTGCTGGACGGGATCGCGGTCGTCGACGATCTGCCCGCGGCCGTCGCGCTCGTCTCCGAGCGGCCGGAACTGACCGCCGCGACCCGCGACGGCGATGTGGTCGGCGCCCGCTGGGCCGTCGGCGGCAGCCGAGGGCGGCAGTCCGTCATCGAAATACAAGCCGCGGTGGACGACGCCGAGCGGCAGCTCGCGGCGATCAGCGCGCAATTGGACGCCACGCGCGCCAGCCGGGACGGCGCCGACGCCGAAGCCCGGGCCCGCGAGGCGGAATTGCGGATCGCCGAGCAGGCGCTGCACGAATCGGACGCCCGGATCTCCGCCGTGTCGGAGAAGCTGGCGCAGCTCGGCTCGGTGGCGCGATCGGCGCAGGCCGAGGTGCAGCGGCTCGAGGAGCGCCGCCGGCTGGCCGAGGCGGCCCAACAGGAAAACCGCGAGCAGGTGCAGGCGCTGGAGGCGCGGCTCGCCGCCGCCGAATCCGAGGACGCTCCCGGTGACGTCGACCCGGCTCGGCGCAACGAACTGGCCGCCGCGCTGGCCGCCGACCGTGCGGCCGAGGTCGACGCCAAGCTGGCGTTGCGCACCGCCGAGGAACGCGCCCGGGCCACCGCCGGCACCGGCGAGAAACTGCGCCGCGCGGCCGCCGCCGAGGAGGCGTCTCGTGCCCGGGCGCAGCAGGCGGCGCAGCGCCGCGCCGCCGCGGCACGCACTGCGGACCGCGTCGCCGATGTCGCTGGGCGCGCCCTGGTGAAGCTGACCGCCGCCGTCGACGCGGCCGCGGCCTCGCGCGCCGCCGCCGAGCAGCAGCGCGCCGTTGCCGTCGAGGCCGCCGACGAGGCACGCCGGAAGCTCGCGCGGCTGCAGACCGAGTGGGACTCGCTCACCGACGCCGTGCACGGCGTGGAGGTGGTGCGTGCCGAACAGCGGCTCAAGCTGGAGCAGTACGCGGAGACCGCCGCCAACGAGTTCGCCGTCACCCTCGACGACCTCGTCGCGGAGTTCGGCCCCGACGTCCCGGTGCCACCGTCGGCCGAGGAGATGGCCGAGTACCAGGCAGCCAAGGAACGCGGTGAGGCGGTGAGCGCCCCGGTGCCGATGCCGTTCGACCGCCCGTCGACCGAGCGGCGCGCCAAGCGCGCCCAGCGCGACCTGACCGCGCTGGGCAAGATCAATCCGCTGGCGCTGGAGGAGTTCGCCGCCATGGAGGAGCGGCACGCGTACCTGGCGAGCCAGCTCGAGGACCTGCGCGGCACCCGGGAGGATCTGCTCGGAGTGGTCGCCGAGGTCGACCAGAAAATCCTGTTCCTGTTCGAGTCCGCCTATCACGACGTGGCCGCCGAGTTCCAGACCGTGTTCGCCACCTTGTTCCCCGGCGGGGAGGGTTCGCTGTCGCTCACCGACCCGGACGACCTGCTCGCCACCGGCATCGAGGTCATGGCCCGCCCGCCGGGCAAGAAGGTGAAAAGACTCTCGTTGCTGTCCGGGGGCGAGCGATCGCTGGTCGCCGTCGCGATGCTGGTGGCCATCTTCCGGGCCCGGCCCAGCCCGTTCTACGTACTCGACGAGGTCGAGGCGGCACTGGACGAGGTGAACCTCACACGGCTGGTCGGTCTGCTGCGTGAACTGCGGGATTCGTCTCAGCTGCTGGTCATCACGCACCAGAAGTACACGATGGAGGCCGCCGACGTGCTGTACGGGGTCTCCATGCGTGGCGACGGAATCAGCCAGGTCATCAGTCAGCGGATGCGTGACCACGCGGCCCCCGTCGCGGCTGCGACGTGACGGAATCGACACCTCAGGGGCGCGCCACGCCGCTCTTTCGAGTTGCCGAACCGGGGCCGGCGGTCGATAGTTCATTCGGATGCGTCGAAGTCCCCACCCGGGTGATCGGCGTGCCCGGCGACCCGGGATGATGGGACGGCCACGCCGTCACCGGCAGACAGCGTGTCGACGAGAACAACGAACGAGGTGTCGGCAGGACGCCGTCACCAGCGGCCAGCAGTTGCGGGCAGCCAAGGCCAGTACCGACCGGCAGGCCGGTGGACAGTAAAGGGCGAGAAGTACATGGTCCAGTTACGACCGAATGGAGTGGATGCGCCCGGCCGCGCCTCCATCGGAAAGCGCACGCTTCGCACCGACAAGTGGTGGGCGAATCCGCTGGCCACCTGGATCCTGCTGACCACCTGGGTCGCGTACGCCACGGTGCGGGTCTTCTGGCGCGAGTACTACTTCGCCGCCGACTACGACTACCTGTCGCCGTTCACCTCGCCGTGTGTCAGCGCGAACTGTGCCGAGGGTTCCAGCATCTTCGGTGTCTGGTTCCCGTTCGACTTCCCGCCGTTCGTGCCGTTCGCCGTCATCACCCTGGTGTTCCTGCTCGGTTTCCGCACCACCTGCTACTACTACCGCAAGGCCTACTACCGGGCCTTCGCCCGCACGCCGAGCGCCTGCGCCGTGCCCGAGCCGCACAAGAAGTACAACGGCGAGACCAAGTTCCCGCTGATCTTCCAGAACGCGCACCGCTACTTCTTCTACGCGGCGGTGATCATCTCGCTCGTCAACACCTACGACGTGATCCACTCGCTGTTCCACGGCATCGGCCTGGGCACGCTCATCATGGCCGCCAACGTCGTGCTGCTCTGGTGCTACACGCTCGGGTGCCACGCCTGCCGGCATGCCATCGGCGGTCAATTGCGGCACTTCTCCAAGCACCCGATCCGCTACAAGCTGTGGCGCGCTGTCAGCAAGCTGACCGACCGCCACATGCAGTTCGCCTGGACCACGCTGGGAACGCTGATGTTCACCGATGCGTACATCTGGATGGTGTCGGCGAACCCGTCCATGGAGCTGTTCTACATCCACTTCTAAGGGATCGACTTCCGAAGGAACCGCGTCACCGCTATGACATCTGCAACCACATCACCGGCAGCGCCCACCGGGCAGCCGAAGATCACGCGCCACTCGTCGGACGTGTTGATCATCGGGGCAGGCGGCGCGGGCCTCCGTGCGGCGATCGCCGCCCGCGAGGCCGGCAAGACCGTCACCATCGTCTGCAAGTCGCTGTTCGGCAAGGCGCACACCGTGATGGCCGAGGGCGGCATGTCCGCGGCCATGGGCAACGTGAACCCGAACGACAACTGGCAGGTGCACTTCCGGGACACCATGCGCGGCGGCAAGTTCATGTCCAACCCGCGCATGGCCGAGCTGCACGCCAAGCAGTCGCCGATGCGGGTGTGGGAGCTGGAGACCTACGGTGCCCTGTTCGACCGCACCAAAGAGGGCAAGATCAGCCAGCGGAACTTCGGCGGCCACGAGTACCCGCGTCTGGCGCATGTCGGTGACCGGACCGGTCTGGAGCTGATCCGCACGCTGCAGCAGAAGATCATGTCGCTGCAGCAGGACGACAAGAAG
>JBIQMQ010000115.1:0-8512 GCA_044463185.1 Nakamurella lactea | reverse complement strand
GGCTCGAAGCGCAGGTTGGTGAACTTCGAGACGTAGCTCTCCAGCGGGATGCCGTATTGCAGGCCCACGGACACGGCGATCGAGAAGGCATCCATCACACCGGCCAGCGTGGAACCCTGCTTGCCAAGCTTGATGAACACCTCGCCGAGACCGTCGTCCGGGTACGAACCCGTCGTCAGGTAGCCCTCGGCACCGCCCACAGTGAACGACACCGTCTGCGACGGGCGCTTCTTGGGCAGGCGGCGGCGCACCGGGCGACCCGGCTCGGCGACCGCGACCGGTGCCGACGCCGTATCCTTCCCGGTCGTCTTGGCGGAGAGCGGCTGGCCCACCTTGCAGTTGTCGCGGTAGATGGCCAGCGCCTTCAGGCCCATCTTCCAACCCTGCATGTACACCTCGGCGACGTCCTCGACGGTGGCCTCCTCGGGCATGTTCACCGTCTTGGAGATGGCGCCGGAGATGAACGGCTGGATCGCCGCCATCATCCGCACATGCCCCATCGGGGCGATGGACCGCTCACCCATGGCGCAGTCGAACACCTCGTAGTGCTCCGGGCGCATGCTCGGGGCGCCGACCACGTGGCCGTGCTCGGCGATGTATTCGACGATGGCTTCGATCTGCTCGTCCTGGTAGCCCAGGGTCTTCAGCGCGCGTGGCACCGTCTGGTTGACGATCTGCATCGAGCCGCCGCCGACCAGCTTCTTGAACTTGACCAACGCCAGGTCGGGCTCCACGCCCGTGGTGTCGCAGTCCATCATCAGGCCGATCGTGCCGGTGGGCGCCAACACGCTGGCCTGCGCATTGCGGTAGCCGTTCTTCTCGCCGAGCGCGATCGTCTCCGCCCAGACCTTGGACGCGGCCCGCAGGATGTCGGCTTCGCCGCCGACCGGCCGGACGGCGTCGTTGGCCGCGGCATGCTTGCGGATGACGCGCTTGTGCGGCTCGGCGTTGCGGGCGTAGCCCTCGTACGGGCCGACGATCCCAGCCAGCTCCGCCGACCGCCGGTATGCGGCCGCCTGCATCAGCGACGTGATCGATGCCGCCAAGGTCCGACCGCCCTCGGAGTCGTAGGCGTGGGCGGTGGCCATCAGCAGTGCGCCGAGGTTCGCGTAGCCGATACCGAGCTGACGGAACTTCCGTGTGGTGTCGCCGATCGACTCGGTGGGGAAATCGGCGAAGCAGATCGAGATGTCCATGGCCGTGATGACGAACTCCACCGCGCGGACGAACTTCTCGGACTCGAAGGTGCCGTCGTCGGCCAGGAACTTGAGCAGGTTGAGCGATGCCAGGTTGCACGAGGAGTTGTCCAGGTGCAGGTACTCGCTGCAGGGGTTCGACGCGGTGATCCGGCCGGATTCGGGGCAGGTGTGCCAGTCGTTGATGGTGTCGTCGTACTGGATGCCCGGGTCGGCGCATTCCCACGCCGCCTGCGTCATCTTGCCGAACAGCGACCGCGCGTCCACGGTCTCGATGACCTCGCCGGTCTTGCGGGCGCGCAGGCCGAACGAGCCGCCGGATTCCACGGCACGCATGAACTCGTCCGAGACGCGCACCGAGTTGTTGGCGTTCTGGTACTGGACGGACACGATGTCCGCGCCACCGAGATCCATGTCGAACCCGGCGTCGCGCAGGACCCGGATCTTGTTCTCCTCTTTCGCCTTGGTCTCGATGAACTCCTCGATGTCCGGGTGGTCGACGTCGAGCACGACCATCTTCGCGGCCCGCCGGGTCGCGCCGCCGGACTTGATGGTTCCGGCGGAGGCATCCGCACCACGCATGAACGACACCGGGCCGGAGGCGGCGCCACCAGAGGACAGCAATTCCTTCGACGAGCGGATGCGGGAGAGGTTCAGGCCGGCGCCGGAACCACCCTTGAAGATCAGGCCCTCTTCCCGGTACCAGTTGAGGATCGACTCCATCGTGTCGTCGACGGACAGGATGAAGCAGGCCGACACCTGCTGCGGCGACGGTGTGCCCACGTTGAACCAGACCGGCGAATTGAACGCGAAGATCTGGTGCAGCACCATGTAGGTGATCTCTTCGGCGAAGATCTGCGCGTCCTTATCGGTGGCGAAGTATCCGTTCTCGACGCCGGACGCCACGTACTTCTCCACGACCCGGTCGATGAGTTGCCGAAGGCTCGATTCGCGTTGCGGGCTGCCGAGCGCACCCCGGAAATACTTGCTGGTGACGATGTTCGTCGCATTCACCGACCAGAAGTCCGGGAACTCCACGCCGCGCTGCTCGAAGTTGATGGAGCCGTCGCGCCAGTTGGTCATCACGACGTCTCGCCGCTCCCAGGTGACCTCGTCGTACGGGTGCACCCCTTCCGTGGTGAAGAGGCGTTGCAACCGGAGTCCCTTGTGGCTGCCGTGCGGACTCGTCGTGCTCACAGTCGCTTCGCCGTTGGATGACGCAGCGTCTGTGCTGACGGATTCAGTCATGGTGCAAGGCCCCTTCTCTCGTGATGCGTGACCAGCGGCGGCCACGCGGTTACTTCTGCTGCTTGATGCTTCGTGGTGGTTAGTGCTGGTCGGCGAGCTCGGCGACGGAACCCGCCTGCGCGGTCGGATGGTCCGCACGCAGCGCGACGATCTCCTCGAGGAAGTCGTCGGCGCTCGTGAACGATCGGTAGACGGAGGCGAAACGCAGATATGCCACTTCGTCGAGTTCGCGGAGTGGGCCGAGGATGGCCAACCCGACGTCTTGGCTCGGTATCTCGGCCGCGCCGGCGGCGCGCAGCGAGTCCTCGACTTGCTGCGCCAGCAACGCCAACGCGTCCTCGTCCACCGGCCTGCCCTGGCAGGCCCGCCGCACGCCGCCCATGACCTTGTCCCGCGAGAACGGTTCGACAACGCCGCTGCGCTTGATCACCAGCAGCACGGAGGATTCGACCGTGGTGAAGCGGCGCGAGCACGCGGTACAGGCGCGACGGCGCCGGATGGCTCGGCCGTCATCGGTCTCGCGCGAGTCGACGACGCGGGAATCGGCATGCCGGCAGTAAGGGCATCGCATGGCGCCGCACCGTCCTCTCGCCGTCGCGATCGACACGCCACCGGGGCCGTGCCGATGTGTACGGATATGTGCACAACAGGTGCACAACCCCTACCCACCTGGGGATAACTCTACTCTGGTGTACCACAACCTGTGGATAAATTGCAGCGGTGTAAGTACCAGATGTAGGGGTCAACGGTAGAGCCTGGCCGTGCCGAACGCAAGGCAACCGCGGCGTGTCGCGCACACGTTTCGTGACGAGGCGTCAGGGGGCTGCCGGAATCTGCAGAGTGGACCCCGGAACGATCCGCAGGCCCGCCGCGCCGTTCGCCGCGGCGATGAGTTCCGCCGCCCGTCCCGGGTCGAGTTCGGGCATCTCTCGCAGCGCGATCGACAGCATCGTGTCCCCTGGCAGCACGACCGCGTCCCGAGTCGGAGCGGCGGACTGCCCGAAGGACGACAGGGCCACGACCACGACGGCAGCCGCGACGACGAGCGTCATGCCCAGCCGTTCCCAGCGGCTCAGTCGATAGCCGGATACCGGCGCCGAGCGGTCGCACTCCACGGGCCCGCCCGGCCGTCGCACGGCGGAGAGCGGACGTGCCGAGAGAAGCTGCTGGGACCTGAGCCGTTCGCGCAGCAGGATCGCTTCGGCGGCCGCGGACACCGATCCGTCGCCGCGATCGGCATGGCGGGCGCGCATCCCGGCCTCGCCCTCACCTCGCAGGACACCGGGCGCGGCGTGCACCGTCACCGAACCACCGCACCGCTCGGCCCGCTGCGGGTGCGCGGTGACCTTCGGGAACGCCGTCGTGGAAACTGCCATGACACACCGTCCTTCACGTGGTGCGGCCCAATCCGGGCCTCGGTCGTTCGTCAGCGGTATGCTCCTGCCGAACGAGCGTTCTATCGAACTGCTGACCGAGTTGTACAGGAGAGGTCCGACAACGTTTCTTCGCCGATCCTGAACCCGGCCCGGGACCCTCATTCCGCCGAAGTGGAATCCGAACGCTCGTTCGATAGTACAACTGTTTGATTTCTGGCACAATGGTCTTCGAGACGACCGAATCTCGGCCGTGACGAGACCCAACAGACAGGCGGCGACATGACGGCTGATCCGGACGACCATCGATCCACCGCGGCACCGTTCCCCGAGACGGATCCGGAAGGCAAGGCCCTCACCATGCGGCAGCGCAAGGTGCTGCAGGTGATCCGCGAATCCATCGCGACCCGCGGGTATCCGCCGAGCGTGCGCGAGATCGGCGAGAAGGTCGGGCTCAAATCGCCGTCGTCGGTGGCCTACCAGCTCGACGCTCTGCAACGGAAGGGCCTGCTGCGCAAGGACCCCAACCGGCCCCGGGCCGTGGACATCCGGCCGGCGGAGGACGTGGCGGAGGAGGCGGCCCACGCCCCGCTGCCCGAGCCGGCCTATGTTCCGATGGTCGGGCGCATTGCCGCGGGCGGTCCGATCCTGGCCGAACAGTCGATCGAGGACGTCTACCCGCTGCCGCGGGAGATCGTGGGCGACGGCCCCACGTTCCTGCTGCACGTCGTCGGCGAGTCCATGGTGGACGCCGCCATCACCGACGGCGACTGGGTCGCGGTGCGGCAGCAGCCGACCGCCGAGAACGGGGAGATCGTCGCGGCCATGATCGACGGCGAGGCCACCGTCAAAACGCTGCAGCGCAAGGACGGCCACCAATGGCTGCTGCCGCACAATGCCGCGTTCGAGCCGATCCTGGGCGACGAAGCGACCATCCTGGGCAAGGTCGTCGCCGTCATCCGCAAAGTCTGACCCGGCAAGACTCGAAGCCGTACACAGACGTCAGGGCCCCGCGGCGCGAATGTCCGCGGGGCCCTGACGTCTGACGTGTGGAGTTACTGCTGCTGCTGGTGCGGGTCGGTGACCGGAACGCCGTTGATCACCGGCACAGCGGCAGGAGACGCCGGCGCCGCGGGCGGCGTGACCGGAGCGGTCGGCGGAGGCGTCGGCGAGATCTGGGACGCCGGCGTCGCCACAGCGGCGGAGGCGTCGGTCTCGGCCGGCGCGGCAGGCTTACCGCCGTCCTCGTGCATGGCGGAGACCTCGGACTTCAAGATGCGCAGCGACCGGCCCACACCACGAGCGGCATCCGGCAGCTTCTTCGCTCCGAAGATGAGGATGAAAGCCGCGATGATGATCAGCCAGTGCCACCAGGAAAGGGAACCCATCGTTACCTCCTCGTTCACCGCGGCCCTGCGCCGAGAGACCAACGCCGGAGTGAATCGGACTGTGTGCCCCTTCACCATACCGAACGAGACCCCCGTCGAACGACGGTCGCCCACGTCCTAGCACGGATTGTCATGCTACCTGTCACAGGACGCATCGGCCCGAGGACGGCGTCATACCCGGGTGGTGCACCGTCACAGCGTCGGCACCGTCTGATCGGCACCGGCAGCAGGCGTGAATCAGCTGCGGGCGGACACCGCGAAACCGTCCAGGGCGCCCGCCAAATCCGCCGGTACTCGGGCGGAGAGCAGCGTGCCCTCGGCGGTGTGCTGCTGGTCCAGGACCGTGCCCTCGGCGTGCACCCGCGCCACCAGCGCGCCCGCCGTGTAGGGCACCAGCACCTGCACCGAAACGTCCGGCTCGGGCAGCAGTTCGGCGATCCGTCCGGCCAGCTCCGCCAGGCCCTCGCCGGTCCGCGCGGACACCAGCACCGCGCCGGGCAGCAGCGTGCGCAGCTCGGCCAGTGCCGTCGCGTCGGCGGCGTCGATCTTGTTGACCACGATGAGTTCCGGCACCTCGCCCGCATCGATGCCGACGAGCACCTCCCGCACGGCCGCGATCTGATCCATCGGGTGCGGGTCGGAGCCGTCGACCACGTGCACGATCAAGTCCGCGTCGGCGACCTCCTCCAAGGTGGAGCGGAACGCCTCGACGAGCTGGTGCGGCAGATGCCGCACGAAACCCACGGTGTCGGTCAGGGTGAAGACCCGGCCGTCGGCGGTGCGTGCCCGCCGCGTCGTCGGATCCAGCGTGGCGAACAGGGCATCCTCCACCAGCACGCCGGCGCCGGTGAGTCGATTGAGCAGCGACGACTTGCCGGCATTGGTGTAGCCGGCGATGGCCACTGCGGGGACGCGGTGCGCCCGGCGTGCGGCCCGCTTGGTGTCGCGCACCCGCTTCATCCCGACCAGATCCGCCCGGAGCTGCGAGATCCGCTTGCCGATGCGCCGCCGATCCAGCTCGAGCTTGGTCTCACCAGGACCGCGGGAGCCGATGCCCTCGCCGCCGGCGACCCGGCCGCCCCGCTGGCGAGACAGTGCCGCACCCCAGCCGCGCAGTCGCGGCAGCAGATAGCGGAGCTGCGCCAGTTCGACCTGCGCCTTGCCCTCCCGGGAGCGGGCGTGCTGCGCGAAGATGTCCAGGATCAAGGCGGTGCGATCGACCACCTTGACGCGGAGCCGTTCTTCCAGGTTGCGCAGCTGCCCGGCGGACAGCTCGCCGTCGCAGATTACGGTGTCCGCGCCGGTGGCACGGACGATGTCCGCGATCTCGGCGACCTTGCCGGATCCCACGTACGTGGCGGCGTCCGGATGCGAGCGGCGTTGCACGACGGCATCGAGCACCACCGAGCCTGCCGTTTCGGCCAGCGCTGCGAGTTCGCGCATCGAGGCGTCGGCGTCCGCGGCATCGGCGGCCTCCCCGGTGCGCCCGGACCACACGCCGACCAGGACGACCCGCTCGAGTTGCAGGTCGCGGTATTCGACCTCGCTGATGTCGGTGAGCTGGGTGGACAGGCCGGCGATGCGGCGCAACGCGGCGCGGTCGGCCAGATCCCGTTCGCCGCCGGTCTCCGCCGCGTCCCAGCGGCGCTGTTCCTCGGCGATTCGGCGGGCCGTCGAATCCGGCCAGGCGATCGGTGTCGCCTCGGCGGAATTGTGGTTGTCGGTCTGCGCAGCCCCGGTCGGTGCGGGGTGGGTGTGGTTTTTCATCTGCTCTCCAGGGTGCCATGTTTCCCCTGGCACTGCCATACACCACACCGTGTGCGTCCTGGTAGCGGGCCTTGGCGAGTATGACGTTATTCGGCGGCGAGCAGGCTCGCCGCGTCCACGGTGCCGTGCGCGACGAGTTCCGCCGGGCCGATCAGCGTGGCGCGCGGGCCGTGGGGGTGCGCGGCGATGCCGACCCGCACGCTGCCGCCGAGTACATCCACCGTGACGCGCCCCGACCCGCGGCCGTCCTGCGCCAGGTAGGCGATCGCGGCGGCCACCGTTCCGGTGCCGCACGACCGGGTCTCGCCCACTCCGCGCTCGTGCACTCGCATGCGGACGTGGTCGGGGCCGAGCACCTGGATCACCTCGACGTTCGCCCCGTCGGGGAACACGTCGCCGTCGATCGCCGGCGGCGCCGTGAGATCAAACTCCGACACGTCCGTCTCGACGATGCAGGCGAGATGCGGGTTGCCGACGTCCACCACCAGCCCGGGAACGGCGGACCGGTCGCCGATCGTGGCGGTCGATGTGGCGCCCCAGGCGACCGCGCCCATGCCGATCGCGACCTGGCCGGTCGCTCCGAGTTCGGCCCAGCGCGGTCCGCCGCGTGTCTCGAACTCGATGCGGCCGGGCGTGGTCCAACCCTCGGACACCAGGTACCGGGCGAACACGCGTGCCCCGTTGCCGCACATCTCGGCCGTGGAGCCGTCCGCGTTGTAGTAGTCCATGAAGAATCCGGTGGCGCCGACGCGCACGACGCGGATGACGCCGTCCGCTCCGATGCCGGCGTGGCGATCGCACAGCGCGCGGACCAGGTCCGGGGTCAGTTCGACCGTGTCGTCCGGATCCGGCAGCAGCACGAAGTCGTTCTCGGTGCCGTGTCCCTTGACGAACTCCAGGCGCCGGGTGCCGATGTGCGATGTCACGCCATTCAGCGTACGGACCTCGCGGTGGCGACTTGCACGCAGCGGTCCACCAGCTCCGGCTGCGCCGCATCGAGCCAGGTCAGCCTCGCGTCCCGGCGGAACCAGGACCGTTGGCGGCGGACGAATCGCCGGGTGGCCACGATGGTGTCGGTGACGGCGTCCTGCTCGCTGCGCTCGCCGTCCAGCACCGACAACAACTGCCGGTAGCCCAGGGCGCGCCAGGCCGTGACGCCGCGACGCAGTCCGCGGTCCACCAGGGCGCGGACCTCCGCCATCAATCCGCGACGCATCATGGCGTGCACCCGACCGGCCAGTCGCTCGTCGAGTTCGGCGGTGTCGCGATCCAGGCAGATCAGCGCGGCGTCGTAGCGCGGGGCGCCCGGTGTGGGGAAGGTGGCGGTGAACGGCTGACCGGTCACCTCGATCACCTCCAGCGCGCGCACGATGCGCCTGCCGTTGCGCCGGTCGATCGCGTCGGCCGCGGCCGGGTCGAGGGCGGCCAGCCGGGTCCACAGCACGTCCGAACCGTGGTGCGCCAGTTCGTCCTCCAGGCGCGCCCGCACCGCGCTGTCCGTCGCCGGAAAGGCGATGTCGTCGATCACGGCCTGGATGTA
>JBIQMQ010000114.1:3447-8702 GCA_044463185.1 Nakamurella lactea | reverse complement strand
CGTTCGGTGACGTCCGCAGCCTTGGCGGCCAGGGCTTCGGCGACCTCGGGCCCGTGCTGGCGCAGCGACTCCCGCGCCTGCTCCCCCACGACTTTGGCCTTCCGGCCGATCACTCCCGCAAGATCCAGCACGAGGCCGATGCCGGAGCCCACCAGGGCACCGATCACGAGCCCCTTCCATACGTTTCGCATGAGTGCCGTCCTTCCACGAATCGGCGCTGGCGCGCTCCCGTTGCCTGAAGCATTCCCCGCGCGCCACGGCCGCAAACCGCCAGCCGTCGTTCCGCAGGGGTAGCGCAACGGGTGTGACGTAATCCTCAGACTGGGGCCACGAGGTGTCAGCCCGGTCGGCGGTCACGGCCGAGCGGAACGATGTGCGGAGCACCGGTCACGGGGTCGCCGGTCACATGGCAGCGCAGCCCGAAAACGTCCGCCACCAATTCCTCGGTGACGACGTCCGCGGGTCGACCCTCGGCCACCACGGCCCCGTCGCGCATCGCAATCAGGTGTGTCGCGTACCGGGCGGCGTGATTCAGGTCGTGTAGAACGGCCACCAGGGTGCGGCCCGCCTCGTTGAGGTCACAGAACAGCTCCAGCAACTCGATCTGGTAAGCGATGTCCAGAAACGTGGTCGGCTCGTCGAGCAGCAGAATCGAGGTCTGCTGCGCCAGGGTCAGAGCTATCCACACCCGCTGCCGCTGGCCCCCGGACAACTCGTCGACGCGGCGGTGCGCGAGGTCCGTAATCCCGGTGGCGTCCATCGCGTCGACGACAGCTTTTTCATCGGCCTCGGTCCATTGCCGCAGGAACGACTGGTGCGGATAGCGGCCGCGGGCCACGAGGTCGATCACCGTGATCCCGTCCGGTGACGTGAACCCTTGCGGCAGCAAGCCGAGTCGCCGCGCCACCTCCTTGCTTGGATATTGCCGGATGGATTGTCCGTCCAGCACCACCCGCCCCCCGAGCGGCGGCAGCAGCCTGGCCAGCGTGCGCAGCAGGGTGGACTTGCCGCAGCCGTTGGGTCCGACGATGACGGTGAACGACCCGTCCGGGATAGCCACGTCCAGGTGATCGCCGACGGTGCGACGGTCGTAGCCGATCGCGCCCGCCTCCATCGACAGCCGGGGGGACGGACGGCCCCCACCGGTTCGCGAAGCGGCCGAGTCGCCCGACAGCGCCTGCCGGGTATCGCTGTGCATCGTCGTCATGAAATGTGCTCCGTCATATCAAGGACTGGGTCACGGGGCGGGGTTGCATCGAGGACCGACGGGGTCATGAGCGGCGCCCTTCCGCCACCAGCAGCCAGACCAGGTAGATGCCGCCGATCACGACGGTGACCACGCCGACCGGAAGCGCCACCGGCAGGAGGTGCTCGGCGATGAAGTCGGCGGCGGTCAGCAGCAGGGCCCCGACGCACGCCGCCGGGGCCAGCGGCATTCCCTGGCTGCGCGCCAAGCGCAGGCCGATCTGCGGGGCGGCGAGCGCGATGAAGGCGATCGGACCGGCGAAAGCGGTCACCGCGGCGGTGAGGGCCACCCCGACGACGATCAGGGCGAGGCGGGCCGGCTCGATCCGCACCCCCAACGAGGCGGCCATCTGATCTCCCAGCTCCAGCCACCCCAGCGGGCGGGCCAGACCGGCCGAGGCGACCAGCAGGATGGCGACAGCAACGCCGCCCCATAGCAGGCTCTCGATGGTGATCCGGCCCAGCGACCCGGCGCCCCAGACTGCCGCCGAGATCGCCGCGTCGTGATCCGAGATCATGAGCAGGTAGGTGTTCAGGGATGCCAGCATTGCCGAGATCCCGATGCCGACGATGATCAGCCGGAATCCCTTCATCCCGCGCCGGAACGCCAGCACGTACACGACGACTGCGGTGGCCAAGCCGCCCGCCAGCGCGCCGCCGGCAACCTGGAACGTGCCGCCGCCGGCGAGAATGACGATCAGCGCGCCGGTGTAGGAGCCCGTCGAGAACCCGATGATGTCCGGGCTGGCCAGCGGGTTGCGCGTCAGCGACTGGAAGATGGCGCCGGCCACTCCGAGACCCGCGCCGAACACGACTGCGGCGGCCACCCGAGGCAGCCGCCACTCAACGACCACCGTGTGCACGAAGCCGTCGCCGCCGAACGCCGCCACCACCTCACGGAGGGACAGCGTGTAATCACCGGATGCGAGGTCGACGATGGCGATCAGGAGAGTCGCTGCCGCGGTGGCCAGGCACACCACGAGCACTCGCACGTCGATCCGCAGGGATATTGCCCCGCGCCGGATCGTCCACGTGCGCCGGCCGACGGGCGCCGCCGCGGGTCGATGCGCCCGTGTCCGTGTCGCCGTCATAGCCGGCTCGCCTTCGCCCGCCGCACCAGCAAGATCAGCACCGGGGCGCCAACGAACGCGGTGACCACACCCACCGGCACCTCCCCGGGCCGCAGCAACAGCCGGCCGGCGACGTCCGCCACCAGCATGAACACGGGGGCGATCACTGCGGTCAGGGCGAGAATCCAGCGCTGGTCGGGCCCGACGATCCATCGCGCCACGTGCGGCACCATCAACCCGAGAAAGGCGATCGGCCCGGCGATCGCGGTGGCGCCTCCGGCCAGCACCGTGACGGCGACGATCACAACGACGCGGATCCGGGCGATGGGCGTGCCCAACGACCGGGCCATGTCGTCGCCCAGGCTGATGGCGTTGAGCGACGGCGCAACCGCCGCCGCGAGCAGAACGCCGATGCCGAGCAGCGGAAGCGCCGGCCAGATCGCTGCAAGCTCGCGGCCGACCACCGAGCCGGCCTGCCAGAAGCGCATCTGGTCGAAGCTGCGCGGGTCGATCAGCATGATGGCGGTCGTGATGCCCAGCGCGACTGCGCTCAGAGCGACCCCGGCCAGGACCAGCCGTACCGGGTCGGCACCGCTACGCCCGGCGGACCCCACCAGGTAGACGCCGATTGTGACGACGAGTGCACCGGTGAACGCCAGGGCGAGCTGCCCGCCGATACTGCCGATGCCGAAAGCGGAGGCGCCCAACGCGACGGCGAGCGCCGCCCCTGCGTTGACGCCGAGGATGCCCGGGTCTGCCAGTGGGTTGCGGGATAGCGCTTGGATGAGCGCGCCGGCCACTCCCAGCGCGGCGCCCACGGCGATCGCCACGATGGTGCGCGGGATACGCAGATGGCGAACGATGACGGAATCCTCGGCCGTACTCGCGTGCCAGATCGCGTCCCACACCGCCGGCAGGGGAATGGTCTTGGCACCGATGGCCACGCTGAGTCCGACCGCCACCACCAGCGCGGCGATGGCCAGCAGCAGCGCTCCGGTCCGCACGGCGTTGCGTCGCACCGGCACCGCGGTGCGCTCCGGCCGCCCGACCGGTGATGCAGGACGGATGTCCGTCGTCATCGTCCGCCGCGCATCACTGGCTCGCGGTCAGCTCGTACAGCGTGAAACCCCAACCCACCGTGCGCGTGTCCACCAGCCGCAGACCGGCACGCTGGAAGATCCGTCGATATTCGGGGTCGCTGCGGTGGCCGGTGCCGTGCAGCACAAGCTGCTTGATGTCTTCTTCGTAGGTGTGGTCGTCGGTGGAGTTCTCGTCCAGGATGTGGTCGACCACCAGCACGCAGCCCCCGGCCGGAAGTGCCGCCGCGGCCTGGCGCAGCACGTGGGCGGCGTCATCCTCGCGGTACTGATCGAGAACGCGGATCAGCAGCACCAGGTCGGCCCCCGGGGACGGCTCGAAGACCGACCGTTCGACGACGTCGATGCGGCTGCGGACGACCGGGTCGGGTACGGAGGCCGCCAGGTCGCCCCGGTAGTAACCGACCGCGGACGGTAGTCCGGCGATGGTGACGCGGGTGTCCGGCACGGAGCCGGCGATGGACTGGGCGATCACCCCGGCAGCGTCGCTGAACACCACCACGTTCCCGGAGCGGCCGATCGCGCGGTCCTCCGCGATGGCCGGCGCCAGGAACTGCGCGTACTTCGCGAGCTGACCGTGCCAAGACGCTTCGAAGGCCGGGTCGGCTCGCTCCTCTGCCAGGCTTCGACCCACAACGGTTGCGTAGGAAGGCTTTCCGGTACGTACTGAGTCGAGCAGTCCGGCAAAGGCCAACCCGAGCCGGGCGACGGGTTGGTTCAGATCCAGTGCGTCGATCACGTAGTCGTTGGTGAGTTCCTGGCCCACCTCCGTCAGGGCGAATCGGCCGCCGTCGACCGTGAGTACCTCCAGGGCGGCCAGGTAGCGGAGCAGCTGAGCGGTGGCGACCGGGTCGGTGCCGGCCGCGGCGGCGATATCCGCCGCCTTCGTGGTGCCGCGCACGATCAGCTCCGGGATGCCGAGGGTGACGGCCGCCCTCAGCGCGTAGGGCGGCAGGATCTCGCCCATCTCGTGCAGCACTTCGAACGGGTCGGCAATCTGCTCGGGGTCCGGCAATGCGGGGTCCTCAGCGAGGGTCGCTACCTCGCCACGGCGCCAGTATCCCGTGACCTCCACGTTCTCGGCGGGTAGGCCGCGCTCCTCGCGCAGGTACCGACGGATTGGCTTGATGCTCATGGTCTCGCCGGCCACCCAGGCGAACACGCTGCCCGACCACCAGTCGGCACCGAGCACGGCGTCGGCCAGCAGTGTCGTCGTGCCGGGCGCGGCAACGCCGCGATACAGCCACTCGACGGTGATGTCCGCGGCGGTCCGCAGGGTCTGGCGGTGGTCGCGTTCGGCTACTTCGATGAAGACCTGCGCGCGCATGCCGGCGGGGGCGTCCTCCAACAGGCGCGCGATGGCCGGCAAGGCCGTCTCGTCACCGGCGACGAGCAGCCAGTCGACCCCGGTGGGAATGTGCGACGATGCGGCGGGCCCGGCGATGTGGATGCGGTCGCCCTTCCGGCAGCGCAACGCCCAGGTGGTTGCGGCCCCGGTGGCGTGCTTGACGAAGTCGATCTCCAGTTCGCCAGCGCTCTCGTCGAACCGCCGCACCGTGTAGTTCTTCATGAGTGGCCGCTTGTGTTTCGGCAGCTCGATCGTGCCATCCTTCTGGATCGGCAACACGGGCTCGTCGTCACCGGGGTAGCTGAGGATGAGCTTGATGTCGTCGTCGAATCCGGTGCTGACGAACCGCGGGATGGCGAACCCGTCCCGGTCGAACGCGCCGAGTTGCTCGCCGGTCAGCGTGACGCGCAGCATTCCCGGGGTGATGTCGCGGACGGTTTTCACGTGCAGCTCGCGGACGCCGATCGGGTGAATGGCGGTCTCGCGGATGGTGCG
>JBIQMQ010000114.1:0-3347 GCA_044463185.1 Nakamurella lactea | reverse complement strand
GCGGCACGTCAGCCGAGGGCCAGGATGCTGGGTGTGATCCGATCCTTGAGCCAGCTCAGCGCCATCGGCGCCGGGGTGTTGGCAGCGAATGCCATGGGCAGATCGGCATAGAACACGGTGCCGTTCTCGACGGCCGGCAACGCCTGGAAGAGCGGGTCCTTGTCCAGGCCGGCGCGCAGGTCGTCGGTGGGTGCCCACACACCGAGCAGGTCGGCGTCGAGCTGCGCGGTGTTCTCTTTGGACAGGACGGGTCCGTTCTGGGTGTTGTCCTGATTGGCGGCGGGCTTCAACCCGAAAAGCTCCAGCACCGAGCCGTTGCCGAATCCGTAGCCGTCCGGGTCGACCCGGACGAATTGGTAGGTCTTCGAGTCGACGCCCGGCACCTTGCTGCCGACCTCGGCAAAGTCGGCGCGGATGCCCTCGATGATGCTCTGCGCCTCGTCGGCGAGGCCGAATGCGGCCGCGGTGTCGGTGAGCCGCTGATCCCAATCCACATTGAGCGCGCTGGAGTTGGCGATCACGGTCGGGGCGATCTGGTTGATCTGTCCAAACGCAGCGGCGTCGGCGAACAGATAGGTTGCGCCGACGATGAGGTCGGGTTTCGTCTGAGCCACTGCCTCGAGGTTTACTTCGCCGGCCGGCGAGACCAACGACGCGTCGGCGACATCGTCGATCTGCCCGACCATCCAGGGGAACGTGCTCGCCAGAGCTGCCGGGTCGGTGGCGACGGCAACGGGCTGCACACCCAGGGAGATCAGCGCGTCGGCGGCTGCGACGGTCAGTGCCACGACCCGCTCGGGCCGAGCCGGAATGGTGACGTCGCCGTACGCGGTGGGGAGGACGATCGGGTAGGCAGTGTCCGCCGGGGCTGCGGTTTCCGGCGCCGAATGTTCTGCTGCGGCGTCATGGGAAGTCTGAACGGCGATTTCGGACGACGAGTTCTCCGACGAGGCGGCCGCCGCACCGGACGTTTGCTCGGTCTCGGCGCCGCTGCCGCATCCGGCGAGTGTCAAAGCCGCCGTCATCGCTGCCGCCAAGAGCGCAACACGGCGAGAACCGCGCGTACGCCGGAAGAAACGTGTCATAGAAATGTGCCTCCGCACCTGTCGGCCGGTTACTCTGATCCCGGCGAGATTAGCCTAGCCTTACTTAGGCGAGGCTTACCATACAACACCCGCGGTGGCTCTCCGCCCGGGGAGCCCGACATCCTGTTGCGCCCGACGCCCACCGCCGCAACAAGCCGCCGCCGGCGGTACCCACGCCCACCGCCGCAACAAGCCGCCGCCGCCACCGGTACCCACGCCCGCCACCGGTACCCACGCGCGCGACCCGGGTAGTGAACACGGCATGACGGAATCCGCGAAGCCATCGCACCCCCGCGGCGACGCCCCGCCCGCCCTGCGCATCGCGGCGAGCTGGTCCTGGCGGCTCCTCCTGGTCGCCGCCGCGGTCGCGCTGCTGGTGATCGCGGTGCGGGCGCTCGCCCTGGTGGTCGTCCCCCTGGCGATCGCTCTGCTGCTCACCGCCCTGCTGTTCCCGCTGGTCCGGCTGCTCAGCGGACGCCTGCGGTTCCCGGTGAGCCTCGCATCGTTCGTGGCGATCCTGGTGCTGATCGTCGCCGTGGGCGGGCTGCTCACCTTCGCGGGCACGGCGATCGCGTCCGGCATGACGGACCTTCTCGACCAGGCGCGGTCCGGGTTGGATTCCGTCGTCGACTGGCTGCACACCGGCCCGCTGCACCTCAGCGACAGGGAGCTCAAGAGCTATCTCGACACCGCGAAAGACACGGTGACGAGCAGCGGCTGGCTGGCGATGGGCCTGAGCTGGGCGGCGTCGCTGGGGCATGTGCTCGCCGGGTTCCTGATCACGCTGTTCGCCACGTTCTTCTTCCTCGCGCAGGGCCACCGCATCGCCGTGTTCCTGATCGCCCTGATGCCCCGCGCCGCACAGGAGCCCACCTACCAGGCCGGGCGCCGCGGCTGGACCAGCGTCACCAGCTACGTGCGGACCCAGGTGATCGTGGCCGCGATCGACGCCGTCGGGATCGCCCTCGGGGCGCTGATCCTGCGCCTTCCGCTCGTCTTCCCGCTCGCCGTGCTGGTCTTCCTGACGGCGTTCATCCCCATCGTGGGCGCGATCGCCGCGGGCGCGGTCGCCGTGCTGATCGCCCTGGTCACGCACGGATTGACCGTGGCGATCATCATGCTGGTCGTCGTGATCGGCGTCCAGGAGATCGAGGCACACCTGCTGCAGCCGTTCCTGATGGGGCATGCCGTGGATCTGCACCCGCTGGCCGTGCTGATCGCCGTCGTGATCGGCGGCACGCTGCTCGGCATCGTCGGCGCGCTGTTCGCCGTCCCGGCCATGGCCTTCGCCAACAGCGCCATCCGCTTCTACTACGGCTACGACCCGCTGCCCGAGCTCGGCACCGAGCCGATGCCGCCCGAATTCCGTCCGTCCAAGCCGCAGGGTCGCTAGCATCGGCGAGTCTCATGGGTTTCACATCGGCGACGCATAGTCTCGTCCGCCGGGGCACAGAGACGAGGCGAGTATGACGGAATCCACGGCCATTCCGGGTCTGCCGACCACGCCGGACGGCTTCGACATCTTCACCCCGCTGCGCCGCCGCGGCCTCGACCCGGTCGGCGATCTTTCCCGGCTGCGGGAGCACACACCGGTCCGCAAGCTGGAGTTCTTCCTCGGCATCAGTGCCTGGGTGGTGACGGGCTACCCCCAGGCGAAAGACGCCCTCAGCGATGCAGCGTCATACTCGAACGATTTCCAACACCTGGCGGCGGCGTCCGGTGGTGCCGCGCACACCGACCAGAACCCGGGCGGCCTGGGCATGTCCGACCCGCCGCAGCACACCCGGCTGCGCAAGATGCTCACTCCCGAGTTCACGATGCGGCGGCTGCGGCGGCTGGCGCCGCGCATCGACGAGATCATCGACGAGCTGCTCAGCCGGATGGAGGCCGCCGGATCGCCCGCGGATCTGGCCGCGTCGTTCGCGGTGCCGCTGCCGTCGCTGGTGATCTGCGAGCTGCTGGACGTGCCGTACCCGGATCGGGAAGCCTTCCAGAGCCTGTCCGCCGCCCGCTTCGACATGTTCGGCGGCACGGGCACGGGGCTGGACGCGATCAGCGAATCGCTGGAGTACATGCGCACGTTGGTGGCTCGGCAGCGGCGCGAGCCCGGCGAGGGGCTGCTGGGCATGCTGATCCGCGACTACGGCTCGGAGCTTTCCGACGAGGAACTTGCCGGGCTGGCCGACGGCATCCTGATCGGCGGGCACGAGACCACCGCCAGCATGCTGGCGCTCGGCACGATCACGCTGCTGACCCACCCGG
>JBIQMQ010000113.1:0-8716 GCA_044463185.1 Nakamurella lactea | reverse complement strand
CCCATCGTGCGAGCCGGCGTGCGAATCACAGCGCACACCCGCCCCGCCCACAGCGGGACCCACCGCGTGAGCCACCGCACACAAAAAAGGCGGCGCTCCGATGAGGGAGCGCCGCCTGACGTAGTCGCCCGGCTACCAATGCTGCATCGTTATTCGTCGATAACCATTCGGGCTGCACGAGTCTCGTGGATGGCCCTCACGACGTCCCTACGCGGTTGGAGCGATGAGTGGGTACCTGGAGTCCTACGTCGGAACCTTCGTCCCGGGGAGGTGACCGCTTCTCTTCCGCGTCCACCTTTGCCGTTCCGCGGTTCCTGCCACCAGTGTCGCCACGAAACGTGCTGGGGGCAAGGGCCTTTCGGCCCGAACCGAGCGGAACCGATCAAGAAGTGCGCTGAGTAACGGCAGATTGCTGCTGAATGGGTGGTTCGTGCGGAACATTCGCGCCACGCGGGCGTCTAGCGTGCACGAAACGTGACGTCTGCGGGTGCTGGGCGCTACAGTTGATCTGCCGGTTTCCACCCCCCTGGTAACTGGCGTCGGGTTCGACTCAACCCCCCGGAGCCGAACCACGCGGCCCTCGCCCTCCCCCCCTGGCGAGGGCCGCACTTTATTCTTTGGCCTGTTCTTGTGCCCGCGGCTGGCGGCGGTGACGCCGCAGCGTGGGATGCGGCCGCCCGGCGGTGACGCTGCAGCCGGGCATGGCGGCAGCCGTTGGTGACGCCGCAGCCGGGAGATGACGCTGCAGCCGGGCATGGCGGCAGCCGTCGATGATGCAGCCGGCCATCCACCTGTCCGATTTTCATTCACACGTCCGCGCGGCGGTGGCACCCCTTGCCGGCCGCGGCGTGCACTGGCCGCAAGAGACCTGGCGCCGGCGGGCGGCGCGGGAAGGGGATGCGATGCGCTCGGCGCCGATGGCGATCGCGACCGATCCCGGCGTGCGGGCGCGAATGGAACGCGCGGCGGCCGCGGCGCAGGTGCGCCTGGACGTTCGCGACCCGGACGAAGCCGCGGACGGCCTGCCGGCCGGGCAGTGGCGCCGCGCGCCGGTGGTGCTGCTGGACGCCGTCGCCGTGCAGAGCCTGGCCGCTGCGGGGCTGCCGAAGCGGGAGAACGTCGTGGTACTGGCAGCCGAGTCGCTGACCAGCGCGCAGTGGCAGGCCTGCGTCGTGCTGGGCGTGGGTCGGGTGGTCACCGCCGACGACGCCGACTACGACGTCGTGCAGATCCTCACGGACACCGCGGACGTCGCGGGCGAGACGCCGGCGGGTGCGCCGGGCCGCATCGTCGCCGTGATCGGCGCGTGCGGCGGCGTCGGCAGCAGCGTCTTCGCGGCCGCGCTCGCCCTATCCGCAGCCGAATCCGGACGCTCGGTGCTGGTGGACGCCGACCCGGGCGGACCGGGGCTGGAGGTGCTGTTGGGCATGGAGGCGGCGACCGGTGCCGCGTGGAGCGACGTGTCGGCCTCGCGCGGCCGGATACCGCAGGAGGCGCTGTGGCGGGCGTTGCCGACCGTCCCGGGCAGCCGCGGATCCGCGGTGCTGCTCGGCTTCGGGACCGGGCGCGAACCGTCCGGCACCGAGGCACTGGGCAGCGTGTTGGACGCCGTGCAACGAGGCGGGCACCGGGCCGTGGTGGATCTGCCGCACCGCCGCACCGAGCAGGTCGAGAAGGTCGTGGCGCGGGCCGACCTGACCGTCGTGCTTGCACCGGCGGAGGTGCGCGGCTGCTACGCGGCGGCTCGCCTGCTGCCCGGTCTCGTCGAGGCGGGCGCGCGGCTCGGCCTTGTCGTGCGGGGCCCGTCGCCGGGCGGCATCGGGCCGCGAGACGTCGCCGCGGCGCTCTCCGTTCCCCTCATCGCGGCCATGCGCCCGCAGCCGGGTCTGTCGCGGTCGATCGACGGCGGGTCTGGCCTCGGTCGGCTGCGCGGGCCGCTCCGTCGGGCCGCCGCCGCCACCCTGGACTACCTGGAGCAACGAGCATGACGCAGCCCGATATCGACGCCCTCCCGCCCGGCTTGGTCGATGCCGTGCAGCGGCGGCTCGCCGCCGAGCATCTGCACCCGGAACCGGCCATCCTGGCCCGGCTGGTGCGTGCCGAACTCTCCGGCGTCATCGACGACGCCCGCATGGTGGACATGATTCTCGGCCTGGAGCGCGAGCTGACCGGGTGCGGTCCGCTCACCGCGCTGTTGGCGGACCCCGCCACGACGGACGTCGTGGTGAACGCACCCGACGACGTGCGGGTCGACCGCGGTGACGGCTGGCAGCGGGCCGATGTGCGGTTCGCCGACCAGGCCGCGGTCGGGCGGTTGGCCCGCCGCCTCGCCGCGATGGCCGGCGCCCGGCTCGACGACGCCCGGCCCTATGTGGATGGTCGCCTGCCGGACGGCACCCGGCTGCACGCGGTGCTGCCGCCGGTGGCGGCGGGCGGGCCGTGTCTGTCGCTTCGGGTGCTGCGGCCGGCCCGCTACGACCTCGCCGCGTTGGCCGCCACGGGCCTGTTCCCCGGGATCGCCGAACAGGCGCTGCACGCGATGCTCGCCGCGCGTCTGGCGTTCCTGGTCTGCGGCGGAACCGGCAGCGGAAAGACGACCCTGCTCGGCGCGCTGCTCTCCGCCGTGAGCCCGGACGAGCGCATAGTCACCGTCGAGGACGCCGACGAGCTGCGGCCCCGGCACCCGCATGTGGTGCGGCTGGTGGCCCGCGCCGCCAACGTGGAGGGCGTCGGGGCCATCGAGCTCGCCGAACTGGTACGCCAGGCGCTGCGCATGCGCCCGGACCGGATCGTGGTGGGCGAGGTTCGAGGTCGGGAAATCACGGTCCTGCTCTCCGCGTTGAGCACCGGCCACGACGGTGGCGCCGGCACGCTGCACGCCAACACGGCCCGCGACGTGCCGGCCCGCATCGCCGCGCTCGCGCAGGCCGGCGGGTTGAGCCGCGCCGCCGCGCATGCGCAGCTCGCCGGGGCGGTGCAGGTCGTGCTGCACCTGACGAGACGCGACGGCGTCCGGCGGCTGTCCGAGATCGCCGTGCTGCAGCCGGGCGAGGACGGCCTGGTGCGAGCCCTGCCCGCGATCGTCGACGGCAGGCCGACCCCGGACGGGGCGCCGGTGTTGGCGGCGCTGCTCGCCCTACGCGGGGTGCCGCCGCCGTGGTGACGTTCGACCCGCAGTGGGGCATCGGCGCGGTGGTGGCCGCGGCCGCGCTGGCGCTGCTGCTCTGGCCCGGCCGCTCCCGCCTGCCCCGCACGTGGCCCGCGATGGCTGGTGACGGGCGCCGCGTCCGGCCGTCGACGGGTGCCGTGAGGCTCCGATGGCGACCCGCGCTGCTTCGCGGCGCGACGCGGCGATGGCGCGGCGCGACGGCGCGATCGGTCGCTCGCACGGCAATGAGCGGTCGCGCGGCATCGAGCGGGCGCACGGTGCTGAGGCGACTTCTCGCGTGCGGCGCGGCCCTGGTCGGAGCCGTCGCGGCGCTGCGCATCGCGCCCTGGCAGGTGACGATCGCCGGGCTACTGATCGGCTACACCGCATGGCGCCTCGCGACCCGTGGCCGTGCGGCGGCCCGCGCCGGACGCGACTGTGCTGCGCTGACCGCAGCGTTGCGGGGAGTCGTGCGCGAGCTACGCGCCGGCAGCCCGCCTCGAAATGCGCTGGACTACGCGTCGGCCGGTGCCACCCCGGAGATCCGCGCGCTGGTGCAGTTCGTTGCGCTCGCGGCTACGTCACCGTCCGAGGCGCGGCGACTCGGCTCCTCGGCGCTGCCCGCGGACGTCGTCGAACAGCTTCAGCAGGCGTGGGCCGTCGCGGCATCACGCGGCGTGCCGCTGGCCGCCGTGCTCGCCGCGTGCATCGCGGACCTCGACGACCGGGCGGCCGCGGCCCGGCTGCGCGCGCAGCACGTGGCCGGCCCGGCGGTCAGCGGCTACGTGTTGGCGGCCCTTCCGGCGGCCGGGATCGCCATGGGTGCCGGCATGGGTTCGCGTCCGATCGACGTCCTGGTGGGCAGCACCCTCGGCGGAGTGCTCCTGGTGGCGGGTGTCGCGCTGTGCTGCGCCGGGCTGCTGTGGACCGGCCGGATCGTGCGCGGCGGCGATGGCTGACCCGGGCATCGCCATGACGGCCGCCGCACCGCTCGCCGTGCTCGCCGTGGCCGTGGCCGTCCTGCCCCGGCGGGCGCCGCTACGCCGTCCGCCGCGACGGGAACGGCCGCCACATCCCCGGCTGCGACGGGCGCTGTTCCCGGCGGTCGGCAGCGGCGCCGCTCTCCTGCTGCTCGACGCGCCGTGGTGGTCCGTCGTGGTGGTGGTCGCGGCCGCGGGCTGCCTCGCCGTCGCCTTCGCTCGTCGGGGCCGGCCGATGGCGGCGAGCGAGATGCGTTCCGTGGCCATGACTCTCGACCTACTGGCGGCCTGCCTCGATGCGGGGCTGGCCACGGCGGCCGCCCTGTCCGCCTGCCTCGACGGGCCGGTGGACCGGCGCGGCCGCGGGCACGAGGCGCTGGCCGCGGTGTCCGCGCTGCTCCTGCTCGGCGGGCAGCCCGCCGACGCGTGGCGACCCGTCGGCCGTATTCCGGAACTGGCGGATCTGGCCGCCGCGGCAGCCAGATCCGCCACCGGCGGGCTCACCTTGGCCGACGCGGCGCGCGAGACGGCTGCTGCGTTGCGCACGTCGTGCCGCGCCGCCGCCACCGCCCGCGCGGCGCGGGCCGGGGTGGCGATGACCGCGCCGCTGGCCGTCTGCTTCCTCCCGGCGTTCCTCTGTCTGGGTTTGGCGCCCACCGTCATCGGCATGGTGGCCACGATCCACCTGTGGTGACCGAGGCTGCCGCGCCGGCTGGCGTGCGCATTGATGACCACGGGCGCCCGCACTGATCCAGCCCTCACCGACCAGACCGGGCCCCGAACCCCTTCGGCGCCGGTCACTCGCCGTTGCGCAGGTGGGTCAGCCGATCGCGGAGCTGCGCGGTGTCGGCGTCGGTCCAGCCGGGCGGCGGCACCACGGCGGCGAACGCGTTCGCGTAGTCCAACGTGTACGTGTGGCCGTAGCCGCTCGGCATGCCCGTAGAGAACACGATGTCCATGGTGACCTGCCAGAACGTCACCAGCGGGATATACGTCATCGACGTGGCGCGGCCGGGTAGCGCCGGCTCGTCCAGCCACGCGGGGCGTTGCAGCAGCAGATCCGGCGACCACCACACGATCGGGTCGTTCACGTGCTGCAGGTAGACGACTGTCGGGTGCTGGCCGGGCGGCAGATCTCCCGACTTGGTCACGAAACAGACCGCGGCGCAGTTGTTGATCACCGGCGCCTGTTGCGGGGAGTCGGGGTCGCGTTCCGCCGTCATCGCCGTCCACAGCGGGGTGAAGTTCGGCGTGCCGGTCCAGATCGCGCCGTCCGCCTCGGAGGTGACGTCGGCGAGGGAGCCGAACGCGCCCTGGCTGCCGTACGAGCCCAAGCTCTCGCCCATCACGACCAGCCGGGGCCGGTGCGCCGGGTCGTGCTGCTCCCACGCGCGACGCACCGCGTCGAACAGCAGCGCGCCGGCCCGCGGCGGGGTGCTGCGATCCGACAGGAACGCGACCGGGCTCGGCAGGAACGAGTACTGCATGGCGGCGATAGCCGTGTCGCCGCCCCACATCAACTCGACCGCCGACGCGGCGACCTCGTTGATCCAGCCGCGGCCGGTGGTGGTGGCGACCACCAGCACCGACCGGTCGAAGGCGCCGGTGCGCTCGAGCTCCCGCACGACCAGGTCGGCCTCGGCCTGCAGGTCGCGGGCCGACTTCAGCCCGGCGTACACCCGGATCGGTGTCTTGGCCGGCGCGCCGGTGAATGCGGCGATCTGCGCCGCCGTCGGGCCCGACGCGATGAAGGTGCGTCCCTCCCGACCCAGATCGCTCCACCGCACCCGCGACGACGGCGAGCCGGAGCGTTCCGGCACCAGCGGCTGCAGCTTGCCCGGGGCCGTTCCGTTGTCCACGACGGAGAATGCGGCGTTGGTGACGGTCAGCAGCGCCGGCGCCAGAATGTCCGCCGCCCCGGTGATGGCGATCGCGGCCACCAGCATCGCGGCCAGTAGCTTCGCCACCGGGGCCGGCACCCATCGGGCGCCGAAGCGCCCGATCCGCCGGGTCGCGCTGCGCAGCAGCCGGGCGACGGCCAGGATCGCCCGCGCCAGCGCGAACGCGATCAGCAGGGCCAGCGCGTAGAAGTTGGGGTCGTTGCCATCCACGTGCGTCACGTGCCGCACCTCGTGCTGCCAGTGCGCCCCCAGGTAGCCGAACAGCGGTATCGCGATCAGTGCTCCGACCCGCAGCGACCAGACGACCACCCGCCGCTGGCGCCGGTGCTCCAGCGGCCGGAACCCGAATTTCCGCAGGATCCAGCCGATGGCCACGCCGATCGCGTAGCCCGTGACCGCGGCGATCCCGCTGGCAACACCCTGCAGATACCAGGGCCGCGGCAGCAGCGACGGCGTCATCGAGAAGCAGAAGAAGACCAACGCCAGGATCATGCCGCCGACGCTGAGCGTTCCCATGTACAGCCGGAGGCGCTGCAGCCGGCGGCCGAACAGCCGGGTGGAGAGGCGACGCATCCCGGCGGTCGGCCGGTTGAGCCATTCGGGCAGGCGGCGCGTCCGGGACGCTTCGGCGACGGGCGCAGCGTCCACAGCGCCGGTCTCCCGGGGTCGTTCGGGTGCGCTGGCCACGCCGACAGCCTAGGCGCGCGTCGACGAACCGGCCGGTGGCCAGCGCTGCTGCGGCGCCAGTCGACCCGGACCCGGGTGATTGAATGAGGCGGTGACGGACCGACCTGACCAGGCCCAGCGAGAGACCACTGGCAGGCGCGGCGCACCACCGTTCGGCTTCCAACAGCGGGTCGCCCTGCCTGGCCGGCTGGGCCGCAGCGGCGTCATCACCACCCCGCACGGCGAGATCCGCACCCCCGCATTCATCGCCGTCGGCACCAAGGCGACGGTGAAGTCGGTGCTGCCCGAATCGATGGCGAGCCTGGGCGCGCAGGCCGTGCTCGCCAACGCCTACCACCTGTACCTGCAGCCCGGACCCGACATCGTCGACGCCGCAGGCGGACTGGGCAGATTCATGAACTGGCCCGGGCCGACGTTCACCGACTCCGGCGGCTTCCAGGTGATGTCGCTGGGGGTGGGCTTCAAGAAGATCCTGTCCATGACCACCGACGCGGTGCGCTCCGACGAGGTGATCGCCGCGGGCAAGACCCGGATGGCGCACGTCGACGAGGACGGCGTCACCTTCAAGTCGCACATCGACGGCTCGAAACACCGCTTCACACCGGAAATCTCGATGCGGATCCAGCATCAGCTCGGCGCCGACATCATGTTCGCGTTCGACGAGCTCACCACACTGCTCAACACCAGGCCCTACCAGGAGGAGTCGGTGGAGCGGACCCGCCGCTGGGCGCAGCGCTGCCTGGCCGAGCACCGCCGGCTCACCGCCGAGCGGGAGGGCAAGCCGTACCAGGCGCTGTTCGGCGTGGTGCAAGGCGCGCAGTACGAGGATCTGCGCCGCGCGGCGGTGCGGGGGCTCGTCGAGATGGCCGACGGCGACGGCGGTTTCGACGGCTTCGGCATCGGCGGCGCGCTGGAGAAGGACCGGCTCGGCACCATCGTCGGCTGGGTCTGCGAGGAGCTCCCCGCCGATCGGCCCCGGCACCTGCTGGGCATCTCCGAACCGGACGATCTGTTCGCCGCGGTCGAGGCCGGCGCGGACACGTTCGACTGCGTCTCGCCGTCCCGTGTCGCCCGCAACGGCTCGATCTACTCCCGCGACGGCCGGTACAACATCACCGCCGCCCGCCACCGCAGGGCCTTCGAGCCGCTGGATCGGGAGTGCGACTGCTACACCTGCGCCCACTACACCCGCGCCTACGTGCACCACCTGTTCCGGGCCAAGGAGATGCTGGCGTCGACGCTGTCGACCATCCACAACGAACGCTTCGTGATCCGCCTGGTCGACGACATCCGCGCCGCCATCGAGGCCGGCACGTTCGACGCACTGCGCACCGAGGTGATCGGCCGCTACTACGCGAGGTCGGCGGGCCGGCCGGCCAGCGCCGCCGAATAGGTCGGCTCGCGCCTCTTCACGGCCCGGATCACCGGGTAGGTGATGGGCAGCAGCACGACCTCCAGCAGCGTCTTGTAGAGGTAGCCGACGACGACGTAGTTCGCGAACTGGCCGAGCGACGTGATGCCGATGGCGGTCGCGGCGATCGAGCAGAAGATCAGCGTGTCTGCGAACTCGCCGACCACGGTCGAGCCGATCAGCCGCACCCACAGCTGCTGCTCGCCGAAATGCCGCTTGATCCGCACCAGGACGAAGGCGTTGAGCAGCTGCCCGGTGAGGTAGCCGGCCACCGAGGCCAGCAGAATCTGCGGAACCACGCCCAGCACCAGGGCGAACGACTCGCCGAACGACGCCGTCCACTCGTCGCCGGCGATCGGCGGCGAGATCGCCACCAGCTGGAAGATGCCCGCCGCCAGCAGCGCCGCCACGAACCCGGTCACGATCACCTTGTTCGCGGCCTTCAGCCCGTACACCTCGGCCATCACGTCGCCCAGGATGTAGGTGAGCGGGAACAGGAACGCCCCGCCGTCCGTGATGATCGGCCCGAACTGCAGGCCCTTGGTGGCGGCGATGTTCGAGATCAGCAGCAGCGCCACGAACAGCGCCG
>JBIQMQ010000112.1:0-8717 GCA_044463185.1 Nakamurella lactea | reverse complement strand
ACCTGGCAGATGTCCACCATCCAGTACGACTTCAACCAGCCGGAGGGCTTCGAGTTGGAGTACGTGGCGGCGGACGGCTCGCGGCAGCGCCCGGTGATGATCCACTCCGCGAAGTTTGGGTCCATCGAACGCTTCTTCGGCGTGCTCACCGAGCACTACGCGGGGGCGTTCCCGGTGTGGCTGGCGCCGGTGCAGGTGGTCGGCATCCCGGTCGCCGAGGCGTTCGGCGACCATCTGGACGCGGTCGCGCGCATCCTCAAGGCGGCCGGCATCCGGGTCGAGGTCGACCACTCCGACGATCGCATGCAGAAGAAGATCCGCAACGCCACCACGCAGAAGGTGCCGTTCCAGCTGCTGGCCGGCGCCCAGGATGTCGAGGCGGGCGCGGTCTCGTTCCGGTTCCGGGACGGCTCGCAGCTCAACGGGGTGCCGGTGGCGCAGGCGGTCGCGGCCATCACGCAGTGGGCGGCCGGCCGGTCGAACGATTCGCCGACGGCCGAGAACTTCTCGGTGAGCTGATCGGCCGCACGTGGAACCTGATGGACTGGAGCGGTTGTGGACGCCGCACCGCATGGCCTACGTATCCCGCGACGACGCCACCAACGCGCATGACGCAGCCCCGGACGGGGCGCCGTCCTGCCCGTTCTGCCGCATCCCCACCCTGCCCGACGAAGAGGGCCTGGTCGTGGCCCGGGGCACGTATGTGTACGCGGTGCTCAACCTGTACCCCTACAACTCGGGGCATCTGATGGTGGTGCCGTACCGCCACGTCGCCGACTACACCGACGCGGACCCGGCCGAGGTGGCGGAGATGGCGGAGTTCACCCGGCACGCGATGACGGCGATCCGGGCGGTGTCGTCGCCGCAGGGTTTCAATATCGGTATGAACCAGGGTGCGGCCGGCGGCGCCGGAATCGCGGCGCATCTGCACCAGCATGTCGTCCCGCGCTGGAACGGCGACGCGAACTTCATGACCGTCATCAGCGGCACGAAGGTGCTGCCGCAACTCCTGGCCGAGACCCGCGTGCTGCTGGCACGCGCCTGGTAGCCCCATCGACGCCCCCGGTGCCGATCCAGAGAAACGGAATCCGACCCCCATGCTGAACTCCTGGGCCCGCGCCTCGGTCTCCAAGGTGACCGAGCCGATCGGCCGCGGCTTGCTGCGCACCGGTCTGACACCGGACGCGGTGACGATGCTCGGCACGGCCGGCGTTGTGGCCGGCTCCGTGGGGCTACTGGCGACCGGGCACCTGTTCCCAGGCACCGTGGTGGTCACAGTGTTCGTGTTGTTCGACCTGTTCGACGGCGCGATGGCCCGTGTCCGCGGGTTCGGTACCGCGTTCGGCGTGGTCCTGGACGCCTCCTGCGACCGCATCGCCGATGCCGCCCTGTTCGGATCGCTCAGCTACTACGCGTTCGTGCACGCGGACTCGACGGCCCTCGGCACCGCGGCACTGATCGCGCTCGGTTCCGGGCAGGTCGTCTCCTACATCAAGGCCCGCGCCGACTCGGTGTCGCTGCCGATCCGGGGCGCGATCGCCGAACGCGCCGAGCGCAACGTGCTCGGACTGGTAGGGGCGGGCCTGTCCGGCCTGGGCGTGCCCTACGCGCTGGAGGTGCTGCTGTGGCTGCTGGCCGTGGCCAGCGTGGCGACCGTGGTGCAGCGCCTGATCCAGGTGCGGATCGCCTCGGTGCGGGCCGCCGCCGAGCACGGCACTCCGGGGGCCGCCTCGTGACCGGCCGGCCCGCGGCGGCGCTGGCCGGCGCCGGATACCGGGCCGCCTGGGCGGCGGCCCCGCTCGTGCCGGCTCGCTGGGGTGAGCCGGTGATCGCCCGTGTCACGGACCGCATCGTGGCCCGCCGGGGGCCCGGCGTGGTGCAACTGGCGAAGAATCTGCGCCGGGTCCTCGGACCGGACGCCACACCGGCGTCGCTGCACGCCGCGACACACGCCGCGATGCGGTCCTACGGCCGCTACTGGTGGGAGACGTTCCGACTGCACACGCTCGACCCGCATGCCGTGGCCCGCAAGGCCCTCGAGGGGACGGTGGGTCTCGAGCACGTGTACGCCGCCCGGGAGGCACGGCGCGGCATCATCCTGGCGCTGCCGCACTCCGGCAATTGGGATATCGCCGGGATGTCCATGGTCGAGATCCTCGGCGGCATCACCACGGTGGCGGAGCAACTGAAACCGGCGGGCCTTTACCGGCGGTTCGTGGCCCACCGTGAGCGGCTCGGCTTCGAGGTGCTGCCGCTCGGATCGGATGCCGGCGCCTCCGCCGGGACGGCGGCGGTCCTTCGGCAACGCCTGGAACAGGGCCGGATGGTCTGCCTGCTGGCCGACCGGGACCTGGCCGGCAACGGGGTCCCCGTCACGTTCTTCGGCGAGAACACCACCATGCCGGCCGGACCGGCGTTGCTGGCCGCCCGCACCGGCGCCGACCTGTGCCCGGTGCACCTCGCCTATACCGACGACGGCTGGCTGCAGTTCGTGGGCGCCCCGCTCGTTCTCGAGGGCACGCGGCTGGCCGATCGGGTCAGGAGCGGCACCCAGCAGCTCGCCGACGCGTTCGCCGCGCGGATCGCGCTGTTCCCGGCGGACTGGCACATGCTGCAGCCGCTGTGGCCGGCAGACCGCCGAGGCGGCGCGTCGGGCGCGAAGGACGAGGCGGTGACGGCATGAAGATCGGCCTGGTGTGCCCCTACTCCTTCGACCAGCCGGGCGGGGTGCAGGCGCACGTCGCCGACCTCGCCAAGGTGCTGATCAGCCAGGGACACCAGGTGTCGGTGCTGGCCCCCGGCGACGATGACGGCGATTTCCCCGACTTCGTGGTGCCGGCCGGCCGCAGCGTGCCCATCCGCTACAACGGCTCCGTCGCCCGGCTCTCGTTCGGGCCGATGTCCTACGCCAAGGTGCGGCGCTGGATCCGGTCCGGCAACTTCGACGTGCTGCACGTGCACGAGCCGGTGGCGCCCAGCCTGTCCATGCTGGCCCTGATGGTCGCCGACGGCCCGATCGTGGCCACCTTCCACACCGCCAACGCCCGCTCCCGCATGCTCGCCGCCTTCCAGGGCATCCTGCAGCCGTTCCTGGAGAAGATCACCGGGCGCATCGCCGTGTCCGAGCTGGCCCGGCGGGTCCAGGTCGAACACCTCGACGGCGACGCCGTCATCATCCCCAACGGCGTCGACGTGGACTTCTTCGCCTCCGCGGAGCCGCTGCCCGGCTATCCGCGCACCGGGGGCACGCTCGGCTTCATCGGGCGGTTCGACGAGCCCCGCAAGGGCATGGACGTGCTCATCGAGGCGATGCGCTACCTCGTGCCGGACCGGCCGGAGCTCAGGCTCGTCGTGGCGGGTTCCGGGGAGGAGGCGGCTCTGCTCCGGCAGGCCGGCCCCGAGCTGGCCGAGCACCTGACCCTGCTGGGCCGGGTTTCCGACGAGGATAAGGCGCGGATGCTCAAGTCCGTGGACGTCTACTGCGCGCCCAACCTGGGCGGTGAGAGCTTCGGCATCATCCTGACGGAGGCCATGAGTGCCGGGGCGCCCGTGGTGGCCAGCGACCTGGCGTCCTTCCGGCAGGTGCTGCGGGACGGGGCGGCCGGGTTGCTCGTCCCGGTCGGCGACCCGTTCGCGTTGGCCGACGGAATCGCCGAGTTGCTCGACGATCCGATGCGCCGGGCGGCACTCACCGAGCGTGCGTGGATCACAGTCGCCGACTACGACTGGCAGGTGGTGGCCCGTACAGTGGTGAAGGTGTACGAGACGGTGATCGCGGCGGACCCGCGGTCCGTGTCCGAGGCACAGTAGATCGACCGGACGGATCAGCGCCAGCGGGGGAACCATGTGGTACGCGATTGCCGCGGGCATCCTGGTGCCGCTGCTTCTCTGGGCCGCCCTCCGGCTGTGGCACACGGCACGCCGTCTCGACCGGTTGCACAAACGGACCGAGGCGGCCTGGTCCGCCTGTGAGGAATCCCTCGCCCGGCGGATCGTGGCGGCCCGCGCGCTGGCAGCGACCGGGCAACTCGCGCCCGCGTCGGCGGCGGCGCTGCGGGACGCCGCGGTGGCCGCGGACCGGGCGGACCGAAGCGCCCGCCGGGACGCGGAAACGGCACTCAGCGCGGTGCTGCGTCGCGTCGGCGAACTGGAGCGCGGCCGACTGTCGGCCGAGCTCGCGGACGCCGAGGAACGGGTCCAACTCGCGGCACAGTTCTACAATGATGCGGTCCGCGACACCAGGGCGCTGCGCGCCTCCTGGTTCACCCGCTTCTTCCGATTAGCCGGGCACGCGCGGCTGCCGGAGTACTTCGACATGCCTGCCAGAGTGGACACCGGAGACACCGTCGGTCGGTAGGGGACTGCGCACCGTGCGCGGAATCCGACTGCGGGTCACAGTATCGAAAGGGATATGCATGCGTCTGCCACGTGCCGCTCTCGCGGTCGTAGCAACTGTTGGATTGCTGGTCAGCGCGGCCTGCGGCGGTGAGGATCCGGCGCCGGCGCCGTCGGTGGCCGCCTCGACCACCTCGACGGCGTCGGCCACGACGAGTACTACGTCATCCTCGACGACACCGAGCACCAGCACGACGACCAGCAGCAGCTCCACGCCGGCTGCGACGAGCACTCCGCCGGCCGCGACGGTCGCCGGCCCGATCGACCCGCTCACCGGGCAGAAGCTCTCCAGCAACCCGGTGATCGCCGCCAAGATCGAGAACACCCACGCCGGGATGCCGCAGTACGGTGTCTCCGACGCGGACATCATCTACACCGAGCAGGTCGAGGGCGGACTGGTCCGCCTCATCGCGATCTTCCACACCGTCCTGCCCGAGGAGGTCGGTGCGGTCCGCAGCGTTCGGTCCACCGACGTGCAACTCCTGCCGAGCTACGGGGCGCCGATCCTGGTGTATTCCGGCGGGGCGACGGCGCAGCTCAAGCGGCTGCGCGCCTCCGACCTCATCGCGACCACCGAGGGAGACGCCGGGTTCTGGCGCTCGAAGGTGAAGCGGGCGCCGTACAACCTGCACGCGAACCTGCAGAAGGTCGCGGCCCAGTACCCGGGCAAGGCCAAGGCGCAGCCAGTCGGCTTCGAATTCAGCTCGCACGACGAGCGGCTGCGCGACGCCACCCGCATCTCACGGCTGGACGTCACGATGCGCAACGGCAAGACGTCGTTCCGCTGGGTCAACGGCCGTTACCGGGCGTACTTCTCGGACTCACCGTACCGGGATGCGGTCGGCAACAAGCCCGTCTTCGTCGACAACGTCGTGGTGCAGACGGTCGACAACTCGGTGCGGGACGGAACGATCGACCCGGCCGGCAACCCGTCGTACCTGAGCAAGACGGTGGGGGAGGGCACGTTCACCCTGTACCGGGACGGTCGCGCGATCCCCGGCACCTGGCAACGCGCCAACGTCGACGACCCGACCCGGTTCCTGGACGCCTCCGGCACGCCCGTGCCGTTCAAGCCCGGCAAGACCTGGGTGCTGCTGGCACCGGCGGGCTCCACGGTCTCGGCGCGCTGACGGCGCTGGACCGGCGGGTATGACGCAGCTCTCCGGCGCGGTCCGCGCCGGCTGGTCGCGCCCACCCGAGCGATACGATTGAAACGAATACCCACCATGTGTCAGGAGCCTGCCGTGTCCACAACCGAGTCCGGCGCCCTTGAGGGCGCGCCCGTTGCTACCGGGACCGCCCGGGTGAAGCGAGGGATGGCGGAGATGCTCAAGGGCGGCGTCATCATGGACGTCGTCACACCCGAGCAGGCGAAGATCGCCGAGGATGCGGGCGCTGTCGCCGTGATGGCCCTGGAGCGGGTGCCTGCCGACATCCGCGCGCAGGGCGGCGTGGCGCGCATGTCCGACCCCGACATGATCGAAGGCATCATCAACGCGGTGTCCATCCCGGTGATGGCCAAGGCCCGCATCGGGCACTTCGTCGAGGCGCAGGTGCTCCAATCCCTCGGCGTCGACTACATCGACGAGTCCGAGGTGCTCACACCGGCCGACTACACGCACCACATCGACAAGTGGAAGTTCACCGTGCCGTTTGTGTGCGGCGCCACCAACCTCGGCGAGGCGCTGCGGCGCATCACCGAGGGCGCCGCCATGATCCGGTCCAAGGGTGAGGCGGGCACCGGCGACGTGTCCAACGCGACGACGCACATGCGTCAGATCGGGGGCGAGATTCGTCGCCTCGCGTCGCTGTCCGCCGACGAGCTGTACCACGTGGCGAAGGAGCTGCAGGCCCCGTACGAGCTGGTCGCCGAGGTCGCCGCCAACGGCAAGCTGCCGGTCGTGCTGTTCACCGCGGGCGGCATCGCCACACCGGCCGACGCCGCCATGATGATGCAGCTCGGCGCCGAGGGCGTGTTCGTGGGCTCCGGAATCTTCAAGTCCGGCAATCCGGCGGCCCGGGCCGAGGCGATCGTCAAGGCAACCACGTTCTACGACGACGCGGACATGATCGCCAAGGTCTCGCGCAACTTAGGCGAGGCCATGGTCGGCATCAACGTCGACGACATCCCGGTGCCGCACCGCCTCGCCGAGCGCGGCTGGTGACCGCTGCCGGTGTGACGCCGACCCGCGGCCCTGCGCCGGCGGTCGACCGATCGACGGCGATGCCGACATGACGCAACCCGTGACGCTGGGTGTGCTCGCCCTGCAGGGCGACGTGCGCGAACACGTTTCCGCGCTGTCCGCCGTCGGGGCGCGCGCCGTCCCGGTGCGTAGGCCGGCCGAACTGGACCAGGTCCAGGGCATCGTCATACCCGGCGGCGAGTCGACCACGATCTGCCGGCTGCTGGATGTGTTCGAGCTCCGCGGGCCGCTGACCGAACGCCTGCGCGGTGGCCTGCCGGCGTACGGATCCTGTGCCGGAATGATCACCCTGGCCACGTCGATCCTGGACGGCCGCGACGACCAGGTGCCCCTGGGCGCCATCGACATCGCGGTGCGGCGCAACGCGTTCGGCCGGCAGGTCGATTCGTTCGAGACGGACCTGGAGATCAAGGGTTTCGCGGCCGCCGGCATCGACGATGCGCCGATGAGGGCGGTGTTCATCCGGGCGCCGTGGGTTGAGTCCGTCGGACCGGGAGTCGAGGTGCTGGCGACGGTGCCCGGGGGACAGCCGGTGGCGGTGCGACAGGGCTCGGTGCTGACCACGTCCTTCCACCCGGAGATCACCTCCGACGACCGGATCCACCGTCTTTTCGTCGCAATGGCGCGCGGCGCCTAGACCCGTGGGCAGCGGGCGAGGCGGCGAAGGACGTAGGATCGCGTGTCGGGCCGGCGGTATTTTCCCGCGGTCCGGGCGGCCTACACAGTCGATGCGATGAGGTGACGTAAACCTACAATGAGCGGCCACTCCAAATGGGCGACCACCAAGCACAAGAAGGCGGCGATCGACGCCAAACGTGGCAAGCTGTTCGCCAAACTGATCAAGAACATCGAGGTCGCGGCGCGCACCGGCGGCGGTGATCCGGACGGCAACCCGACGCTGTTCGACGCGATCCAGCGCGCCAAGAAGGCATCGCTGCCCAGCGACAACATCGACCGCGCGGTCAAGCGCGGCTCCGGCGCCGAGGCGGGTGGCGCCGACTACGAGTCGATCACCTACGAGGCGTACGGGCCCGGCGGCGTCGCCATCCTGATCGAATGCCTCACGGACAACCGCAACCGCGCGGCGACCGAGGTACGGCTCGCGGTCACCCGCAACGGCGGCACCATGGCCGACCCCGGCTCGGTCGCGTACAACTTCACCCGCAAGGGCGTTTTCGTGCTGCCCAGGGGCGAGCTCACCGAGGACGACCTGCTGCTGGCGGTACTGGACGCCGGCGCCGAAGAGGTCAACGACCAGGGCGACTCGTTCGAGGTGATCAGCGACGCCAGCGATTTCCAGGCGGTCCGATCGGCGCTGATCGACGCGTCCATCGAATACGACTCCGCAGAGCCCGCCTTCGTGCCGAATGTCAGCGTCCCGCTGGATCTGGAGGGCGCTCGCAAGCTGATCAAGCTGATCGACGCGATCGAGGATCTGGACGACACGCAGAACGTGGTGACCAACGCGGACATCCCGGACGACGTCGCCGCCCAACTCGACGAGGAATAACCCGCTGGCCCGCGTGGGGGCCGCCGGACGCGCTGCGTGTTGGTGCGCCCCGCGGACGGCCCGCTTGGGTAGAGTCGTGAGGCGTACACCTGTTCGGCTACCGATGCCGGCCGGGCGTCGCGGTCGCGACCGAAACCGGGTTCGCGTCCCAGGCGAGGTTCTCCAGGAGGCAGGCGCATGCGCGTTCTCGGCGTCGATCCGGGCCTGACGCGGTGCGGCGTCGGCGTGGTCGACGGCGGCCCCGGGCTCGCCCCCGTCATGATCGACGTGACCGTGGTGCGAACGCCCGTCGACCAGGAGCTGTCCGCGCGGCTGCTGGCCGTGGCCGTCGGCGTGGAAGAGCTGATGGATCGGTACGCCCCGGATGTGGTCGCCATCGAGCGGGTGTTCAGTCAGGTCAACGTGCGCACGGTGATGGGAACCGCGCAGGTCTCCGGTGTGGTGGCGCTGGCGGCCGCACGGCGCGGCATCCCGGTGGCCTGGCACACCCCGAGCGAAGTCAAGGCCGCCGTATCCGGCAGTGGGCGCGCCGACAAGGCCCAGGTGACCACCATGATCACCCGGTTGCTGAAGCTGCCCGCAGCGCCGAAGCCGGCGGACGCCGCCGA
>JBIQMQ010000111.1:6190-8753 GCA_044463185.1 Nakamurella lactea | reverse complement strand
TTCGACGCCGGCTACGGCAGCGCCTACCTGGCCCGCATGGTCGGCCAGAAGTTCGCCCGCGAGATCTTCTTCCTGGGGTCCGACTACACGGCCGAGCAGATGCACGCGATGGGTGCGGTGAACCGGGTGGTGCCGCACGCCGAGCTGGAAGACGTTGCGCTGCAATGGGCCTCGGCGATCAACGCGAAATCGCCCACTGCGCAGCGGATGCTGAAATACGCGTTCAACCTGGTGGACGACGGCCTGGTCGGCCAGCAGCTCTTCGCCGGCGAGGCGACCCGCCTGGCCTACGGCACGGACGAGGCCGTGGAGGGCCGCGACGCGTTCCTGGCCAAGCGACCACCGGACTTCTCGCCGTACCCGTGGGCGTTCTAACTCTCCGCGTGTTAGTGAGAACGGCACATTCGTCGGCCTCACTCACACGCGGGGAGACGGACGGCGAGAAGGAAAGGTGGTGCGTCGGTGGCCAGGCTGGTCTCGCCCATCACACTGCCCGCGGATGAGCGGGTGCTGGATGTGCTACCGGCGCTCGCCCGGGCGCTGGACGGCTCCGGCCCGGCGCTGCTGCCCCTGGGCGAGAACGACCCGCGTAGCACCGACATCGCCGAGCATCTCGGCGCCGACGCGCCACTCGGGCCGTGCGAGGACGACCCCGCCGATCCCACGGCGCTGGTGATCGCCACCTCCGGCTCCACCGGCGCGCCGAAGGGCGTGTTGCTGTCGGCCGGCCAGCTCGCCGCCTCGGCCGCCGCCACCGAACAGCGCTTGGGCGGCCCCGGGCATTGGCTGCTCGCACTGCCCGCCCACCACATCGCCGGCATGCAGGTGCTGCTTCGCGCCGCCCGCTCCGGCACCACACTCGTCGTCATGCCCCTCGACAAACCTTTCACGGCAAGGGATTTCGTCACCATCGCCGACACCTTGCCCGGGCCGCGGCGCTACGTGTCGCTGGTGCCCACCCAGCTCGCCCGGATCGTCGACGACGCCGGGGCGGCCGCCGCCACAGCGGAGATTTTCGACGCGATCCTGGTCGGCGGGGCCGCCATACCGCCCGACCTGCTCACCGGGGCACGGGCGGCGCGGCTCCCGGTCGTCACCACCTACGGCATGTCCGAGACCTGCGGCGGCTGCGTGTATGACGGAATCCCGCTCACCGGCGTCACCGCCACGGTGAACCAGGACGGCGCTATCGTGCTCGGCGGCCCCATGGTGGCGCGCGGCTACCGTGGCCGGCCCGGCGACCCGGCGTTTCCCGCGCCGCGCGCCGGCGGCGACGGGGGCACGGGCGACACCGTGCGCGCCTTCGTCACCTCGGACATCGGCGAGATCCGCAGTGACGGCACCGTTGTCGTTCTCGGCCGGCGGGACGACGTCATCATCAGCGGGGGCGTGAAGGTGGCCCCGGCGACGGTGGAGGCCGCAATCCGGGCACTGCCCGGGATTCGGGACGTCCTCGTCGTGGGCGTGCCGGACGCCCAGTGGGGCCAGGCGGTCGCGGCGCTCGTCGTGCCGCAGCCGGGCGCCGCGGCACGGACGGTGGCCGAGCTGCGGGTCGCGCTGACCGCCGCCGGCGGCATCCCGCACACGCACCTGCCGCACCGGCTGCTCGTCGTCGACGCGATCCCGCTGCTGCCCTCCGGCAAGCCCGACCGGCGCGCCGCCCGCGCCCGCTTCATTCCTGCCGCGGGTGCCTGAGGTGGCGCTATAGCGCCACCTCAGGCACCCGCCGCGAAGAACAGAACACACGATAGGCTCGTGTCCCGTGGCAAGCGCAGCGCAGTGGGTCTCGGCGGCACGCCCCCGTACCCTGCCGGCCGCGATCGCCCCGGTGCTGGTCGGCGCCGGAGCCGGCGCGGCAGCCCTGTCCGCGGCCGACCAGCAGTGGACGGCGTCATCCTGGCTGAGGGCCGCGCTCGCGCTGGTCGTGGCGCTGGCGCTGCAGATCGGCGTCAACTATGCCAACGACTACTCGGACGGCATCCGCGGCACCGACGACGAGCATCGCGTCGGCCCGTTCCGCCTCGTCGGCTCGAAGGCCGCCGCCCCCCGCTCCGTGAAACTGGCCGCGTTCGCCTGTTTCGGGGTCGCGGCGGTGGCGGGCCTGGTGCTGGCGATCCTCACGGCCTGGTGGCTAGTGCTGGCCGGTGCCGCCTGCATCGCCGCGGCCTGGCTGTACACCGGCGGCAAACACCCCTACGGCTACGCCGGTCTCGGAGAGCTGTTCGTCTTCGTGTTCTTCGGACTGGTGGCCGTCGTCGGCACCACATTCGTCCTGGCCGAACAGGTTTCGGCGGTAGCCGTGATCCTGGGCTCCGGGACGGGCCTGATCGCCTGCGCCATCCTAGTGGTCAACAACCTGCGCGATGTCGACACCGATAGCCGCAGCGGCAAACGCACGCTGGCCGTGCTACTCGGCGCGCGACGCACCCGCGTGCTGTACGCCGGGATGCTGGCGGCGGCGTTCGTGGCGGCCGCGGTGGCCGGCCTGTGGCAGCCGTGGTGCCTGATCGCGGTGGCGGCGCTGCCGCTGGCGATCCGGCCGGTGCGCACGGTGCTCGGTCAT
>JBIQMQ010000111.1:4328-6090 GCA_044463185.1 Nakamurella lactea | reverse complement strand
GGGCCGCTGATCAGTCGGGGCGTTCCTCACCGGTCAGTTCCGAGTGCAGCTGGTCGCGCACGGCGTTGCGGGCCGATTTGGCGCGGGCAAGGGCCGCGGTGAGATTCGCCCGGGCCCGGCGGAAGAACACCACGGACAGCGGGAGCTGCAGCACGATGGCGAACGCGAGCGCCACGATCAGCGGCATGCCGAAGGGCCGACCCGCCAGAAAGAGCAGCGCCGTCAGCGCCACGACCAGCCCGACCCGGATGGCCGTGTAGACGGCGATCGCCCGGCCCAACGACGGTATCGGCCGCTCGGTCGGTGCGCCGTCCGTTGTCTCACTCACCAGACCAGGGTATCCATACCGTTATCCGGCCGAGGCCTGAGGAACAGGCCGCGCCTCGAAGCGTGTGTGCAGCACCACGGTGGTGCGGGTGCGGGCCACGCCGTCGACCGCCCGCAGCCGCCCGAGGTAGCGGTGCAGATCGTCCACACTGGCCACCCGCACCAGCACGATGAACGCTTCCTCGCCCGCCACGCTGTAGCAGGATTCGACCTCCGGCATGGCCTCCAGGGCGACGGCGATGTCGTCGTCGCGGCCGTATTCGCCGGGCTGCACCCCGATCAGCGCGGTGACCCCCAGCCCGATCTGGCTCTGGTCCACCACGGCCCGGTAGCCGCTGATCACGCCGGTGGCCTCCAGCTTGGCCACACGTTCGTGCACGGCGGACGACGACAGTCCGACCGATCGGGCCAGCTCCGCGAAGCTCTGCCGACCATCGACGCGGAGCGCATCGACCACGGCGCGGTCCATCGCATCCATTGCGGCCATGTTCGTCTCCTCGCTCCCGCCCGATCGCCGTCGTCGCGCCGGCGCCGTGCACCGACGCGAGTGCCCGCCGACGGACCCCTCCACGATGCCCGCTGCCGCGTGAGCGCGCCAGAAGATCCGCGTCACGTTCCCGGCCGACGCGTCCGGAGCGGAAACGGCATCGAGGATTCCTGCGCATCGACGCGTCAAAAGCGTCACAATTGATGAGGACACCGCAACTGTTTACTGCTAGCCCGCACAAGATGATCAAGCGTTACCGTTTCGTTACCTACGCCTTAGGATTCGAGTAGGTGGTCAGAAAACGGGCACAATGGTCACACAACCGGCGACATCGTCGGCCAGCCAGTGACAACGACGGCCACTTCGAAAGGCCCGACAGCCAAGGAGGCACCCGATGAGCGACGATGCTGCCCACGCCACGGAGCGACTGCTCACTCCCGGCGAGGTCGCCGAAATGTTCCGCGTGGATCCCAAGACCGTGACCCGATGGGCTTCCGCCGGCCGGATCGGCTCGATCCGCACCCCCGGTGGCCATCGCCGATTCAAGGAGAGCGAGGTCAAGGCACTGCTGGCCAAGCTCACCGTGGAGGCTCACGAGGGCCCGGCAGCAGGACCCACCGGCACCGGGCCCAGCCACTAAGCCTCGTCTCGCGTAGGCTGGAGGGTGGACAAGGGAGGTAGCCGCGATGTATCTGATCGTTGCCTTTGCCGTGACGGTCCTGGTCATCGCGCTGGCCTGGCGCGGTATCGGGATCACACGGCAGAACGACCCGACCGGCGCCGCGCAGCGGCCTCAGCGACCGGCCCGGCCGGCACCGAGGCGGTTCATCGCGCCCGACGACGACCCGGAGTTCCTCTCCGAGATCGACCGCCGGTTGCGTGGCGAGGGGAAGAACAACTCTTAGGCGGCAGCCGAGCACAGTAACGGGACAGCGTCACACCGGGAAC
>JBIQMQ010000111.1:0-4228 GCA_044463185.1 Nakamurella lactea | reverse complement strand
GGGCAGGAGCCGACGGGCCGACTCCGACGCAGGCCCGGGCCGACGCCCACGCAGGTCTTAGTTCAGGCCCGCGTAGGAGTGCAGCCCGGAGACCACCATGTTCACGAAGAACAGGTTGAAGATGATGGTGGCCAGGCCCGTCACCGAGATCCAGGCGGCCGGCTTGCCACGCCAGCCGGCGGTCGCCCGGGCGTGCAGGTAGCCGGCGTAGACCACCCACGAGGCCAGGGCCACGACCTCTTTGGGGTCCCAGCTCCAGTACTTGCCCCAGGCCACCTCGGCCCACATGGCGCCGGCGATGATCGCGAACGTGAAGAACGGGAACGCGGTGATCGCCGACCGGTAGGCGATGCGGTCGAGCTTGTCGGCGGCGGGCAGCCGCGTCTCGGCGCGGGCGCCGGTGAGCACGCCGGAGGCCACCCGGGCGTCGAAGCGCAGCCGGGCCAGGTACGCCGCGGAGGCGAGTCCGGAGAGCATCAGCACCCCGGAGGACAGCGAGATCGCCACCACGTGGATGTTGAGCCAGTACGTGTTGAGGATCGGCACCACGGGCGCGGACTGCGTATAGAGCACGGTGCCCGCCAGGAACACCAGGATCGCGATCGGCGTCATCACGTACATGCCCATGGGCCGCGCCGCGTGGGTGCGCCACAGCACCACCAGCCACGCGGCCACGGCGGCACCGGTGATCATCAGCGTGAACTCGTACATGTTGCCCCACGGCGGCCGGTGCGCGGCCAGCCCGCGGAGCACCAGCGAGGCGATGTGGAAGGCGAGCCCGACGACCGTGACGATGACGGCGGCGCGACCGATCCGGTCGGCGATGGTGCTGGTATGACGCAGCCCGCCGGCTTCGCCGGGGGAAGCCGCGTCGCCCCGGTCGGCGACGGATGGCGCCGAGGACGTGCCTGCGGCACCGGCCAGCACCGCGTCCCTGACCGGTTGCCGGACCCGCCGGCTGGCGGCCTCGATGGCGTGGCAGACCAGCGCGACCAGATACCCGGCCATCGCCCCCTCGAATGCGAGATCCGAGAGATGCGAGAGGTTCTCGTCGATCACGTCGTTCCGTCCTTCGGTGTCTCGGTTGCCGGCGTACCGGCCGCGCGTGCCGCCGTCGCGGAGTCGTCGTCCGGCTCCGGCGCCTGTCCGCCCGCCAGCGCCACCAGCGAGTCGAACTCGCTGCCGTACCCGGCCTGGTCCGTGCGGGCGAGACCGCCGACCTGCACCCGCGACCTGCCCATGAGCTTAGGGTCGCCGGGCGCTTCGGCGGTGAGCGGGGTGAGCCGGAACCAGACGCGCCGCCGCTTGATGGTCAGCGACACAAGGATGCCACCGATCAACAGGATCGCAAAGAGCAGCGCGAAGCCCTGGACCGGGTCGTAGGAGGTCTGCAGCGAGACGAAGTTCTTCGCCCCGCTGAACGTGACGACGGTGCCGTCGGACAGCTGCATGGACTCGCCGAGGTTCAGGTTGGCGCGGCCCTGCGAGACCAGCAGTCCCTTGTCCACCTGCCTGGTGTCGATGGCGAAGATCGACTGCGGGGCGCCGTGATCCAGACCCAGATCGCCGCGGTAGACCTCGATGGCGACCGCCGGTGCGAGCAGCTCCGGGTAGCCGGAGGTGAGCACGCCGCCGGAGATGATGCCGCTGGGGGCGAAGATGCCGACGATCGCGAGCTGGTTCTTCGTGTCGCTGGCCGACGAGCCGGGCGGATCGGTGATCTTCACGACGCCCTCGGAGGTGAAGAGCTGGTCCTTCGGTTCGAACGGCGCCGAGTACTGCCGGGTCTGTCCGCCCGGGAAGCGGACCGTGAACTCCGGCACGTAGCCGTGGCCGAGCAGATACAGCCGTTGCCCGTCCAGCCGGAGCGGCTCGTTGACGTTCAGCGTCCGCTGGGTCATCTGGTCGGTGAGCGTCTGGTCGCCGACCTGCACGCCCAGTTGCGCGCGGTAGAACAGGGCCAGGCCCTGGTCGTCGTAGGCAGCCTCGAACTTCTCCACGTCGACGCAGAACGGCGCCATGTCGGTGCCGTCCACCATGCGGCCCGGCGCGAAGTTGTCGTACATCACCGGCGCGGACGAGCAGAACCCGTCGCCCTCGGTGACGAGTACCGAACCGGTGTAGCCGAACAGGGATCCGATCGCCATCGTGAACAGCAGCCCCAGCACGGAGATGTGGAAGACGAGGTTGCCGACCTCCCGCAGGTAGCCGCGCTCTGCCGATACTGCCACCGCGCCGGAATCCTCGGTGCGCACCGCGGTACGCCAACCGCCGAATCCCTTGTGCCGCAACGCGACCCGGATCCGCTCGGCGGCCTCGGTCGGTTCGCCGTCGACGGTCACCGTGGCGTGGTGCGGCAGCCGGGCCAGGTTCTTCGGCGCCCGGCCGGGCTTGGCGCGCCACTGCCGCACCAGCTCGATGCTGCGCGGCGTGATGCAGCCGACCAGCGAGATGGCCAGCATCAGGTAGATCGCCGAGTACCACGGCGAGGCCACGACGTCGAAGAAGCCGAGCCGGTCCATCAGCGGGCCGATGGTGGGGTGCGCGGCGATGTACTGCGCCGTCTTGGCCTGGTTCAGATACCACTGCGGCAGCAGCGCCGCCGGCAGCGAGCCGACCGCCAGCAGGAACAGCAGGATCAGCGCCGTCCGCATGGAGGTCAGTCCGCGCCACACGAACCGGCCCAGGGCCGTCACGCGATGGATGACGCCGTTCCGGGCGGGTCGCGGTCCGGCCGGCCGGGGCGTCTGCCCCGCGACCTGGTCGCGGGCGGCGCCGGTGACGGCCGGGGCGCGGCCGTCGGCGTCGGCGGCCTCTGTCGCGGTAGCGGCCGGGGCGGTGTCGTCGGTGGGGTGGTTCACAGCAGCAACACCGTTCCTTGCAGCGGGGCGAGCACGTACCCCCACAGGCCGGTCAGCATGGCGACACCGACCAGCACCAGCACGGCGGCGCCGGTGAGCTGGATGGCCCGCGAGTGGCGGCGCAGGAAGGCCAGCGCGCTGCCGGCCCAGCCCAGGCCGAGGGCCAGCAGCAGGAAGGGGATACCCAGCCCGGCACAGTAGAGCGTGACCAGGATGAGCCCGCGGATCGCGTTGCCGTTCCAGTCGGTCGCGGTGGACAGCGCCAGGATGCCGGCGAGCGTGGGACTGGTGCAGGCGAGCCAGCCGGTGCCGAAGGCGGCGCCGAGCACGGGCGCGCCCCAGATGCGCCCGCCGCGGCCGGTGCGCAGCGGGGACCGCAGTCCGGGCCGCCACTCGCGTTGCAGCGCGGGCAATGCCAGCACCACGCCCATGGTGACGGCGACGATGCCGGACAGCCGGGTGAGCAGCGCCTGGTTCTCGATGAGCGACGTGTACAGGCCCAGCACCAGGGCGCTCTCGGCGATGAAGACGACGGAGAAGCCCGCCACGAACAGGGCGGTGGCGCCCAGCGCGCGCCAGGGGACGGTGCGGCGCGGCGCCACCGCGGCAGTCGGGATCGTGGTGGCCGTGGCGGCGCTGGCGCCGGCCGTGGCGTCATACCCGGGAAGCACGCTGGGAGTGGCGGTGCGTTCGGTGGTCTCCGCCCCGACCAGCCCGGCCAGGTACGAGAGGTAGCCCGGCACCAGCGGCACCACGCACGGGGAGGCGAACGAGACGAGGCCGGCGGCCAGGGCCAGCAGCCCGGCGAGCAGGAACGGGCCGGAGACGACGGTGTCGGTGATGCCCATGGCGTCAGGCCTGTCCGGGGCGCGGCGTCGGCATGGCTAGTTCCCCGCCGTCGCGGTGGATCCGTCCGGGGCGGTTCCACCTGCGGCACCCGCGTCGCCGGTCTGCCCCGGCACTGGTTCGGCAGCGATCTCCGCGATGCGCGCCTTCATCTGTCCCATCGGCACCGCGGCCGAGACCAGCCAGATCTGCGCCACCCGGCCCAGCCGGTCCAGCACGATCGTGGACGGGATGGCCGTCGCCGGATATCCGCGGAGCGCCAGGACGGTGCGCATCGATTGGTCGTAGATCGACGGGTAGGGCACGTTCTTCGCGGTGTGGAAGTCCTGCCCCGCCGTCCGGCCGCCCTGCTCCTTGACGTCGATGCCCAGGAACTGCACACCGCTGGGGGCGAGCTGGGTGGCGATCAGCGACAGGCTGTCCTGCTCCTCGCGGCACGGCGGGCACCAGGAGCCCCAGAAGTTGATGACCACGACCTTGCCGGCGAACTGCTGCGCGGAGATCGTCTCGCCGGTCATCAG
>JBIQMQ010000110.1:0-8753 GCA_044463185.1 Nakamurella lactea | reverse complement strand
CCCGTACGCGAAAGGCCTTGCCCGACTTGACATGTCGTCATCACGACCGACGTCGAGCAAGGCCTTTCGGCGCGCTTGCCTACTTCCCGAGCACCGCCCGCGCCGCAGCGAAACGCGCGATCGGCACCCGGTACGGGGAGCAGGAGACGTAGTCCAGGCCGATGCGGTCGAACACCGCGATCGACGCCGGATCGCCGCCGTGCTCGCCGCACACGCCCACGTGCAGCTCGGGCTTCACGCTGCGCCCCTTGCGCACCCCCATCTCGACGAGCTGCCCGACCCCGTCGGCATCGACAGAGGCGAATGGGTTGTCGGAGATGACGCCGTCCGTGCGGTACCGGGCCAGGAACGCACCTTCCGCATCGTCGCGGGAGATTCCGAGCGTCGTCTGGGTGAGGTCGTTCGTTCCGAACGAGAAGAAGTCCGCGTGCGCCGCGATCTCGTCCGCGCACAGCGCCGCCCGCGGCAACTCGATCATGGTGCCCACGGTGTACTCCACCGAGCGCCCGGCCGCCTCGAACTCCTCGGCCATCACCTTCTCCACGACTTCCCGCATGCGCTTGAGCTCTTCGTCGAACGCGACGAGCGGAATCATGATCTCCGGCCGGGGGTCGCCGCCCGCCGCGGCCACCGCCAGCGCTGCCCGCGCGATCGCTCGCACCTGCATCACCGGAATCTGCGGGAACACCAGCGCGAGCCGCACGCCGCGCAGTCCCAGCATCGGGTTCTGCTCGGCCAGCGAACGGATCCGCGCCAGCAGCGCGGAGGCGGCCTCCACGTCCGCCGCCGAGCCGCCCGTGAGCTCCAGCCGTTGCACGCTCAGCGCCTGATCCGTGAGCGACGGCAGGAATTCGTGCAGCGGCGGGTCGAGCAGCCGCACCGTCACCGGCAAGCCGCTCATCGCGCTGAAGATCTCTTCGAAGTCGCCCTGCTGCATGGGCAGGATCTCGTCGAGGGCCGCGGCGCGTTCCTCGTCGTCGGAGGCCAGGATCATGCGCCGGACGGCGGGCAGCCGCTCGGGGTCCATGAACATGTGCTCGGTGCGGCACAGCCCGATGCCCGCCGCGCCGAACTCTCGAGCCTTCCGGGCGTCCGGGCCGGTGTCGGCGTTGGCGCGCACGCCGAGCCGCCGCACGTCGTCCGCCCAGGACAGGATGGTGCTGAAACTCTCCGAGACGGTTACGGGCACCAGGGGCAGGGCCCCCTCGAACACCTCCCCGGTCGCTCCGTCCAGGGTGATCACGTCACCCTCGGTGAGCCGGGTGCCGGCGATCGACACCGTGCGGGTCTCCATGTCGATGGTGAGTCCCGGCGCACCGGCCACACAGGGCTTGCCCATGCCGCGCGCGACCACCGCCGCGTGCGAGGTCATGCCGCCGTGCGCGGTCAGCACGCCCTGCGCGGCCACCACGCCGGCGATGTCGTCGGGGGCGGTCTCGAACCGCACCAGCACGACGGCCTCGCCGTCCTTGGCCCGTGCTTCGGCGGTCGCGGCGTCCAACACGATCGCGCCGACGGCGGCGCCCGGCGAGGCGTTCAGGCCAACCGTCAGCGGCTTCCCCTTCGCCGAGGCGTCGATCGCTGGGTGCAGCAATTGGTCCAACTGCTCCGGCTGGATGCGGCGCAGCGCCTCGTTCCGGTCGATGACGCCGTCCGCCACCAGGTCGGTGGCGATCTGCACTGCCGCCGCGGCGGTGCGCTTGCCGTTGCGGGTCTGCAGCAGGTACAGCTTGCCGTCCTCGACGGTGAACTCCATGTCCTGCATGTCGTGGTAGTGCGACTCCAGCGTGTGCATCGTTTCCACGAGCTGCGAGAACGCCTGCGGCAGCACCGATTCCATTTCGGCGAGCGGCCGCGGCGTCCGGATTCCGGCCACCACGTCCTCCCCCTGCGCGTTCGTCAGGAACTCGCCGTAGAGCTCCTTCGCGCCGGTGGACGGGTTGCGGGTGAAACACACCCCCGTCGCGGACGTCTCCCCGCGGTTGCCGTAGACCATCTGCATCACGTTGACCGCGGTGCCCAGGTCGTCGGGGATGCCGTTGATGCGCCGGTACACCTCGGCGCGCGGGTTGAGCCACGACTTGAACACCGCGTCGATGGCCCGCCGGAGCTGCACCGCCGGATCCGTCGGGATGTCGGAGCCGATGTGCTCGCGGGAGAGCCGCAGCAGCGTCGACACCAGCTCGCGAAGATCGTCGGTGGTCAGCTCGGTGTCCTGCACGACGCCGCGGTTGCGCTTCAGTTCGTCCAGCGCGTCGGCGTAGACGTAGGCCGGCACGCCCTCCACGACCTCGCCGTACATGGCGATGAACCGGCGGTAGGAGTCCCAGGCGAAGCGCGGATTGCCGAATTCGGCACCCAGCGACTCGACGGTCTCGGGGCTCAGGCCCAGGTTGAGGATCGTGTCCATCATTCCCGGCATGGACACCACGGCGCCGGAGCGCACCGACACCAGCAGCGGGCGCTCGGTGCCGCCCAGGGTGCGTCCGGTGCGCTCCTCCAACCGGTGCAGCGCGGCGGTGATGTCGTCCCAGAGCCGCTCCGGCCAGGTGCCGCCGGCGTTCGTGACGGCGATGCACGCCTCGGTGGTCACCGTGAATCCGTCCGGGACCGGCACGCCGATCCGCATCATCTCGGCCACGCCGGCGCCCTTGCCGCCCAGCAGTGACTTGAGCTCCGCGCTGCCCTCGGACAGGTCATACACCAGCTTTCCGGTCACGGCAGGTGATTCGGCTACTGCAGGTGCTGGCTCCACGGGTTCTTCCTCGATTCGTGATGGCGATCTATGGCGGCGGCGCTGCGCTGGGGCGCCGATCCTCGACCAACTCGATCACCCGCCGCGCGGCCTCCTCGAGCGCGAGGGTCGTGGTGTCGATAACGGGACAACCGAGTGCGCGTTGCGTGTGCAACGCATGGTCTATTTCGTCGAAAATAGCCGGTAAATCCGCGTATCGCCGGACATCGGCCGCGGGAGCGATTGACGTCACACGCTTCGACCGGAGCACCATCAGTCGCTGCGGATCGATCGTGAGCGCCACGACGCGGTATCGATCAACCTCGAACAGTGCCGGCGGCGGCGGGATGCCGGGCACCAGCGGCACGTTGGCGGTGCGGTATCCGAGGTAGCCGAGATACATCGACAGCGGTGTCTTCCCGGTGCGAGAGACACCGATCAGCACGATGTCCGCGTCTTTCAGCCCGGCCGGATTCTGGCCGTCGTCGTTCTTCACCGCGAACTCCATGGCGGCGATCCGCTGGAAGTAGTCGGACTCGATGCCGACGGGCCGTGCCGGCACTCGTTCCGCGCGCTCGCCGCTGGCCGCCTCGAGCGCCTCCAGCGCCGGTGTGAGCAGGTCGCAGTGCGGAATGCCCAGGTGCGCGCACCACCGCACCACCTTGTCGCGCAGCCCGTCGTCGACCAACGTCGAGAACACCGTCATACGGGTGGTGGGTACCGCCACGATCCGCCGCAGCACGGCGTCCAGCCCCACTTCGGTGGCGATCAGCGGGTGCCGCACGATGCGGCTGGGGTGGCCGGTGAACTGTGCTCCGGCGGCCCGGGCGACACGAGCGGCGGTATCGCCGGTCGAGTCGGAGATGACGTGGATCTCGATCGGGGCCGGCGTCGTCATCGCTTCAGGCTAGTGGCGCCGCGCCGCTGAGCGGCGCACCCGATCGAGCAGCGCGGCCAGTCGCTGCGCCATGGCGGTGCGCGACTGATGCTGCTCGATCCAGGCGCGGCCACGCGCCCCCTGGTCGTGAAGCTCCGATGCGGGCTTCGCGCTCATCGTCGCCAGCCCGCCGGCCAGGCCGCTGGGTGCCACGCCGATGCCGCAGCCGGACTCCTCCACCAGATCCTGGATCAGCCCGCCGCAGTTGGTGACGACCGGCAGACCGGCCGCCATGTAGTCGAACAGCTTGTTGGGGCTGACCGCGGAACGGAACAGCTCCACGTCGGCCAGCACGTGCAGTCCCAGGTCCGCTGCCGCCAGCAGATCCGGGATCTCGGATTTGGGCACCGGGTCGAAGAACCGTACGGATCCGATCTTCTCGGCGGTGGCGCGTGCCACCAGTCGGGCCTTCTCCACGCCCCCGCCCACCAGCACCACGTCGACCTGCTGGCCTTGTGCCTCCAGCTCCGCGGCGGCGTCCAGCAGCAGGTCCAGGCCGTTCGCCGGCCCATGCGCCCCGGTGTAGATCGCGGTGAACCGGGTGAAGGCGTACTTTCTCCGCAGCTCCTCGCGCGGCGCGGACGGGGCGAAGTCGGCCGGGTCGGCGCCGTTGGGAATGTAGACCACCTTCGCCGGGTCGATGCCGCGCGCCACCAGCGCCTTGGTGGTGCCCTCGGCCATCGACACGATCGCGGCGGCGCGCCCGTACAGGAAGCGTTCCAGCAAGGCGAGCGCTCGGTAGATCGGCGACGATGCGGTCAGGCTGCCCATGTCGAGCAGCACCTGCGGCCACAGGTCGCGAACCTCCATGACGAACGGCCTGCGCTTCGCGGCGGCGATCAGCCACGCCGCCAGCGGGCTGAGCAGGTGCGGCGACGATCCGTAGACCACGTCCACGTCCCGCTGGCGAAGGCCCAGCAGCAGCGCCCGAGCGGCGTAGATCAGCCAGCCCAGCACCCTGCGTCCGCCGTTCGCCGAGTACTCCGGCACGCGCACCACCGCGATGCCGCGCTCCGGCGCGACCCGCCGCCCGGTGACCTGGTTGAAGTCGCTGGCGATGATCAGGTGATCCCAGCCGGCGAGTCGGCCGAACAGCTCCACGTGTCGGGTGCCGCCTGCCTGACCACGCGGCACGGCGAAGTGGTTGAGCACCAGTACCCGCGGTCGCCGGCCGGTCGGGGCCGCGGCCCTGCCGTCAGACACCGCGCGGCCCCGCCGCGACCGCGCGGGCGGCGTCATACCCGTCTGGCGCTGCACTCACGCCCGCGCCGCCTTGCCGAGCGGCGCCACCTCGGACGGGAAGAACCCGCGCGTGTCGACCACGGCCTTGCCGGCGAGCTCGGCCGAGCCGATATCCCGGAACTTCTCGTGATCCACCAGCAGCACCACCGTGTCGGCGGCGGCGATCGCCTCACCGAACGGAACCAGTTCGACATTCGGCAGCGACGCGAGCGACGCCGGCAGCGCGTCGACGTACGGTTCGGCGGCGAGAATCTTGGCGTCGCCCAGCTTCTCGGCGAGGCCCTTCGTGACGGCGATCGCAGGGCTGCCCCGCAGGTCGTCGACGTTCGCCTTGAACGCGAGCCCCAGGGCCGCGACCGTGCCCCCGGCCGGCGTGACGGCCGCGACCTGATCGATCACGGTGCCCGGTCGGGCGTCGTTGATCTCGCGGGCAGCGCGGATCAGCCGGCTGTTGATCGGGTCGGCGGCGACGATGAACCACGGATCCACCGCGATGCAGTGGCCACCGACACCCGGACCGGGCCGCAGGATGTTGACCCGGGGGTGCTTGTTGGCGAGCCGGATCACCTCCCATACATCCAGTCCGAGCCCCTCGCAGATCGTGGCGAGTTCGTTGGCCAGCGCGATGTTCACGTCGCGGAACGTGTTCTCGGCGAGCTTGGACATCTCCGCGCTCTCCGCATCGGTGAGCGCGATCTCGCCGCGGCAGAAGACCTTGTAGACCTCGGCGGCGCGGGCGGCGCAGGCACCGGACAGCCCGCCGACGATGCGGTTGTTCTCCACCAGCTCGGTCATGATGCGGCCGGGCAACACCCGCTCCGGGCAGTGCGCCACGAACACATCCGGCGTATCCGACTCGTGCGGCATCGCCAGATCGGGCCGCAGCGCACCGATCCACTCGCTGATCCGGCGGGTGGTGCCGGGCGGGGAGGTGGACTCCAGGATCACCACCTCGCCGCCGGACAGGCGCGGCGCGATCGACTCCGCGGCCGACCGGACGTAGCTCAGATCGGCGGAGTAGTCGTCGTTGAACGGGGTGGGCACCGCGATCAGGTAGGCGTCGGCCTCGGGCACCGTGGTCGACGCGTCCAGCATCCCGGAGTCGTGCGCCGCGGTGATCGCCTCTTGCAGGTCGGGCTCCACCACCGGGGCGCGGCCCGCGTTGACGGCGTCGACGATGCGCTGGTTCACGTCCACGCCCTTGACGCGCACGCCGTGACCCGCCAGTGCCGCGCCGGTCGGCAACCCGATGTAGCCCAGGCCGATGACGGCGATTCCCCGTTCAAACATTCACTGTGCCCTTCGGTGTCGGCGCGAAGTCGGGTAGGCGATCGCCCAGCCCGAGCATGTGCTCGATGGCCGCCCGCGCTCTCGGCGCCGCACGCCCATCGCCGTACGGATTGACGGCGTTAGCCATGAGATTGTAGGCCGCGGAATCGTCCAGCAGGCGGGCCAGCTCGGTCGCGATCACCTGCCGCGACGTGCCCACCAGCCGCACGGTTCCGGCGTCGACCGCCTCCGGCCGCTCGGTGGTGTCCCGCATCACCAGCACCGGCTTGCCCAGGCTGGGCGCCTCCTCCTGGACGCCGCCGGAGTCGGTGAGCAGCAGGTGCGCCGCCCGCATCACGTGTGTGAACTGGTGGTACTCCAGCGGCTCGGTGAGCAGCACGGACTCCACCCCGCCCAGCACGTCCTCGATCACCTCGCGGACGATCGGGTTGCGGTGCATGGGCACCACCCAGCGCACATCCGGGTGCGCGGCCGCGCTGTCGGCGAGGCCCTGCATGGCCGCCCGCATCGGTTCGCCCCACGATTCCCGCCGGTGCGCGGTGACCAGCACGAACCGCTGCCCCGACGCCACCAGCGCACCGAGCCTCGGGTCGTCGAACGAGGTTGGCACACGAACTGCGTCATACAGCGCGTCGATCACGGTGTTGCCGATCACCGCGATGTCGGCGTCGTCGATGCCCTCACCGAGCAGATTGCGCCGGGATACCTGGGTGGGCGCGAGGTGCAGCGTGGCGATCCGGCTGGCCAGCACCCGGTTCGCCTCCTCGGGGAAGGGCGATTGCAGGTTGCCGGTGCGCAGCCCTGCCTCCAGGTGCACCACGGGGATGTGCTGGTAGAACGCGGCCAACGCAGCGATGAACGCGGTCGACGTGTCGCCCTGCACCACGAGCGCGTCCGGCTGCTCGGCGGCCAGCACCCCGGACACGCCCGTCAGCGCGCGGCTGGAGATTTCGGCGAGCGTCGCGCCGGGCACCATCAGGTCGAGGTCGTGGTGCGGGCGGATGCCGAACAGGTCGTTGACCTGGTCGAGCATCTCCCGGTGTTGCCCGGTCACCACGATGAGCGGCTGCAGCGTGTCGCTGGCGGACAGTGCGCTGATGAGGGGGGCGACCTTGATGGCCTCCGGCCTGGTCCCGTAGACCACAGCGATGCGCTTCACCGACACGTCCCTTCGTCACGCCCCTTCGTCCGCGGGCGGCGTCACCGGCCGCACGGCCGCCTGGTGTGACGCACTTCTCGCCCTGCCGGGCGCCGGGCGCGCCGGGGCGCGTCGCGGGCACCGCCGGACACCCCTACCACGATATAGGGGACGACCGACGGGCCTGATCGGTTGCGCCGCACGGCGTTCCCGCAGGCGAAGCGGCTGGCCCCCCGCCGCGGGACGCCACGGCCGCCGCGCGGCGGACGGCGGCCGGCCGGCGTTCCACGGTGTGGACCCCGAAGTAGCAGGGCACCGCGGAACAAGGCAGCATAGGGACGTATAGATGCGCGCCCGGATTGCCCGCGTCACGCCGCGTCCGCGGCGACGAGCCGGCAACGACAGGCGCTTGACGCCTGGCCGGGAGGCAAGATGACGGACAATCCGACACTCAACAGCTTTGACGCACGTGGAACGCTCACGGTCGACGGCACGGACTACGAGATTTACCGCCTGGACAAGGTGCCCGGCGCCGACAAGCTGCCCTACAGCCTGAAGGTGCTGCTGGAGAACCTGCTGCGCCACGAGGACGGCGTCACGGTGACCGCCGACCAGATCCGTGCCCTGGCATCGTGGGACGCGAAGAACGTGGCCCATGCCGAGATCCAGTACAACCCGGCGCGCGTGCTGCTGCAGGACTTCACCGGCGTGCCCGCCGTCGTCGACCTGGTGGCGATGCGCGACGCCATGAGCGACCTGGGCGGCGACCCTAAGCAGGTCAACCCGCTCATCCCGGTGGAGCTCGTGATCGATCACTCGGTGATCGCCGAGGACTTCGGCCGGGCGGCGTCATTCAAGATCAACGCCGATCTGGAGTTCGAGCGCAACAAAGAGCGTTACCAGCTGCTGCGCTGGGCGCAGCAGGCCTTCGACAACTTCGTCGTCGTGCCGCCGGACACCGGCATCTGCCACCAGGTGAACCTGGAGTACCTCTCCCGCGTGGTGTTCGGCGCCTCCTCGGGCACCCGGACCTCGCCGGCGACCGGACTTCCGATGGCCTACCCCGACACGCTGGTCGGCACGGACTCGCACACCCCGATGGTCAACGGCCTGGGGGTGCTCGGCTGGGGCGTCGGCGGCATCGAGGCCGAGGCGGCCATGCTCGGCCAGCCGGTATCCATGCTGCTGCCGCAGGTCGTGGGCCTGAAGCTGGTCGGCGAGATGCGGGAGGGCACCACCGCCACCGACCTGGTGCTGACCGTCGCCGAGACGCTGCGCAAGACCGGCGTGGTCGGCAAGTTCGTGGAGATCTTCGGCCCGGGCATGCGCACGGTGTCGCTCGCCACCCGCGCCACCATCGGCAACATGAGCCCCGAGTACGGCTGCACCGTCACGATGTCGCCGATCGATGT
>JBIQMQ010000109.1:0-8760 GCA_044463185.1 Nakamurella lactea | reverse complement strand
CCACAGTGGGGTGGACGACGGGGCTCGAACCCGCGACAACCGGCACCACAAGCCGGGACTCTACCAACTGAGCTACGTCCACCATCGATGCCCGCGTCGGAACGGGGGATCGGAGTAACAGTCTATCCGATCGGAGCGAGCGACTGCGCAACCTGCGCGGCCACCTCGCCGCTCGGTCCGGGCTGCGGCACGAACACGGTGGCGCGGTAGTAGGCGAGTTCGCGGATCGACTCCCGGATATCGGCGAGCGCACGATGCGCCATGCCCTTCTCCGGCTGCGACGCATACACCGCCGGGTACCAGCGGCGGGTGAGTTCCTTGATGGTGGACACGTCGATCATCCGGTAGTGCAGCAGCGCCGAGAACTCCGGCATGTCCCGCTCGATGAACCCGCGATCGGTGGCGATCGAGTTGCCGGCGAGCAGCGGGCGACCGTCCGCGGGGACGTGCCGCCGCACGTAGGCGAGCACGGCGGCTTCGGCGTCGGCCATGCTGAGCGTCGAGGCGCGCACCTCCTCGGTGAGCCCCGACTTGGCGTGCATCCTCTGCACCACCTCCGGCATGGACGCCAACGCCTCGTCGTCCGCGTGGATCACCAGGTCCACGCCGTCGCCGAGAATGTTCAGGTCCCCGTCGGTCACCAGCGCCGAGATCTCGATGAGCTTGTCCTTGCCCAGGTCGAGGCCCGTCATCTCGCAGTCGACCCACACGATCTTGTCTGTTGTCACGAGTCACAGCCTAGGGGCTGGCCGTCTCACCGGCCCACAGCACCTGCCGGGGGTACTTACGCGTCGTAGTCGACTTCGACGCTCGGGGAGGTGCACACCGCCTGGCAGGTGAGGATGTAGCCGGCCTCGATCTCGTCCGGCTCCAGCGCGTAGTTCACGTCCATCTCGACGGTGCCGGAGACCAGCTTGGCCCGGCAGGTGCCGCACACGCCGCCGGTGCAGGAGAACGGGGTGTCCGAGCGTACCCGCAGCGCGGCGTCCAGGATGCGCTCGTCGTTGCCGCAGCGCACCGTGGCGGTCTGTCCGGTGAGCGTCATGGTGACGGCGGCCTCGCCTGCGGTGAGGTCCGGGATGGTGCCGCGGTCGAGTATGACGCCGCCCGCGGCGGAGCCGGTCTCCGCGGCCGGAAGCACCTCGCGGCGGGGCGCTCCCGTGGTGAACAGCTCGACGTGCACCCTGGCTGGTTCCGTGCCGCGCGCCGCGAGCTGCTGGCGCAGCTCGGTGACCATGTCGACCGGCCCGCACAGGAACCATTCGTCCACGGCGGCGGGCGGCAGCATGCGGTCGAAGAGCACGTCCAGCCGCTCGGCGGAGAGCCGTCCGGAGTGCGCCGGGGAGAGCCGCTGCTCGCGGGTGAGCACGTGATGCACGGCGAGCCGCCCCAGGAAGCGGTCCTTTAAGTCGGCGAGCTCGTCGACGAACATCACCTGGTCGGCGGTGCGGCTGGAGTACACCAGGGTGAACTGGGTAGCGGGGGAGCCGGACAGCACCGATTCCGCGAGCGCCATGATCGGCGTGATCCCGGACCCCGCCGCGATCGCCGCCACATGCAGGCTGCTGGCCGGGTCGACTTCGACGGTGAAGCTGCCTTGCGGGGTCATCACCTCGACCGTGTCGCCGACGGCCAGCTCGGAGGTGGCGAACGTGGAGAAGATGCCTCCGGGTTCCACCTTGACTGCGATGTGCAGTTCGCCGCCGCCGGCCGGGGCGCACAGCGAATACGAGCGGCGGATCTCGCGGCCCTCGTGCTGGATGCGGACGGCCACATGCTGCCCCGGCAGGTAGTCGAATTCACCCGCCAGCTGGTCCGGGACGGCGAACACCACTTCGACCGCGTCGGCGGTCAGGCGGTGGATCGCGGACACGGTCAGGGGGTGGAACGCGAGCCGGCGGCGCGGCAGCAGCGGGGCGGAGGGACCCGACGCGGCGGGAGCAGCACCGGCGGGGAGCGTGGTCGACGTCATATCTAGTGCACCTTGAAGTATTCGAACGGCTCTCGGCAGGCCAGGCAGCGGAACAGCGCCTTGCAGCTGGTGGCGCCGAAGGCCGAGAGCTGCTCGGTGGCGGCCGATCCGCATTGCGGGCAGGTGACGGCGGCGCGGGCCGCCGACGGATCGGACGCCGAGGTGGCGGGCGGCGCGATCCCGTTCTGCCGGAGCGCCCTGCGGGCCTCGACGGTCAGGTCGTCGGAGGACCAGTCCCCGCCCAGCACCTTGCGCACCGTCACGTCCGGGTATCCGGCGTCCGCCAGCCTGGTGACGATGTCCTCGGCCATGGTCTCCATCGCCGGGCAGCCGGTGTAGGTCGGTGTGATCGTCACGGTGATCGTCCGGGCGCCGGAGGCAGGGTCGACCGCGACATCCACGGCGCGCAGCACACCGAGGTGGGCGAGCGAGACCATCGGAAGCTCGGGATCCGGTACGCCACCGGCGATCTCGGCGACGCGCTCGGCGCCGGGGCCGGTGAGCGACACCGGCGGTCGGTGTTTCGCGACGGGCGAGCGGAACGCCGACGGCCGGGCCGTGGGCGAGGCGTTCACCATGTCGCCCCGGGGTGGGCGCGGGCCAGCACCTGCATCTCGGCGAGCAGATGGCCGAGGTACTCGCTGGGCCTGCCGTGCCGCCCGCCGCCGGCGGCGGGCGGCACTTCGGGCCTGGTCAGCGTCGCTTCGGCCAGGATCGGGTCGACCGCGGCATCGAACGGCTCGCGGAGGGTCGAGGAGTCGACGGCGACGCCGGCGGCGACCAGCCGCTGCTCGACCTCGTCGGTGCGCAGCAGTTCGTCCACCAGCGGCCACAGGTCGGTGAGCGCCTGCTGGATACGGCGGTGCGACTCGTCGGTGCCGTCGCCGAGCCGTAGGGTCCACATGCGGGCGTGCTCCAGGTGGTATGCGACCTCCTTGACGGCCTTCCGCGCGATGCCGGCCAGCGTCTCGTCGGCCGAGTCGGCCAGCCGGGCGTAGAGCTCCTTCTGGTAGGCGGAGACGATCAGCATCCGGGCGATGGTCACCGCGAAGTCGCCGCGCGGCGTGCACATGAGGTGCGCGCACCGGAACTCGGTGTCGTCGCGGAAATAGGCGAGGTCGTCCTCCGACTTCCCCAGGTGCGACCCGGCGTAGGTGAGCAGCGCCCGCGCCTGCCCGAGCAGGTCCAGCCCGATATTGGCCAGCGCGACGTCCTCCTCCAGCTCGGGAGCATTCGACACCCACTCGCCCATGCGCTGGGCCAGCACCAGGGCGTCGTCCCCCAGCCGTAGCGCGTACTCGGCGACGTCGCTGCCGGCCAGGGTCGTCGGGGGAAGGTCGATGGGCGCGGCGCTCACAGCCCGGGCACCCCCTCGCTCGCGGTGAAGAACGTGGGGTAGCGGAAAATCTTGTCGCCCGCCGGGTCGAACAGGGCGTCCTTCTCGTCCGGCGACGAGGCGGTGATCTCGGCGGACGGCACCACCCAGATCGACACCCCCTCGGCCCGTCGGGTGTAGAGGTCGCGGGCGTTCGCGATAGCCATATGCGCGTCGGCGGCGTGCAGCGAACCGGCGTGCGTGTGCGACAGGCCGCGGGCCGGGCGGACGAACACCTCCCACAGCGGCCAGGGCTGGTGGGCGCCGCCTGCGGCGGGGGCGGCGTCATCCACGTGGGTGTCGGGATTCGGTGTCGACTCGCTCATGCCGCTGACTCCTCGACCGAATCATTTTGCAGCGCAACCTGTTTCGCCGCGTAGGCGCTGGCCGCGTCGCGGACCCAGGCGCCGTCCTCGTGGGCCCGCCTCCGGTGTGCGAGCCGCTGCGCGTTGCACTGACCCTCGCCGCGCAGCACCGCCTGGAACTCCGCCCAGTCCAGCTCGCCGTATTCGTAGTGTTTGCGCTGCTCGTTCCAGCGCAAATCCGGGTCGGGCAGGGTGAGACCCAGCGCCTCGGCCTGGGGCACCAGCATGTCCACGAACCGTTGCCGCAGGTCGTCGTTGGAGAAGCGTTTGATCCGCCAGGCCATCGACTGCGCCGAGTGCTTCGAATCCGCGTCCGGCGGGCCGAACATCATCAGCGACGGCGCGTACCAGCGGTTCACCGCGTCCTGCGCCATGGCATGCTGCGCCGGTGTGCCCTTCGACAGCGTCATCAGGATCTCGAAGCCCTGCCGCTGGTGGAACGACTCCTCCTTGCAGATCCGGATCATCGCCCGGGCGTAGGGACCGTACGAGCAGCGGCACAGCGGCACCTGGTTGACGATCGCCGCGCCGTCCACCAGCCAGCCGATCGCGCCCATGTCCGCCCAGGTGGGGGTCGGGTAGTTGAAGATCGACGAGTAGCGTGCGGTGCCGGCCAGCAGCGCCTCGGTCATCTCGTCGCGGCTCGTTCCCAGCGTCTCGGCCGCCGCATACAGATACAGCCCGTGCCCGGCCTCGTCCTGCACCTTCGCCATCAGGATCGCCTTGCGCAGCAGCGAGGGGGCCCGTGTGATCCAGTTGCCCTCCGGCTGCATGCCGATGATCTCCGAGTGCGCATGCTGCGACATCTGGCGCACCAGCGTCCTGCGGTAGGCGTCGGGCATCGCGTCGCGCGGCTCGATCCGGCCGTCCGCGGCGATGGTGGCCTCGAAGCTGTCGAGGCCCGGCTCGGGCTCGTGCGTGCGCTGCTGCGCGGATGCCGTCATCGGCCTACGCTCCTAGACAGAATGTCAATTACTGACCGCTCATTCAGTAATCTACCCGCGGAGGAGCGCCATGACCAGATCGATCGGCTCCGGCGCAGTCACCGGCGCCCGCGCCATGTTCGCCGCGGACACCGCCTCGCAGGCGCTCGGCATCGAACTGGTGGACGAGGGCGTCGGCACCGCCGAGGTCCGGATGACGGTTCGCCCGGACATGGTCAACGGACACGGCATCGCCCACGGCGGGTACGTGTTCCTGCTGGCCGACACGGCCTTCGCCTGCGCCTGCAACGAGGCGGGATCGGTGACGGTGGCCTCCGGCGCCGACATCACCTTCCTGGCTCCGGCGCGGGCCGGTGACCGGCTGAAGGCGCGTGCCTGGCGACGCGCGGGCCGGGGACGGTCCGGGCTCTACGACGTCACCGTGGTGCGCGAGGACGACGGCGGCGAGGAGGTGCTCGCCGAGTTCCGCGGCCGGTCGCACACCCTGCCGCCGCCGAAGTCGCCGGAGTTGCGCGACGGGCCGGCGACGGGCGAGCCGCGCGAAGGGACGACGTCATGACGGCGCCGGTCGTGCGCCGGGGTCGCCCCGGCTACGACGTCGACCGGGTCATCAGCGTCGCCACCGCCGTGTTCACCGAACGCGGATATGACGCCACCACGATGGCGGACCTGGCCGCTGCGCTGGGCCTGACGAAATCGGCCATCTACCACCACGTCTCGGGCAAGGAGGAGCTGCTGGCCCGCGCCCTCGGACGGGCGTTGGACGCGCTGGACGCCGTGCTCGACCGGGCGCGCGCCTCGCAGTCGTCGGCGATGCGCACCCTTCGGGAGGTGGTGTGCGGCGCCGTCGAGGCGCTGATCGCCGAACTGCCCAGCGTGACGTTGCTGCTGCGGGTGCGCGGTAACAGCGATGTGGAGCGGGCCGCGCTAGCCCGGCGGCGAGCCATCGACGGGGCGATCGCGGCGCTCGTCGCGCAGGCCCAGCACGACGGGGACCTGCGGCGGGATCTGGACCCGTTGATGGTCGCCCGTCTGATCTTCGGCACCGTCAACTCGCTGATCGAGTGGTATCCGCGCAGCGGCGCGCCGGCCGCCGCCGTCGTCGACGCCGTCTGCGTCCTGGTCTTCGACGGCATCAGGCTGTCCGGCCCGGATATGCGCAAGGATGGTGGCTGAGCCGTCGGCGCCCGTGCCCGCGCCGCCGGTGCGCCCGTCGACCGAGGGGGAGAAGTGGACGCAGCCGCGGTGTCGCCGGACTCGCCGACCGGCTTGCCCTCGGCGGGCGTGCTGCTCGACCGGATCGCGGCGGCGGACTACCGGCAGGTGCCCGTGGTGAACTCCGTCGTCGAGCCGCCGCCGCTGATCGGCCTGCATCCGGAGGGTCGGGCCCGGCGCACGGCTCGGCGCCGGGCGGCGCGGGCGGAACGGCTCCGGCGCAAACACCCCGAGAAGTTCCGTGTCGAATTCGCGGCGTGGGCAGCCATCCCGTGGCGCGATCGGCCGATCGAGGCGAGGCTCGCCGACTACGCGAACGCCACGGCGGAAGCCATCGAGCGCTGTGCGGCGTGGCGGCATCCGATGCTGGAGGGGCACCGGCTGCTGCTCGACCCGAAGCGGGAGGCGGCCGAGATCGCACTCGGCGCATACCGCGTCCACCTCGCGCGCCGAGACCTGGCCGAGCCGCTGCGCCCCGGACCCGATGCGCCGGCGGTGGCCGTCGACGCCCTGGACCCTGGGGCGCAGGCCGGCTACGGCGCGAACCAGGCGGCGCTCGAGGAGGCGTGGCGGTCGCTACTGCGACGCCTGGCCGCTCTGGACGACTACCGGCAGCGCCTGGAGGCGATCGGGCCGGAACTCGCCGCGGCCGACGCCGCAGAGAGCCTGACCGGCACCCGGCTGTCGGACATGGTCGGTCGGGCCGTCACCGCCGGGGCGGGCAACGACCTGGCGGCCGCCGACACCGACCGCCTGGCCCGGGAGGCCGCGGCGTTGGGCCAGGTCCTGGCACGGGCGCGCCGGAGGCAGGACGCGGCCGGTTCCAGTGGCGCTCCGCAGGCGCCGTCAGCCGAGTAACTTGCGCGCGCCCCGCACGGCGCGGCCGTTCTCGCCGGACATGCGCGAGTTCTTCAGTCCCTTCAGGGACCGCACGAACTGATCCGTGGCCTGCACGTTGGCGATCTCGGCCTTCGTCTCCCGCTCGTGCTGGTGCCGCTTGTCGGTGTTGCGGTATCGCAGGTAGGTGGCCCAGAAGAATCCCGGCCCGGCCAGCAGCAGGACGAGCCCGAAGGCGCGCCAGTCGCTGTCCGACTCGGCCCGGATGACGGTCTCGCCGGCCGCCAGCGCCTGCTCCACCAGGGGCATCATCACGTGCAGCATCAGGCACCCACCACGAAGACCAGCACCGCGGCCACGATGGCGACGATCTCGATCACCGCCGAGATCAGCAGCAGCTTCGGATAGTTGACGGGCACCGAGCCCATCGTCTCGCCGGTCCGGCCGTTGACGGCCACGTAGTGCACGTAGCCCTTCTTCGCGTCGAAGTAGCTGTACAGCCACACCGGCAGATAGGCCGACACCCATCGCTGCCCGACGATCGAGATGCGCTCGTCGTCCCAGCGGACGCCTCGGTCGTAGAACTGGGTGATCGCCCGGGCCTGGTACCGGGCGATGTCCTGCGCCTGCGCGGTCATGATCGGCGCGAGGTCCGTCATGTTGGTGTCGCGCTTCTCGGAGGCGAAGCCGGTCAAGTAGTTGGAGTCGTAGATGACGGAATTCTCGACATCGAACGGCATGATCGTGTTGATGATGTTGTTCGAGTTTCTCGACGGCGTCTGGTCCAGGCGCTGCGACGACGACTCGACGGTGAGGTCGTCGATGTACAGGTCGAACGCCCGCGAGATGTCGAACAGGTCGGCGTCGTAGTAGGTGACGGTCTTGTCGCCGACCTTCCGCGTGTACTTGCGGACCAGATGCTCACCCTGCCCCCGCATCGCGATCTTCGTGTTGGCGTCGACCACCATGTACGGCAGGTACACGCCCATCACGTTGCCCGGTTGGAACTCGGCCTTGAACCGCGGGTGGGCGAAGGTCATGCGCTTGCCCACGAAGGCGGTGATGTGCGCGACGGCCTGCTCCTTCGTCACCGAGAACGGCAGGATCATGTCCGGCACCGCGCCGTTGGGAATCTGTTCGTTGACCGACAGCGTATTGCGGCACCAGTGGCAGCGAGCCTGCATCGAGCTCTTGGTGTCGACGACCACCTCGGCGCCGCACGCGGCGCACTTGAACGTCATCACCTCGGCGGCGTCCGGGATGATGTCCGCCGACCCGGAGCCCACCACGACGCCGTGCAGGTGCTGGGATCCGCCGTCCAGATGGTGGTACTGCAGCGCGTTGACGGCCGGCGCCTCGTATCGGCAGAAGGTGCAGCGGAGCTGCCCGGTGGCGATGTTGAGCGCGATATCGCTCGAGCCGCAGCGCGGACAGCGCTTGAGCCCGTCCTTCGCGTCGGTGTCGGTCTGCACCACGGCTGGGCCCGCGGGTGGCGGGGCGGGGTATCCGGGTGGCGGGGCTGGATACGCGACGGGGGGCGGCTGCGGCGGAAACCCGGCAGCGGGTGCGGGTGCCGGATATCCGGCGGGCGGCTGCGGTGCGGGCTGTTCGGCGGTGTGCGGTTGCGGCGTCTCGGAAGGCGTCATCGGTTCTACAGTCCCAGCGCCTTGGCCTTCGCGGCGTCGTAGTCGGCCTGGGTGATCAAGCCCTGGTCCAGCATCGCCTTGTACTGGGCCAGTTTCGCCACCGGATCCTCGGCGGCCGGGGCCGCGGGGGCCGGCGGCTGCTGCGCCGGCTGCTGGTACGGCTGGTACTGCGGCTGCTGGTACTGCGGTTGCTGGTACTGCGGTTGCTGGTACTGCGGCTGCTGGTATTGCGGCTGTTGGTAGGGCTGCTGCTGCAGTCCGGACACCGCCCCGCCGGCGGCGGCCATGCCCATGCCGAGCACCGCCATCCCGGCGCCGCCGCCCTGTTCGCCGGCAGCCTGGATGCCGCGGGCGGCGGCCTGCTGCATGAAGGAGTTGCCACGGGCGCCGCCGAGCGCATCGGCCT
>JBIQMQ010000108.1:0-8771 GCA_044463185.1 Nakamurella lactea | reverse complement strand
GCTCGCCGGGCAGGGCATGGGCATCCTGATGATCTCCTCCGAACTGCCTGAGGTGCTCGGCATGGCCGACCGGCTGCTGGTGGTGCGCGAGGGCCGCATCACCGCCGAGATCGACCGGGCGGACGCGACCGCCGAGAACGTCATGTACAGCGCCACGCACAGCGAGGGGGTCCGCGCATGACCCGTCTGGTCGGCCAGTTGCTGCGCTCCCGCGAGATCGGCATCTTCGCGGCATTCGTCATCGTCGTCGTGGTGGCCACCTCCATCAACCCGAACTTCGTGTTCAGCCAAGACGGCTGGCGAGACCTGCTGCTCACTCCGACGATGCTGATCCTGGTGGCCGTCGGCGGGGCGATCGTCATCATCACCCGCAACGTGGACCTGTCGGTGGGTAGCGTGGTGGGACTGTCCGCGTATCTGTGCGGCCGGCTGTTCATCGATCTGCCCGGCGTCCCCGTCATCGCGGTGTTCGCCATCTGCATGGCATTCGGCGCGGTGCTCGGCTTCGTCAACGGCGCCCTGTCGGCCTACGGCAAGGTGCCGTCGCTGGTGATCACGCTCGGCACCATGTACGCCTACCGCGGTGTCGCGGTGCTGTGGGCCGGCAGCAACCGTATCAACGCCTCCGACATGCCGGACGCGTTCCTGGGTCTCGGGACATCGTCACTGCTGAGGATCCCGTACCTGACCATCATCTGCCTCGTCGTCGTGCTGGCGCTCGGCTGGTACTTGCGCAACAGGCGCGCCGGCCGCGAGTACTACGCGATCGGCAGCGACCCGGAGGCCGCCGAGCTCTACGGCCTCAAGGTGCGCCAGCGCATCCTGGTCGCCTTCGTCATCTCCGGCGCGCTGGCCGGCCTGGCCGGAGTCCTGTTCGCCGCCCGCTACGGCACGTCCAATTCCCAGACGGGGCTCGGGCTGGAACTGATGGCGGTCGGTGCCGCCGTGATCGGCGGTGTTGCGATCTTCGGCGGCAGCGGCACGGTCTACGGCGCCGCGATCGGCGCCATGCTGCTGATGACCATCAACCGGGCGCTGCCCATCGTGCACATCCAGGACTTCTGGCAGCAGGCCGTGGTCGGCGCGCTGATCGTGGGCGCCATCGTGCTGGACCGTGCACTGGCGCTGCGGCTGCGCCGCCGTCTCGTCGTGGAGCGTGATGACGATCCGCCCGTGGTGGACAAGGCCCAGGCGCGACCCGCGACGGCAGCCGCCGAGCAGAGCACAGAAGGAGCCGCATCGTGACCACCCTGCGGGCACGGACGGCCGGCGACGACTCGCTGCTGCCCTCCTACGGACGCCCGGCCTGGCGGCGCCTGGCCACCTCCTCGGAAGCCGTCATGGTCGTCGTGCTGCTCGCAGTGGTGGTGGTGGCGGCGCTGGTGGTGCCGCACTTCGCCTCGACCACCACGCTCGGCTTCCTGCTGCTGGACGCGACGCCCGTGCTGATGATCGCGCTGCCGCTCACCCTCGTCATCATCACCGGCGAGATCGACCTGTCCATTGCCAGCGTCATCGGGCTGGGCAGCGTGCTGTTCGGTATCCTCATCCGGGCCGGCGTGCCGCTGGCCGCGGCCGTCGGCGTCTGCCTGCTGGCCGGCGTGCTCGCCGGGGCGTTCAACGGCTTCTTCGTCGCGGTCGTCGGCCTGCCCTCGCTCGCCGTCACCATCGGCACACTGGCCCTGTTCCGGGGGCTCGCGGTCGGCCTGCTGGGCACCACCGCCATTACGTCGTTCCCCGCAGAGTGGCAGCGCGCCGCGCAGCAGATGCTCGGGCCGACCGGCATCCCGGCCGTGATCCTGCTGGTCGTGGTGCTCACCGGCGTGTTCGCCGTGCTGCTGCACTTCACCGGCTTCGGCCGAGGTCTGTACGCGATCGGCCTGAACAAGGAGGCCGCCGCCTTCTCCGGGGTACGCGTCAACTGGTCGAAGTTCGTGACATTCCTGATGACCGGCGCCGTCTCGGCCATGGCCGGCGTGTTCTGGACCCTGCGATACGCCAGCGCGCGCGGCGACAACGCCACCGGCCTGGAGCTGGCGATCATCGCGGCGGTGCTGCTCGGCGGCGTCTCCATCTTCGGCGGCAAGGGCAGCATCGCGGGCGCCGTCACCGGCGTGCTGCTGATCTCCGTGCTGCAGAGCGCGCTTCGCCTGGACGGCGTCAACTCCGACGCCATCAGCGTGGTCACCGGCACCCTGCTCATCCTGTCCGTGCTCGCACCCAGCGTCGCGCGCTGGGTGCGCAGCAGACGCCGAGTGCCGCCGGCACCCGGATAACGCCGCCACAACATCAGCACCCACCGAAGTACTCCAGCAAGGACCCCAAGGAAAGGAACACCCATGTTCTCTCGTTCCACATCGAGGCTCACCTCGCGACGCTTCGGGCGGCTGATGTCCGTCTCGGCGACCGCCGTGGCGCTCAGCCTGGTCGTTGCCGCCTGCGGCAGCTCCGGCTCCGGCAGCGAATCCTCCTCGACCAGCCAGTCGTCCGCCGACAGCCAGTCGTCCGCTCCGACCGACGGCTCCAGCCAGTCCGCCCCGGCCGAATCCAGCTCCGGCGAGAGCTCCGCCGCGGGAGGCGACCACAACTACGCGATCACGTTCCTGCCCAAGAACCTGGGCAACCCCTACTTCGACACGTCCGACAAGGGCGGTGAGAAGGCCATCGGCGAGTTCGGCGGCACCTACAAGGAAGTCGGCCCGTCGGAGGCCACTGCGGACGCGCAGGTCAGCTACATCAACACGCTCACCCAGCAGGGCGTCGGGGCCATCGTCATCTCCGCCAACGACCCGAACGCCATCTGCAGCGCGCTGAACCAGGCACGTGACGCCGGCATCAAGGTCGTCACCTTCGACTCGGACACCGACCCGTCCTGCCGTGACGCGTTCGTCAACCAGGCGACCGCTGAGGGCATCGCCAAGGCGCAGGTGGACCTCATCACGAAGGCGATCGGCGACACCGGCGACATCGCCATCCTGTCCGCATCGGCCAACGCGACCAACCAGAACGCGTGGATCGACCTGATGAAGAAGGAACTCGCCGCGAACCACCCGAACGTGAAGCTCGTGGACACCGTCTACGGCAACGACGACGACCAGACCTCGTTCGATAAGACGGCCGCCCTCCTGCAGACCTACCCGAACCTGAAGGGCATCATCTCGCCGACCACCGTCGGGATCGCGGCCGCCGCGCGCTACCTGTCCACCTCGCAGTTCAAGGGCAAGGTCGCTCTCACCGGCCTGGGCACCCCGAACCAGATGCGTCAGTACGTCAAGGACGGCACCGTCACCTCGTTCGCGCTGTGGAATCCGGGTGATCTCGGCTACCTCGCCGCATACACCGCCAAGGCGCTGATCGACGGCACCATCACCGGCGCATCCGGCGACAAGTTCACCGCCGGTGACCTGGGCGACTACACCGTCGGCGACAACGCCACCGTGCTGCTCGGCGACCCGTTCGTGTTCGACGCCGGCAACATCGACCAGTTCAACTTCTAAGCCGGTCGTCCTCCAGGTATGACGAGGTGCCGTGGTTGCGGCATTCGCCCGGCACGGCACCTCGTCCATACGCGATGCAACTACATGATGTGAGGTGGGAAACGGTGCAGCGCATCTGTTTCCGGATGCAGGTCGATCCCGGCAGGATCGACGAGTACCGTGCGCGGCACGCCGCCGTCTGGCCGGACATGCTGCGTGAGATCGAAGCATCCGGCCGTCGCAACTACTCCCTGTTCGACGCCGGCGAGGGACTGATCATCGGCTATTTCGAGACCGACGACCTCGCCGCGTCGACCGACTACCTCGCGCGCTCGTCGGTTGCCGCGCGATGGGAAGCGCAGATGCAGCCGTTGTTCACCACGATCGACACCCGCGCCGACCAGGCACTCACGCCGCTGCCCGAGGTGTTCAACCTCGCGGACCAGCTGGCCACGGCCGGTGCACGCACTGAAAAGGATCTCTCATGACGCTCCCTGACGAGGTAGTGGATCAACTGGCCGCGCAAACCATCGAGGTGCCGTCCTGGGCGTTCGGCAATTCCGGCACGCGCTTCAAGGTCTTCGGGCAGGCCGGCGTCCCGCGTGATCCGTTCGAGAAGGTGTCGGACGCGGCCCAGGTGCACCGGCACACCGGGCTGGCACCCAGTGTGGCTCTGCACATCCCGTGGGACACGGTCGACGACTATACGAAGCTCGCGAAACATGCTGCCGATGAAGGCGTCTCGTTGGGCACGGTGAACTCCAACACGTTCCAGGAGGATCAGTACATGCTGGGCAGCCTGGCCCACCGCGATCCGAAGATCCGGCAGAATGCCATCGACGCGCACTTCGCGTGCATCGACGTGATGAACGCGATCGGCTCGCAGGACCTCAAGATCTGGCTGGCCGACGGCACCAACTACCCCGGCCAGGACGACATGCGCTCCCGGCAGGAGCGGCTACACGACTCGCTGGCCGCGATCTACGGGCGACTGTCCGGCGAGCAGCGGCTGGTGCTGGAGTACAAATTCTTCGAGCCGGCTTTCTATCACACCGATGTGCCCGACTGGGGGACGAGCTATGCGCAGGTCACCGCCCTGGGCGAGCGCGCGATGGTCTGCCTGGACACCGGCCACCACGCCCCCGGCACCAACATCGAGTTCATCGTCATGCAGCTGCTGCGGCTCGGGCGGCTGGGCTCCTTCGACTTCAACTCGCGCTTCTACGCGGACGACGACCTGATCGTCGGCGCCGCCGACCCGTTCCAGCTGTTCCGGATCCTGGTCGAGGTCGTGCGCGGCGGCGGATACGGGGTCGGCTCGCCGGTTCGCTTCATGCTCGACCAGTGCCACAACATCGAGAAGAAGATCCCCGGCCAGATCCGCAGCGTGCTCAACGTCCAGGAGATGACGGCGCGCGCGCTGCTGGTGGACCGCGCCGCCTTGGCGGCGGCGCAGGACGCCGGCGATGTGCTCGGCGCCAACGGAATCCTGATGGATGCCTTCTACACGGATGTGCGCGCGGACCTGGCCGCCTGGCGTGAGTCCAGGGGGTTACCGGCCGACCCGATGGCGGCGTATGCGGCGAGTGGATACCAGAAGAAGATCGAGGCCGGCCGCGTGGGCGGGACCCAGGCCGGATGGGGAGCGTGACGGATATGACGTCATCCGAGGGCAGTGCGCCGGCGGCAAGCGCGGCGCGGTCGAAAAGTACTGTGAATCCGGCGGTCTCGGCGCTCATCGCCCGCAGCAACAGGCTGGGCGCGGATCGCCGCAACACGAACTACGCCGGCGGCAATACCTCCGCGAAGGGCAGCGATCTCGACCCGGTGACCGGCGAGCCGGTGGAACTGGTGTGGGTCAAGGGATCCGGCGGCGACCTGGGCACGCTGACGGCCTCGGGGCTGGCGGTACTGCGGCTCGACCGGGTTCGGGCGCTGACAGGCGTCTATCCGGGCGTGGACCGCGAGGACGAGATGGTCGCCGCCTTCGACTACTGCCTGCACGGCAAGGGCGGCGCGGCCCCGTCCATCGACACGGCGATGCACGCACTGGTCGACGCTCCGCATGTGGACCACCTGCATCCGGATGCGGGCATCGCGTTCGCCACGGCCGCCGACGGCGAGCGGCTGACCCGCGACGCGTTCGGCGACTCCGTGGTGTGGGTGCCATGGCGCCGGCCCGGCTTCCAGCTCGGCCTGGACATCGCCGCGGTGCAGCGGAACAACCCGCAAGCCATCGGCTGCATTCTGGGAGGGCACGGCATCACCGCGTGGGGCGCCAGCAGCGACGAGGCCGAAGCGAACTCACTGCAGATCATCCGCGGCGCTTCGGAATACATTGCGGCGCACGGGAAGCCGGACCCGTTCGGGGCGCCGCGGCCCGGCTACGGCGCGCTGCCCCCGGCAGAGCGACGGGCCAAGGCGGCCGCGCTCGCACCCACCTTGCGCAGGATCGCCTCGACCGACAAGCCCGTGGTCGGGCACTTCGAGGACTCCGGCGAGGTGCTGGACTTCCTGGCGCACGAGGCGCACCCGCGGCTGGCGGCGCTGGGCACGAGCTGCCCCGACCACTTCCTGCGCACCAAGGTCCGGCCGCTGGTCCTCGACCTGCCGGCCGACGCCTCCGTGCCGGATTGCGTCGCTCGCCTCCAGGTGCTGCACGCCGAGTACCGCGCCGCCTATACGGCCTACTACGAGGCGGGCGCCGCCGCGGCCCGGGCCAGGGGGGAGGAGCCGCCGGCCATGCGCGGCGCCGACCCGGCCATCATCCTGATCCCCGGCGTGGGCATGTTCAGCTACGGCGCCGACAAGCAGACCGCCCGGGTCGCCGGCGAGTTCTACATCAACGCCATAGGCGTGATGCGGGGCGCGGAGGCGATCGGCAGCTACCGACCCATCGACGAGGCCGAGAAATTCCGCATCGAATACTGGGCGCTGGAGGAGGCCAAGCTGGCCCGCCGGCCCAAGCCGAAACCGCTGGTGGGGCGGATCGCGCTGGTCACCGGCGCCGCCTCCGGCATCGGCAGGGCCACGGCGCGTCGGCTCGCCGCCGAAGGCGCCTGCGTCGTCATCGCCGACCTCGACGCCGCGAAGGCGGCCGAAGTCGCGGCCGAGATCGGTTCCGCCGACGTGGCTGTCGGCGTCGCCGCCGACGTGACGGACGCCGGAGCGGTCGATGCCGCCGTCGATGCGGCGCTGCTGGCGTTCGGCGGGCTGGACCTCGTGGTCAACAACGCCGGTCTGTCCATCTCCAAGCCCCTGGTGGAGACGACCGAGCAGGATTGGGACCTGCAGCACGACGTCATGGCCAAGGGGTCCTTCCTGGTGTCCCGGGCCGCCGCGAAGGTGCTCATCGACCAGGGTCTCGGCGGGGACATCGTCTACATCTCCTCCAAGAACGCCGTCTTCGCGGGGCCGAAGAACGTCGCCTACGGATCGGCGAAGGCCGACCAGGCGCACCAGGTGCGGCTGCTCGCCGCGGAGCTCGGCGAGTACGGTGTGCGGGTCAACGGCATCAACCCGGACGGCGTCGTGCGCGGCTCCGGCATCTTCGCGCACGGCTGGGGCGCGCAGCGCGCCGCCGTCTACGGCGTACCGGAGGACAAGCTCGGCGAGTATTACGCGAAGCGCACCCTACTGGGTCGCGAGGTCCTGCCCGAGCATGTGGCGGCGGCCGTCTTCGTGCTGGTGTCCGCCGATCTCGACCACACCACGGGCCTGCACATCCCGGTGGACGCCGGCGTCGCGGCAGCGTTCCTGCGGTAGGGCTCGGGTCGGTATGGCGGGTTCCATGTCACTGACCGTGGCTGCGGTCGATCTGGGCGCGACGAGCGGCCGGGTGATGGTGGGGCACGCCGGTGCCGGTGAACTGTCGTTGCGGCAGGTCGCCCGGTTCCCGAACGGTCCGGTGCGGCGCGCCGACGGCCTGCATTGGGACTTCGCCGCGCTGGCCGGGCACGTCGAGGGCGGCCTGCGAGCGGCGGGCCGCGGCGCCGAGATCGCCAGCATCGGCATCGACTCCTGGGCCGTCGACTACGGGCTGCTGCGCGGCGGCGCGCTGCAGGGCGACCCGTTCCACTACCGCGATGGGCGCACCGCCGCCGGGGTGGACGCCGTGCACGCCGTGATCCCGCACCGGGCGCTGTACGCGCGAAGCGGCCTGCAGTTCCTGCCCTTCAACACGCTCTACCAGCTCGCCGCCGATCGGCTCGCCGGCCGTTTCGATGGGCCGGCCGCCCCCGATCGGATGCTGCTCATCCCGGACCTGATCGCCCACCGGCTCACCGGCACCCAGCGCACCGAGACCACCAACGCCTCCACCACCGGGCTCCTCACGGTCGGCCGCGAGTGGGACCGGGAACTGATCGATCTCCTCGGCCTGCCGCAGGCGCTGTTCGCGCCGCTCGTCGTGCCCGGGGAGACGATCGGTCCGCTGACGGCGGACGCCGTCACCGCCCTCGGCTTCTCGGCGCCGGTCACTGCGGTCGCCTCGCACGACACCGCCTCCGCCGTTGTCGCCACCCCCATGCTCGGCGACGATGCCGTCTTCCTCTCCTGCGGCACCTGGGGGCTGGTCGGACTGGAGACCGTCGCGCCGATCGTCACCGAGGCCAGCCGCGCCGCGAACTTCACCAACGAAGGCGGTGCGTTCGGCACCACCCGGTTCCTGCGCAACGTCATGGGCCTGTGGCTGCTGAACGAATCGGTGGCCACCTGGCGGTCGCGCGGCGATGCGGTGGAGCTGGAGTCGCTGTTGGCGGCGGCAGCCGACGCCGATGTCGCGTACACGATGTTCGACGTCGACGACCCGGTGTTCGGTGCCCCCGGCGATATGCCTGCCCGCATCGAAACCTACTGCCGGCAGCACGATCTCGTGGTTCCGGCCGGACCGGTCGAGGTCGTGCGCAGCATCGTGGAGTCGCTGGCCGAGGCTTTCGCGCGGACGGCGCACCAGGCGGCGGACCTGGCCGGGCGCGAGGTCGGCGTCATCCACATGGTCGGCGGCGGGGCGCTGAATGCGCTGCTCTGCCAGCGGACCGCGGACAGGTCGGGCGTGCCCGTGGCGGCCGGACCCGTGGAGGCCACGGCCCTGGGCAACGTCCTGATCCAGGCGCAGGCGGCCGGCGCGGTGCCCGCGGACCTGGGCGCCATCCGCGACCTGGTGGCGCGGCATACTGCGCTGAGGCGCTACAGGCCACGTGCGGTGCGGCGGTGACCGTGCGGGCAAGAGCAGGAGCGGAGACACGCATGGTGCAACGGCAGATCCCGAAACCGGCCGAGGTCTTCGAGCTGCTC
>JBIQMQ010000107.1:6744-8834 GCA_044463185.1 Nakamurella lactea | reverse complement strand
CGGCGTGCTCCATGTCGACGATCACGAAGTCGGCATCGGCGCCGGGCATCAGCGTGCCCTTCTGCGGGTAGCGTCCGAACACCTGCGCCGGCGAGGAGCACATCAACTCGACGGCGCGCGTCAGCGACAGCCCCCGTTTCACGACGCCCTCCGTCAGAATCGCGGGCAGCATGGTGCCCTGTGAAGGGAATCCCGCGCTGGCCGACCAGATATCCGACATCTTCTTGGCGCGCGGCCGCGAGTTGTGATCTGACCCGATGACGTCCACGATCCCGTCGAAGATGCCGTCCCACAATGCGTCCACGTCCGAGGCGCTGCGCAGCGGCGGATTGACCTTCCCCAGAGAGCCCTCGAAGGCGTCATCGCGGGTGTGTGTCAGATAGTGCGGGCAGGTCTCGATGATCGGCCGGTTGTTGCCGAAGCGGCGCACCTCGGCGAGGCCCCGCGCACTGGATACGTGCGGGATGTACACCCGGGCTCCGGTGACTTCGGAGAACAGCGCCACCGTGGCAATCGAGTCCGCTTCCGTGAAGTCCGGCCGCGAACGATCCCACGCGACAAGGCCGTCGACCCCAGCCGCCTGGAGCTCTTCCGCCAGCGACCATACGACCTCGATCGTCTCCGAATGCACGACGAGCGTGACGCGAGGGTCCCGGGCGACGTCGCGCATGATCGCGTGCAGGATTCCGTCGTGTCCCGGGTTCACGCCGATGTAGGCACCCTCCCCTGGGCGCTTGAAACTGGTGAAGTACTTGTGGCTGGTCACACCGAAATCGTCGGCGGCCCTGCGCAACTGCTGGGATTGCTCGATGGACGACACCCCGAAGTGGAAACCGAAATCGACGCACGAGTTCCGCTCGCCATCTGCCTTCATCTCCGAGAAGTGCGGCAAATAGTCTGCGTCCGGCTTCAGCAGGTACGAGATCGTCGTGGTGATGCCGGCCCGCGCGGCGGCTCTCGCCTCGGTGACGAAGTCGCGGTCGTTGCCTAATCCATAGTGGGAATGCGGGTCGACGATGCCCGGGAGGACGTCCAGTCCGTTCGCGTCAACCACCCGATCGGCAGACCCGGGCGACGACTCGTTGCTGAGCATGGCAACTTTTCCGTCCCGAATGCCCAACGACCCGGTAAACGTGCCCTCGCCCGGCAGCGTCAGACGCGCGTTTTCGACGGCGAGATCGAACGTGCTCATTTCGTGCCTCCCTCGGCTGCCAATTCTTCGAAGTACTGCACGACATCGGCCGACGACACCACATCGCCGTATTTAGAATTGATGTCGAACAGGTTCACCGCGTGGCTCGTGACCACCCGGTCGAACACGGCGTCATGCGGCACGACCACCTTGTATCCGTACGAGAACGCGTCGACAGCGGTGGCGCGCACGCACCCGCTGGTGGTCGCGCCGGTGATGACGAGCGAGTCGATCCGTCGGTCGATGAGATACGACGCCAGCGGGGTTCCGAAAAACACGCTGGGGTGCCGTTTCGGAAGCATGATGTCACTCGGGTGCGGCTCGAGGTCTTCGAGGAACTGGTAGCCCTCCTGATCGACCGATTGCAGCACGGCAAACTTGGTGGCGAATCGGGACGAGTCGGTTTCGTTCTTCGGCGCGACGTAGGCGTAGACCACCGGCGCGCCGGCGGCGCGGGCCGCATCGAGCACGGTCCGAATCCGGGGCACCGCATCGAGGCCGGCCTGGCCGCAACTTGCCGGATACTTCGGCGACACTGTCCGCTGCTGCACATCGATGATCACCACGGCGGGCGCGACGCCGAATCCGCCTTTCGCACCAATGCCGAGCCGTTCGTATCGGGCAATGTCCTCCGGATCCACCACCGAAGCCCACACTGCTTCGGACACATCTCGTGTCGTCATCTCTCATCCACCTTTCGTATCGTTCACAACCGCATGACGCGGAAACGTCACAAAGACCCGTGTGCGATCCGGCCGTCGTAGAGGACGGCCTTGATGTCGCCCGAGTTGGCGCGCGATACGACGGACGCAACGGGATCGACACTGTTCCGCATGTTCGGTGTCATGAGGTCCATGACGACCATCGCCGCGTTCTTTCCGGCCGACAGCGTGCCGAG
>JBIQMQ010000107.1:0-6644 GCA_044463185.1 Nakamurella lactea | reverse complement strand
CCGAACGGCAGCTCCTTGAAGCCGGCGTCCTCGATGTGGGTGTGGCCGTTGACGAACCCCGGCAGGATCAACGTGTTCGGCGCGTCGACAACCGGCACGGCCGGCACGTCCGCCCTTTCGCCGACGCTCGCGATCTTGCCGTCTGCGACCTCCACGTATCCGTTTTCGATCAGGCGCAGATCGTCTCCGGCGAGCACGGATCCGCCGACGATGGCGTAGTGCTGCGGCAACGTTGTCGTCATGGCTGGCTCCCGGTGAATCGATCGGTCGCGTAGGCGTCCGACAGGGCGTCGAAGGTGTCCTTGCGCACAAGGCGCTGCCGCTCCGACCAGGTCGCGATGGCGTGGCTGACGCCGAGCGAGTCGCCGCGGGCGCGCAGGTTGCCCAGTGCGAACTGCATCGCACTAATAGCGGCGCGCATCGCGGTGTTGGCGTAGAGAATGACGCGATAGCCGGCGTCGGCGAGGTCACCGAACGGCACCACCGGAGTCATGCCGCCCTCGACCACGTTCGCGACGGCGGGGCCACTCAGACACCGAGGAATGCCGAGGAACGCGTCGCGTTGCCGCGGCGCTTCGACAAAGGCTACGTCGGCCCCGGCGTCCAGGTAGCGTTGCGCTCGATCACATGCGGCGTCGAGCCCCTCCGAGGCGAGTGCGTCCGTGCGACCGATGATGACGAACCCGTCATCCCGGCGCGCGTCGACCGCGGCGTGGATCTTCGCCACCATCTCGTCCGCCGAGATCGTGCCTTTGTTCGCGAAGTGCCCGCACTTCTTGGGGAACTGCTGATCCTCGAGTTGGATGCCGTTCGCGCCGGCCGCTTCGAACCCGCGCACGGTGTGATGCACGGTGACGGCATTGCCGTAGCCGGTGTCACCGTCGACCACCAGCGGAATCGACACCGCGTCGCGGATGGCCTCGATATGCGTCAGCACCTCGCGGTATCCCAATAGGCCGATGTCCGGCGCGCCCAAGAACGTGTTGGCGACGCCGGCACCGGACAGGTACACCGCGTCGAATCCGCACTCCTCCACGATCCGCGCCGTGAGCGCATTTGGAGCGCCGGGCAGCACAAGGGGCCCCGCAGCCGGATCCCGGATCCGATCCTTCAGCGCCTGGGACAGGGTGGTTGATGATGTCGTCATGGTTCGTCCGCCGCCTGACTCACACGTGGATCCGATTCATACATAGAGCTGTCCCAGCCGCGCGCGCGGGTCCGCCCCGAGGTCGTCGTGGCCGCCCCGGAACACCGCCTCGCCTGCCTTGATCACCAGGATCTCGTCGCACAGGCGCAACGCGACGTCGACGTTCTGCTCGACCAGGAGGATGCTCAGGCCGGACTGCCGCAGGTCTTTCAGCGCCGCTTCGACTTCGCCGACGATGACGGGCGCCAGTCCGGACATCGGTTCGTCTAGGAGCAGCAGTAGGGGTTCGCCCATGAGCGCGCGCCCGATGGCGAGCATCTGCTGTTCTCCCCCGCTCAACGATCCGGCGCGCGACGCGATCCGCTCGCTCAACCGAGGAAACAGTCCGAGAACCTTGTCGAGATTCGCGGCTTCCCGCCGGCCGCGCGACCGTGCCGCCCGCGCGCCGAGGATCAGGTTCTCGCGGACGGTGAGCGACGCGAAAAGCTCACGATCCTGGGACACCTGGATCAGGCCGCGCCGGGCCAGAGCCTCCGGCCGGGCGCGGGTGATGTCGGCGTCCTCGAACATGACTCGCCCGCCGGCCTTGCGGGTAAAACCGCAGATGGCGTCGACGATGGTGGTCTTGCCCGCGCCGTTGGCGCCGAGCAGCCCGAACGCTTCGCCGTGAACGATGGTGAAGGAGATGTCGCGCACCACCACGGCGCCCCCGCGGACCGCGCTCATGGCCTCGACACGAAGAAGTGGGCCACCCATCACTGCTCCTCCCCGCCACCGAGGTAGGCCGCGAGAACCGTGCGGTCAGTGCGAACCACATCCGGCGTCCCGCGCAGTAGCTCACGCCCGAAATTCATCACGATGATGGTGTCCGCCAGCGAAAACAGAAAGTCCGACGTGTGCTCGGTGACCAATAGACCGACGTTTCGTTCCTTGACGGACATCAGAAGTTCCGCGAGATCGTCCCGTTCACTGGGCGTCAACCCGGCCGCCGGCTCGTCGAGCAGCACCAGGGTCGGGTCGGCAGCCATGACGCGGGCCACCTCGACTCTGCGACGCAACCCAGCGCCCAAGGTCCCGGCGTACACGTCCGCCACATCCAGCAGGCGAAAACGATCGAGGTGGTCGCGGGCGCCGGCGACCAGGTCGCTTCGCCCGCGTCGACCGTGGCCGAGGCGATGGCCGTGGTCCAGGCCCAGGGCAATGTTCTCGATCACGGTGAGGTCGCTGACCAGGCCGCCCATCTGGAATGTTCTGGCCAGGCCGAGACGGGCCCGCTGGTGTGCCGGGAGCGCCGTCACGTCCCGACCGTTCATCAGGATGTTTCCGGAGGTCACCACCTGATGCCCGCTGAGCGTGTTGAATAGGGTCGTCTTGCCAGCGCCGTTCGGACCCATCAGCCCCACGATCTGGCCCGCGTGTACGTCCACCGACATGTCATCGACCGCAACGAGGCCGCCGAATCGCACCGTCACGCCGGTCGCGGCGAGCAGCAGTTGGCCCGTCACAGCGCACGCTCCCGAAACGAGCGGTAACGGGCACTGATCGTGCCATAGATGCCGCGCGAGAACAGCAGCACGCAGGCGAGAAGCCCGATTCCGTAGATGACTTCGCTCAGGCCCACGAACTCCGCCAGGTATTGGTTCAGCCAAACCAGGATGACGGCGCCGATCAAGGCACCGTTGACGCTGCGCAGACCGCCCATGATGAGCATGAGGAAGAGGATCAGCAGCTGGTCGAACATGAACGACTCCGGCAGGAACCGAAGCGAAAGGTAACCGAACCAGGCGCCACCGAGCGATAGGAACGCCGAGCTCACCACGATCGCAAGCAGACGGGCGCGCCAAACGTTGATACCGAGTCCGCTAGCCACCGCCGGGGCCTGCCGTACGGCGTGCCAGCTTCGGCCGATCTGTGAGCGACCCAAGAGGCGTGCTGTCACATATGCGATCACGACGAGTACCGCGCCGATGAAGTAGAGCGTTGTGCTGGAGGTGATGGGCCCGGACGGTACGACGGTGAAGTGCGGCGCCGGTATGGAAAAGCCGCTGTAGCCACCGGTGATGCTGCCGCCGTTCCGGTAGAAGTAGTTCAGCAACAGCATCAGTACGATGCCGGTGATTGCGAAGTAGTACGCCTGGAGCCGCACCGTGACCGCGCCGTAGAGGTAGCCGAGCACTGCGCCCGCGGCCAGCGCCGCGGCCAGCGTGAACTCGGCGGAAACTCCAAGGGATGCGAGTCGGCCGGCGACGAATGCGCCAACCCCGAAGAACGCCGAACCGGTGAACGCCAGCAGTCCAGCCCGTCCGAGCGCGATGTCGAAGCCGACTGCCGCCACGACGTAGGCGAACGCGAGGCTGAAGATGAAGACGTAGTAGCCGTTGATAAGGAAGGGAAGAGCGATGGCGGCAAGCAGTAGCAGCGCCGGCGTCGCCGTCGAGCCCGCCAGGAGGTCCTTCCCATATCGCAGCATCGAGCGCGGCACCGCCGACCGTGGCTCCGCGGAGTGGGTCGTGTTCATGCCTGCCGGACCTCTCCGGCGCGGCGGGTCCGTTGCAGTCCCCCGGGTCGAATCACCAGCAGCAGGAAGACTGCGGCGAATCCGGCCACGCCACCGAGCTGTGTCGAAATGTAGAAGTTGCCGCCGGTCTCCAGGAGTCCCATCACCAGCCCGCCGATGACCGAGCCGGGGATGCTGCCGAAGCCGCCCAGCGTCATGGCCGCGAGTGCGGTGATCATGGGGGTGTCGCCCATCGTCGCACTCACGAGTGTGGTGGGTGCCGCGAGGATTCCAGCGATCGCAGCCAGCGCAGCCCCGAGCATCCACATGATGAGGAAGACTTGCCGGACCTTGATACCGACGAGCGCGGCTCCACGCATGTTGTCGGTGCTGGCTCGGATGATCAGGCCGGTGCGTGTGTATCGGAAGAACAGGGCGAGCGTCAGGCCAGCGACGGCCAGCACGCCGATCATGATGAGGTACTGCGGGTTGATGGTCAGCTCCCCGAAGTGGAGCGATTCCGCTTCGAGAATGGGGGGCATGCCGCGTTGGTCGACCGTCATGTATTGAACGATGCCGACGATGATGAACGACACCGCGACGGTGGCGAATACCTGAGTGACATGTTCCTTGTGCAGCAGCGGTTCGAAAGCGATCAGGTCGATGACCGCGCCGAGCAGGGTCACCGCGGCGATCGCTATCAGCACGGCAAGCGCGTAGTTCACGCCGGCCCGAATCAGCTCCAGTGCGATGAACGCGCTCGCCATATACAGCGCGCCGTGCGAGAAGTTCAACACCGTGGTCGACCGCAGGATGAGGGTGAGTCCGAGGGCGAGTACCGCGTAGATGCTCCCCTGCCCGAGCCCGGCGATCAGCACTTGCAAGAAGTTGGTCATGTCTACTGACCTCCCCTCGTGACGTGGAAGTGGTGAGCGGAACGAGAAGCTGGTCGTGCTCTTCCCGCAAGCTCTGGTGTGACGATGTCCGCATGCCGACGGCGGTCGGACCGGATGGCCACCGTCACACCAGAGCAGCAGGGATGAATCAGCCCTTGGCCTTCAGCCAATCGGCCCAATCGGTGACGACGATCGTCTTCTCGCCCGTGTCATGCGGATCGAGCACGGAGAAGTTGGGCTTGATGCCCGGCCGCCGGGTGAGCTTGTTGTTCGCGTCGAACGGCGCGAACTGGAGCGTGCCGCTTACCGAGTCCACGGAGGTGACCTCCGCCGTGTGGATGAAGTTCTCCCACGTCATGGTCTCGCCCATGGCCTTGAGCACCGCGACGTTGAACTCCGCGCTCACGGCACCTTCCAGTGCGACAGTGTCCCAGTCCAGGTTGGGGTAGTCCTTCGCGAACATGTCCTTGTACTTGTCGTGTGACGGATCGTCGAAGGGCGCGGTGAACCCGAAGACGCTGAAGAAATTCTCCGCGGACTTCCGGGAACCGAGCCGGTTCGCCTGCTCGTCCGGGCGGGTGCCGTCACCGGTGACGACTGGTACCGCCAGTCCCTGCGGCCGCGCGTTCTTCAGGAACGTCGTCATGGGCTGCGGGTAGGCGAAGACGACGGCCATGTCGGGCTTGACGTCGATCATCTTGCGGATTGCGGGAGTCGGGTCAGCGCCCTCGGGATCGAGCTGCTGATCGGTCGCGATGTTGACGCCCGGGGCCGCCTTTTCCAGCATCGACTTGACCGGCGCGATGCCGGTCTGGCCCCATTCGTCGCTGGTCGCCGCGAACGCCACGGTTTTTGCGTCGGGGTTGGAGGCGACGAACGTGGCGATCGCCTCGGCCTGCTCCTCGGAGGTAGCTTTTACGTGGAACAGATTTGCCAGCGGCGGGTCGGAGATCTTGGCGCTGGCGGCATTCATGGTGACCATGGGGATGCCGTACTGCTCGATCAGCGGCTTGGCCGCGATGATCGCGTTGCTGCAGGAGCCGCCGCTGATCATGAAGACCTTGTCCTGCTCGACGAACTTCCGAATGATGCCCTGCAGCGTCGCAGCGTCACACTTGGTGTCCGCGCTGACGATCTCGATCTGCCGGCCGTTGATGCCGCCGTTTACGTTCGCGTCCTCGTAGATCGACATCGCCAGATCCGTGGCCTTGCTGTAGACCGAGGCGTTGCCGGAGAACGGGCCGAGCACGCCAATTTTGATCGTCGTGTCGGTGATGCCCTGCGCGGGCGGCTGCGCCGACGACGAGCCGCTAGAACCCGCCGGCGTCCCCGCAGCGGAGCTTTCGGCGGGCTTGTCGGACGACGACGCGCTGTCTGCCGTTGTCGAGGAACACGCAGCCATGACAAGCGTCAGAGCAGCGCCGGCCGCGGTCATCGCGGTGAAGGTTCGCGATCGCTTCCAGCGCGGTTCGCGACGGTGGTCGGTGTGGGCGTTGCGTGTGATCATGCTCTGCCTCCATCTGGAACAAGAGTGGAACGGAGTTAGTTCAGCGTCCCGTAGGCCGTGACGCCGTCGATCAGAACCGCACGAATATCTGCTTGAGTGGCGCTGAGAACGATGCTGCTGACGAAATCCGCTGAGTGTGCGAGGCTCGGCGAATTGAGGTTGAAAACGATGAGACTGGCCGATTTGCCGACGGAGATGGAGCCAAGGCTGTCTTGCAGGCCGAGTGTCCTGGCCCCACCGATCGTCGCCGCGGTGAGCAGATCCTTTGGCTGGACCGCCGCAGGGTCATGTCCGATTGCCGGGCTGACCCTGGCCAGGAAATCCATCTCCTTGAGAATGTCCGGGCTGTTCAGCATTGCGTTATCCGTGCCGAGACTGACGGTCAGTCCCGCGTCGAGGGCGGCGGCGATCGGCGAGAAGCCGTTGCCGAGGGCCGCTTGTCCCCGCGGGCAGAGCACCAGTGGCAAACCGGCGTCTGCCACCATGCGAAGCTCTTCCTCCGTGGCATCCGTCATGTGCACCACGTAGTCCGGTTGGACGATGTCGATCACCCGGGCGACATCCGACCGTCCGGTGCGCTCCAAGGACAGCTGTCGA
>JBIQMQ010000106.1:0-8884 GCA_044463185.1 Nakamurella lactea | reverse complement strand
CATGTCGATCATCGGGAACACCGGCGCACCGACCGACGAGCTCGACGAGATCCGTTCGCTCGCGTCGCCGCTGCACGACGCTACAGACCTCGACCGGTTGCTCGACCGGATCGGCGACGCCCGCGATGGCGGAATGCAGAACGTTCGCGACGGGCGTTGGCGCGACGGCCTCGCCGACCGGCACGACCGCGGCGCGGGCACCCTCGAGCACGTCGGTGACCGCGGAGGTCAGCGGCTCGACGGCCTCGTTCAGTAGGTCTGCGGACGGGGCCAGCTGGCGGGCCTGATCGAGCACCGGCTCCGTTCGGGCGACGACAGCGGAGGCCGCGCGGGACGTCCGGGCCACGGTGGTGACAACGACCTTCTGTGCCGTGCTCACGACGTCATCGACTGGTTGCGTGGGGCTGGCCGCCGGTTCGGAGCTTCCGGCGGCCGCCGGCGAGCTTGCCGCGGCGTTCGATGGCTCTGCCACGTCATCGGCTGCGTGCTCGGTTGGCGCCTCGTCGTCGGTCCCCGCGAAGGCGGTGAGCGGGACAGTGCCGTCGGCGACATCGTCGACGATCTCGCCGGCCGATTCCAGCAATCCTCCGGCCAGAGCTGGTGCGACGGAATCCAGGGCAGACAGGGAGTAATCCGGGCCAAACAGGGAGTCGAGAGCCGGCACCGCGGAATCCGGCGGCGAGGCCGACGCGCTGACCGACCCGAGCACCCACGCGGTCGCGGCGAAGCCCAGAACGAGCCCGGCGCGCAGCGCCCATCGACGCCATGGAGACGTCGTCGGACGCTGCCCTGCTACGGGCTCGCTCATCGTCGCACCCCCGATAACAATCGGTGCACCGGCCGTAACTGTATGTGGCGCTACTACCCGGTCGCCGTCGTCAGGAAACGTCTCCGACGTGTCGCGCGCGAGTCCGGCTCGGCGCCCCGGGTGGCACGGCGCGTGGTGAACCGATCCGGTGTGCCCGGCGTACGACCGGGCATGCGCACCTTGTCCTCCTCGGCCGTGCGCGCCGTCGTGATCTCTTCGTCTCTGTTCGGGTCCCTCCTGGTCGCCGCCGTCGCATACTGGAACTCGTTGCTGCACGGGCTCTTCGGCGTCAGGGAGGTCACAGGCGGGTGGCCGGAGCTGACGCGGAAGATCACGAGATACGGGGCCGCCGCGGGCGCCACGGCCGGGAAGGCCCTGCGGAGTCGGAGCGAGCGGACGAGATGACGCGCTCCGAGACGCAGACCAGGAGCCCGGAGGCCCAGCTGATGCGCGAGCTACACGCCGCGCACGGCGCGGCGCTGTCGCACTTCGTGATCGGCCTGGTCGGCGGCGACGAGGCGCGGGCGCAGGACGTGGTACAGGAGACGTTCCTGCGCGCCTGGCGCAACCCGACGGTGCTCACCGCCGGAACCGGCCCCACCCGAACGTGGCTGTTCACCGTGGCCAGGCGCATCGTCATCGACGACTGGCGCAGCCGCAATCGGCGCCCGGAGACGCTGACCGCCGACCCGCCCGAGGCGGCGATCGTCGACGAGGCCAGCGCGGTCGCCGATCGGCAAGTGGTGCTCGCCGCGTTGCGGACGCTGTCGTTCCCGCATCGCGAGGTCCTGCTGGAGTGCTTCTTCCGGGGGTCCAGCGTGGCCGAGGCGGCGGCACGACTGGGGCTGCCGGAGGGCACGGTGAAATCGCGGACGCACTACGCGCTGCACGCGCTGCGAGCCGCACTGGACGAGATGGGAGGGCTGGCATGACGAGCCGGGGCCCGGCGTCGGACTCGTTCGAGCACGACGACGCCGCGTACCTGTTGGGTGCGCTCAGCGGCGCGGAGCGCGCGGCGTTCGAGGCGCACCTGCCCGGATGTGCGGCGTGCACCGCGCGCGTGGCGGCGTTGCGCCCGGTCGTCGGAGCGCTCACCGCCGCCCGCGACGAGGCGCGCGACGCCCTGTTGGTATCCCTCGCGTCGCAGGACGGGAACTCGGCTGCCCCGGACGCGCCGACAGCCACCGCGCGCGCGGACGACGTGACAGGATTGGTCCGGCTCGTCGAACGGCGGCGTCGCCGAGCCCGGTGGGCGATCGGCGGTGTCGCGACCGTCGCCGCAGCCACGATCGCAGCGCTGGCCATCGCACTGGCGTCGCCCGCGGCCCCGGCGACCACGGCGGAGGCGCTGCAGATGACAGCCGTAGGCATCGCCCCCATTCGCGCGACCGCCGCGATCGCCGCCGTGCCGTGGGGCAGCAAGATCACCATCGACTGCAGTTACGACGGCTCCTCCCGATACGCGCAGCGCGGCGTGTACGGCCTCGAGGTGGTGGACAGCTCCGGGCACGTTCACGAGATCGGCTCCTGGGCGCTGACGCAGGACGCCACCGCGCGATTCACCAGCGGCACCGCGCTGCCACCCGACGAGATCCGCGCCATCAACGTGACCGCGCCCGGCGGCGACGTCGTCCTGCGCCTGGCCATCTAGGCCGGCACGCCTTCGCACGAGGGCGGCGTCATACCTTCCCACCGCCGTGCTTGTATGGCTGTAGCGCATCCGGCGCTGGGAAGCGAGAGGGCGCGATGTCCGGAATGCAGTTCGGCGTCTTCACCGTGGGCGACGTCACCGAGGATCCGACCACCGGGACCACGCCCACGGAGCACGAGCGGATCAAGTCGATGGTGGCGATCGCGCTCAAGGCCGAGGAGATCGGGCTGGACGTGTTCGCCACCGGCGAGCACCACAATCCGCCGTTCGTGCCGTCGTCACCGACCACGATGCTCGGATACATCGCCGCGCGGACCGAGCGGCTGATCCTGTCCACGTCGACCACGCTCATCACCACCGACGATCCCGTGAAGATCGCGGAAGACTTCTCCATGCTGCAGCACCTGTCCGACGGCCGCACCGACCTGATGCTCGGGCGCGGGAACACCGGGCCGGTCTACCCGTGGTTCGGCAAGGACATTCGCGCCGCCGTCCCGCTCACCGTCGAGAACTACGGGCTGCTGCGCCGGCTCTGGCGCGAGCCGGTGGTGGATTTCAGCGGCAAGTTCCGCACGCCGCTGCAGGGATTCACGCTGGCGCCGCAGCCGCTGGACGGTGTGCCGCCGTTCGTGTGGCACGGCGCCATTCGTACGCCCGAGGTCGCCGAACTCGCCGCGTTCTACGGCGACGGGTTCTTCGCCAACCACATCTTCTGGCCGGCATCGCACACCCAGCGGATGGTGCGTTTCTACCGGGAGCGGTTCGCGCACTACGGGCACGGCGACCCCGACCAGGCCATCGTCGGACTGGGCGGGCAGATCTTCATGCGCCGCAACAGCCAGGACGCCGTCGCCGAATTCCGGCCGTACTTCGACCAGGCCCCGGTCTACGGCCACGGCCCGTCGCTGGAGGAGTTCACCGAGCTGACGCCGCTGACCGTCGGCTCGCCGCAGCAGGTGATCGAACGGACCCTCGGATTCCGCGACTACGTGGGCGACTACCAGCGTCAACTCTTCCTCCTCGACCACGCCGGCCTGCCGCTCAAGACCGTCCTCGAACAGCTCGACCTGCTGGGCGAGGAGGTGATCCCGGTGCTGCGCAAGGAGTTCGCCATCGGTCGGGCCGCGTCGGTGCCGGACCCGCCGACGCACGCCTCGCTAGTGGCGGCGGCGGAGGCAGCCCGGCGCGAGGCGACGCGCGGATCCGGGGCGGAGAATGACACTGACGGGGCAGCGAGGGAGCAGCGATGACCAACCTGGTAGTGGTGAGCGGTGGATTACGGGAGCCGTCGACGACGCGGCTGCTCGCGGATCGGATTCTGGCATCCGTCGTCGATCAGCTGGCGCAGCAGGGGGTCCAGGCCGAGACGACCGTCGTCGAACTGCGCCGATACGGGCGGGCCATCATGGACGCCATGCTCGCCGGGTTCCCCTCGACCGAACTGGAGGACGTGTTCGGCAAACTCGCCGCGGCCGACGGGCTGATCGCCGTCACGCCCGCCTTCAACGCCTCGTTCAGCGGGCTGTTCAAGTCGTTCTTCGACGTGCTGCCGGAGGAGACACTGGAGGACATCCCGGTGCTCATCGCGGCGACCGGCGGCACCGACCGCCACTCGCTCGTCTTGGAACATGCGCTGCGCCCGATGTTCTCGTACCTGCACGCCGTCGTCTCGCCGCGGGGCGTGTATGCGGCCACCGACGACTTCGGCGCCGGTGACGGAGCCACGCGGCTGGGCGAACGGATCGAGAAGGCCTCCGCCGACTACATCCGCATGCTGCTGTCCTGCGGCAAACGCACCCCGCGCGACCCGTTCGGCGACGACATCGCCGAGATGGCGCACCTGCTCGGCAACGCGAGCGCTTGACCTCGCTCACCGACTCCGAGTGACTGAGCCGTGGCGGGCCGGCAACGGGATCAGTGCCGAGGCTGCATAGCTTGCCCGGTCCGTCGTATGGACTTCCGCAGCTGCACAATTCGGACAGTGCCCGGAATGGCGACGAGCAGCAGCCCGCAAATCGCCGCAAACAACAGCGCCACGGCGATAGGCAACTGGCCAGTCATCCCGAAGAAGTGAATTGTCACATTCGTGGTGTTCTGCAGAATAAATATGAGAAGCAGAATCAACACGATCGCGGCGACGATCATGCCGACCAGCACTCCACCGGTGCGACTGTGTCTGGGCTCGGCCGCCGGCGTTTCGATGTTCTCGGGGGGCTCTGCCGGCAGCTCGTAGGGCTCCGCCGATGCCGGATCGTGCGTGCTGGCCGGTAGCGGATCGTGCGTGCTGTCGGTGCTGTCGTCCTGCTGCGGGTTCATAACGGCTATTTACCCATCGGCGGGCTTATTGATGCAGACCGCGGAATCGCCGCAATCCGCGGAGCGCCGCCGAGGCGAGGCGCGCGCTCCGACTCGAATCCGATGTAGTCCCAAGGTCTGGCGCCGCTGTCCTCACCGTCTCGGGTATCCGTAGCGTAGCCTGGGTAGAGAATGATAATTCATCGGTTTCGGCAATTCCGGACCCGGATCCGTCACTCGATGAAGTTTGGGGCTCGCCGTGAATCCGCATACCCTCGCCATTTCTCCGCCTGAGACGAGCGCGATCGGTGGTGCGAACCCCGAGTCAGCGCGGCCGGTCGTGCGGCAGCCGCGTCCGCAGACCGACTTCGCAGCCCTGAAAAACGAGATCCAGGCCAGCGGGCTCCTTGATCGGCGCTACGGGTACTACGCGGCCCGCGGTGCGATGCTGCTCCTGGCCGTCGCTGGGATCTGGGTCGCTTTCGCTTTCATCGGTGACAGCTGGGTGCAGATGGCCATTGCCGCCGCACTGGGGCTCGTACTCACCCACGTCGCATTCCTGTCCCACGACGCCGACCATCGCCAGATCTTCCGATCGGGACGGGCCAACGAGTGGCTGGCCACCTGTCTCGGTGGATTGCTGATGGGCATGAGCGCCGGGTGGTGGAGGATCAAGCACAGCCGGCATCACGCGAACCCCAACAAAATCGGTGCGGATCCCGACATCGAGCCGTCGGTCGTGGTGTTCTACCCGGATCCGGAGCGTCAGCGCGGTCGGATCGCCACGTTCCTGTCCGCACACCAGGGCTGGTGGTTCTTCCCGATCCTGACGGTGGAGGGCCTCAACCTGCATGTTCAATCGCTGATGACGTTGTTGGGCAGGGAGCCGGTCAAGCGTCGCGCGGTCGAACTGGCCATGATGGCGGCGCGCTGGGCGGCCTACATCACAGTGTTGTTCCTGGTGCTGTCGCCTGGGATCGCCGGCGCATTCCTCGGCGTCCAGCTCGCGGCGTTCGGCGTGTACATGGGTTGCAGCTTCGCGCCGAACCACAAGGGCATGCCGATCGTGCCCAGGGACGCGAAACTCGATTTCTTGCGACGCCAGGTTCTGATGTCGCGCAATATCGCCGGTCCCGGATTCGTGTCGTTCGCCATGGGCGGACTGAACTATCAGATCGAGCACCACTTGTTCCCGAGCATGCCGAGTTCGAATCTGCGGCGCGCACGGGACATCATCAAGCCGTTCTGCCGCGATCGGGGTGTCCGCTACACCGAGACATCGCTGCTCGGCTCGTACGCCATCGTCGTGCGCTACCTCAACAAAGTCGGCCTGGGGGCACGCGACCCGTTCGAATGTCCCCTGGTCGCCAGCATGCGTCCCCGCGGATGACGGAGTCCACCGCGATTCCGATCCGTACGGCCGGCCGACAAACCTCGACGGTATGCGGTAATACTGTGGCATGAACGACGAGGACCGACTCCCTGAACTCAGCTTCACCGTGTCCGGACGGATCGCGCGTCCGTGCTCCGAGGTCTACGAGGCCGTCGCGGATCCCGAACAGCTTTCCCGCTACTTCACCACCGGAGGGGCGCGGGGCCGGCTGGAGACAGGCGCCGTCGTGACCTGGGACTTCCACGATTTCCCGGGCGAGTTCCCGGTGACCGTCGTCGAAGCGGACCCGCCCCGCCGCCTCGTCATCCGCTGGGATGGTCAGGCAACCAGCGACCCGAGTGGGCACACCACCACGACCTTCGACTTCGAGCCGATCGACGGCGGGTCGCGCACTCTCGTCACCATCACCGAGTCGTCCTGGCAGCCCACGCAGGCCGGGGCGAAGAGCGCGTTCGGCAATTGCGAGGGGTGGACCGGCATGCTCGCCGCCTTGAAGGTCTGGCTGGAGCACGGCATCAACCTGCGCGAAGGCTTCTACGCCTGACCCGGGCGTGCGTTGGCCGGCCTGGCGATGGTCACCGACGCTGGGCCCGCTCGGCCTCGTCGATCGCCTGGGTCAGTCGGGCGCGCTCCTTGTCGATCCACTGCCGGCCGCCGTAGGCCTGCGCGAACTCCTCGGCGAAGGCGACCGGGTCGTCGCCCACGATGTCGCGCAGGGGAGTGCCATCCACGGCGGCGCGCTCCCACAGGTCGGCCGAGTCGAGCAGCATTTGCACGATCGTGTCGCCCTCGGTCAGGCCGCCGTAGTACATGAAGTACCGGTTGAACGCATTCGCCGCGGTGAGGTACGGCTCGGGCAGGGCGTCGAGGCGCGCCTTCGCCTGCCGGTACTGCTTCTTCTGTTCGAGCGATCCGGTGATCGTCTCGATCAATTTCGTTGCCATGTCACATGCCTCCTTCACGGAGTTCTGCCAGGCGCGCGGCCAGGAAACTCCAGGTTTTCCAGAATTCGTCGAGGTACTCCCGGCCCGTGTCGTTGAGCGAGTACACCTTGCGCGGCGGCCCCTTTTCCGACGGGACCTTCTGCACGTCGACCAGACCGCGTTGTTCGGCCCGGACCAGCACGGCGTAGATGGTGCCTTCGGCGATGTCGGCAAATCCCTTGTCGCGCAGCCACGCGGTGATCTCGTACCCGTAGGCGGACCGCCCTGAGAGGATCGCCAGCACGATGCCCTCCAGGATGCCCTTGAGCATCTCCGTCGCCTGCCTGCCCATGACCGCCTCCCACTAGTCAACGTTACTGACTACTGCTAGATAGTAGCATTGAATAGTGGTGGCGCAAGAGCGCGATTCCGCGCCTGGTCGCTGGAGGGCGTCCGGGCGTCCGGGGTTGGGCGAAGCGGCCCGGCTCCGGGAATTACGTCATACCCGCAGGTCCTGGGATGACGTCATACCCGCAGTTCCGAGGCCGCAGGCTTCCGTTCGCGGCGCAGCGCCGGCAGGTAGCAGAGCGAGCCGAGCAGGCTGAACGCCCCGCCGACGATGATGGCCGTCGCGATCGACGCGGATTCCGCGAACGCGGTGAGCAGCAGGATGCCGACGCTGTAGGCGCCGCCGGCCACCATCGAGTTGAGGGAGAGCACGGTGGCCCGGGTGGTTCGCTCCGCCTCGCGATGCAGCAGGGTCGCGTGCATCGGTCCGGCGCTGCCGTGGGTGGCGTAGGCCAGGCCGAAGCCGACGAGCAGGCCGACGAGCCCTGCGCTCAGGCCCATCATGACGACGAACAGTCCATTGGCGAGCCGGCTCGCGATCGCAACCCACGTCACGCCGATGGTGCGGCTCGCCCGGCTCGCCAGCAGCGCCCCGACGGCGAACAGCGCCCACGCGGCCGCCGACGCGGGGCCGAACACCGCGGCGGCCCGTTGCTCGCTGCCCACGAACTGCTCGACCCGCAGCGGGGTGAGCGTCTCGAACGCGACCATGGCGACGGACCAGAAGACCTCGACCAGGATCAGGCCGGCCAGGACCCTCGAGCGGCCGACCAGCCGCGCGCCGCCGGCGATCGCGCGCGGGGCGTCACGTACCGCTCGCCGGGCCGTGGCCCACGGCCGGCGGGATCCGGCCAGGCGCCGGGGCTCACGCACCAGGACGACGGTGAGCACCGTGTACCCGGCGTACAGCGAGACCGCGACCGCGCACGGCAGGATCAACGCCGACCCGGCTGTGAACGGGTGCCAGGCGACGAGCAGCCCGCCGGCGAGTGCCCCGGAGGCGATCGCGGCTCCCAGAATGCTGCTCGCGTGGGACAGCGGGCCGGCCACCTCGGCCTCCGGGTCGCGCTCGTGCACGGCGTCGACGAACCACGCTTCGAGCGAACCCGAGTCGAGTGCCCGGAAGACTCCTTGCGTCAGCAGCGACACCGCGAAAAGCAGGTAGGAGTGGGCGAGCAGGAATACCGTGCTCGCCGCCACGGCGAGAATCCCGGAGGCGACGAGCACCGGACGCCGCCCGATGGTGTCGGACAAGCCTCCGGTGGGCAGTTCGAGCGCGAGCACGACGAAGCCCTGGATCGCGAGGAGCGATCCGATGGCGGCGACCGACAGCCCTCGCTCGAGCGGTAGCAGCACGGTGACGCCCAGGGAGACCCCGACCGGCAGCCAGCGAAGCGCGGTGAGCAGGTACAGGGTGCGTGCGGCCGTCATGGCGTCTTCCCGGCTGCGGCTCCCTGGCCCGCGGC
>JBIQMQ010000105.1:0-9010 GCA_044463185.1 Nakamurella lactea | reverse complement strand
GGCCGTGGACGAGATGGTGAACGACGCCGCCTTCGACCTGGGCACCGACTGACGCCGCAAAGCACCGACTGGCGCACGTGAAGCGCTCAGCCTCCGACTAACGGGCGCAACCGACCGGCCGACCCACCCGGCACCGACCGACGCGCGCTCAGCCCCCGACCAGCGTCGCGCACTCCGGCAGGCCGGCGACCGTGGCCTTCACGGACGGGTCGACGTCGCTCATCGCGAGGCCCAGCTCGTCGGTGGCCTCCGCCATGGCGTCTTCGATCTCGTCGATCATCGCCTCGAACTCGTCCACGCTGTGGAACGTGGTCGTGGCCATCGCCTCGGCGCCCTCGCTGTACACGTTCGCGACCGCGACCAGCCAGTTGAACAGCGCCGGCGCGATCGTGTCGGCGCCCGAGAACGTCGGCGCCGCCATGCCGTCCAGCTGGTAGGCGGCCTCCAGTGCGGACTGAGCCATGCCGTTGTACGCGTCGGCGACCGTCTGCACGATCGCGTCGTCGGCCATGCCGGTGTTGACGTCCGGGTCGGCGTACTGCATCACGTCGTCGAATCCGTAGCAGAATGCGCTCAGCCAGGCGATGCTCGCCGCGTCGATGTCGCCCGCACCGTCGTTGTCGACCGGTTCGGTGACCGGCGCGGTCGGCGGGACCGGCGTCGCTGAGGTCTCCACCGTCGTCGTGGTCTCGGAGGTCTCGGTCGTCTCGGTCGTCGGTTCCGCGACAGAAGACTCCACCGTCGGGAGCGTTGCCGCTGCTCGTGGCGTTCCCGTGATCGCGGTGGCGCATCCCGAAACCAGCAGCAGGCCTGCTGCCGCCAGCGATGCGACGGACAATGCGCGCGCCTTCACCAGTCGTTCTCCCGGCTATGTGTGGTGTGCGTAGATGGCATCACTCTACGGGGCAAATCAGGATGCTTCTGCCATCGCCACAAGCATGGCGACGCCGACGCCGCAAGCATGGCGACGTGCGCGCCCCCAGCATGGCGACGTGCGCGCCCCCAGCATGGCGATGTGCGCGCCCCAAGCGCGGCCACCTACGCCGCCATCAGCATGGCGAGCACCGCCGTGTCCGCGTCCGCATCCGGGTCGACCCCCGAGCGCGACACCATGCTGGTGACGGTGCCCTCCCGGGTGGCCTCCACCCAGCCGGCCCGGTGCTCCAGGCCCAGGTGGGGCAGCCCCGGCAACAGCATGCAGCCGGAGGCGACGTCGGATACTTCGGGCAACGAGGGCTGCGTCTCGGCGGGCGGGTGCAGCACCATTAGCGCGGCCGGTTGCGGGTCCGCGAACTGGCCGGGCGCCAGCGCGTCCGAGCCGGTGAGGGTGCCCTCGGCCAGCAGCGCGCCGACGGCCCCCACGGCGGGCTCGGTCGGCACGTGCTCCAGCACCCGGAACACCGTCGTGGTCGGCAGCAGGCTGGGCATCGCCGCGACACGCACGGCCAGCGTGAGCACCCGAGTCCATTCCAAGGTCGAGGTGGGCCAGCGCCCCACCAGCAGGAATCCGCACAACGTGCCGTGGGATTGCAACGGGGCGACTTCGATGGGAGACAACGGGATGCTCATGATGAACCTCCTCACCAGGTCCGTACCCCCATCATCGACCGTGACCAACGTCACTTGACGCAAGCGCGCGGTAACGTTTTGGCATCGAGGATGACGCCGCAGCCGGGCGGCGCTCGCGCCGCGAATGGCGTCATACCAGGTCACACGGGACGAAAACACGCCCCGGCCTGGGAGAATCGGGCCCCAAAGCGCAATCCGCGGCGGGTCGCAGCGTGACCCGGCGCCGCCGATGCGGTTGACTGAGGGGCATGTCCGTACCCGACCCCACCGACGACGAACGCAGCATCGCCGATACCGGCATGTTCAAGCGCTTCGTGGAACACGAGGCGGAGCTGGATCAGACCGAACCGGCGGCGAGCTCCAAAGGCAAGTGGATCGCGACCGTGGCCATCGTCGCGATCATCGCGATCGCCGTGGTCGTCTGGCTGCTGACCCGCTGATCGCGCCCTCCGCCGAGTGTTAGTCAGCCCGGCAGATACGCCTGCGCGGGTAACACGCGAGGTTCAGGGCCGGCAGCGGCCACGAATAGAGCGCAGCGGCCACGATCAGGACGACGGCAGCGGCTCGCCCTCGGGCGACACCACCCACCACACCGCGCCGAACCCGGTGTCGCCCTGCCCGTTCAACTCGCCGGGCTGCAGGTCGGTCTCGAAGTGATACAGCGGCCAGCCGCCGTAGGTGACCTGCTGCGTCCCGTCCGAGCGCGCCACCGTGCCGATCAGCGACGCATCCACACCCGGTCCGGCCTCGGCCGCGTCGCCGACGGTCAGCGGCGGCCACGCCACGGCGCAATCCCCGTAGCAGGTGGAGTTGCCCTCCCGGTCGGCGTCCCACATGTACAGGGCCCGACCCGCGCCATCCGTCAGGTAGGTGCCGAACGACGCGTTCGCCGTGAGCAGGGTGACCGTCGCCGGCGGCGGAGTGGTGGGCGACGCGGTCCGCGTGCCAGAGGCGCAGGCCATCGCTCCGAGCAGCAGCGCCAGCGCCAGTGCCGCCGCGCGGAGCCAGCCGGGCATGACGCCGCCCACGGTATGTCCGCGGCGCGGCGGTGCGGTGACCATGGCTGCCCCTTTCGTCCGACCTGAGGCCATTCTGCCCCGCGCCGCCGCAGTCGATACCGTGGAGCGCATGCGTGCGCGTGTGCTGATCGGTGTGCTGGTGCTGGCTGTGACCGCGGCGTGCGGCTCGACGGCCGGCCCGGGGGAGGCGTCGACCTCCACGAACCCCGCGACCGGGCAGCAGACCGCAGGGCAGCAGACCGCAGGGCAGCAGACCGCCCCCAGCGCGCCCCCGGATGCCGTGCCGACCGAGACCGTGTCCGAGGCGCCGACCACGATCGTCACCACACCCACCGACCCGACGCTGATCCCGCCGCCCCCGTCGACACCGGAGCCGGCTCCGACGGCGGCGGACTGCCCGTACCTGTCGAACGCCGAGGCGTCCGAGGCGAACGGCCAGCGGATCGCCAAGACCGAGACCATCGCCACCGAGCCCTATCCGATCTGCGTGTTCTACCGCCCGGACGGCACCGTGATGGCCGCGACCCGGATCGTCGTCGCGGACACGCCGGAGGCTGCCGTCGCCGCCGTGAACCAGCACGTGCCGGTCGACGAGTCGTTCCCGGCGACGCACCCGGCAGGATGGTCCGGCGGCGCCATGTCCACCCCGGACGGGCTGCCGGACTACCCGGACGCCGGCTCGATCTACGCGGTGTCCAAAGGCACGATCGCCGTCATCGCCGTCTCCAACCAGAAGCAGTCGATCAAAGGCCGGCAGATGGTGATCGACATCGTCACGAACCTGGGCCTGTAATGGCGGCGGTGCGCCGGGTCGGCGGCGTTCCGTGGCAGGATGTGGGACGTGACTGAATACGGGAACACGTACGCGACGCTGCACACCAACCGGGGCGACATCCGCATCCAGCTGATGCCGTTCCACGCGCCCAAGACCGTGGCCAACTTCGTGGGCCTGGCCACCGGCACCCGCGAGTACACCACCGAGAACGCCTCCGGCGGCACGTCCGGCCCGTTCTACGACGGCGCCATCTTCCACCGGGTGATCGACGGCTTCATGATCCAGGGCGGCGACCCGACGGGCACCGGCATGGGCGGCCCCGGCTACCAGTTCGCCGACGAGTTCCATGGCGAACTCGCCTTCGACCGGCCGTACCTGCTGGCCATGGCCAACGCCGGCCCCGGCACCAACGGCTCACAGTTCTTCATCACGGTGGGCCCCACCCCGCACCTCAACCGCCGGCACACCATCTTCGGCGAGGTGGCCGACCAGGCCAGCCGCGACGTGGTCGACGCCATCGCGTCCACCGCCACCGACCATCGCGACCGGCCGCTGGACGAGGTCGTGATCACATCGATCACCATCGAGGACGGCACGGAGACATCGTCAGGCGCGCCGCAGTCCTGACCCACCGGACCGTGACGAGCCGCGGGCATCGTCGTACCAAGGAACAACGAGTATGACGCTGCAGCCGCCACCGGCCCCTCCGCCACCAGCGGGCCCCGTCGGCCCCGTCCCCGGGTATGGCGCGGCGCGCGTCTGTAGCTGGCATCCGGATCGGGTGACCGCGCTGAGCTGTTCGCGGTGCGGACGCCCAGCCTGCCCGGAATGCCTGTCCCCGGCGTCGGTCGGATTCCACTGCCGGGCCTGCGTCGCCGAGGCCCGGGCGGCGCATCGCACGTCGGCGCCGCGCACCGTGGTGGGCGCACGCGCCCAGCACGCGCAGCCGCGCATCACCTACGGATTGATCGCGCTGAACCTGCTGGTGTTCGCCGGCGTGGGCCTGCAGGCGCAGTCGCTGACGTCGTTCGGCGGATCCAGCGTCTTCAACGGTTCGCTGCTGGTGCCCATGGTGGTGGCCGGCGGCGAATGGTGGCGCGTGGTCACCAGCGGCTTCCTGCACCTGTCGGTGACCCACATCGCGCTGAACATGCTGGCCCTGTACTTCATCGGCCTCGGATTGGAACGGGTGCTGGGCGCCTGGCGCTACCTGTCCCTGTACCTGCTGTCGTTGCTGGGCGGATCGGCGGCCGTGATGCTGTTCTCGCCGGTCACCTCCGCCTCCGCCGGCGCATCCGGGGCCATCTTCGGCCTGATGGGCGCGCTGCTGGTGACGCTGAAGCGGTTCAAGCTGGACATGCGGCAGGCCGGTGTGGTGATCGCCATCAACGTCTTCGCCACGTTCGCGATCCCCGGCATCTCCTGGCAGGCGCACCTGGGCGGCTTGGTGATCGGAGCGCTCGTCGGCGCGGGACTGGTCTACGCGCCCGCGACGAACCGGCTGCGCTGGCAGGTGGCGACCTGTGTGGCGGTGGGCGTGGCGCTGATCGCCGTGTTCGTGGTCAAGGACGCCGCGCTCGGCACGTGGGTGTGCTCCAACACCACGCTGCCGTCCATGTCCTGCTACACGTCGTAGCCCGGAGTCAGGGCCGCAGCCGAGTGAGCGCCCGCCCCACGGCGGCGGGATCGGCGCCGAGTTCGAATGCGCCGAACGCCAACAACTCCGTGTCGAGCTCGGGACGGCCGGCGGCGCTGCCGCCGAGGGCTGCGTCATACCCGGCGGCAGACCCGAGGTCGGACCCGAGGGCGGCGTCGGCCTGCTCGCTGCGCACGTCGATCTCCAACGAAGCGCCGCGCCGGCCGAACCGTCCGCGCCGCGGCGTCGAGATGGTGACGATCTGCGACCAGGCGACGGTGCGCTCGTGCAGCGGTCCGACGATGGTGATCCCGCGGGCGTCGGCGGCGAGGCGCACCCGCATGCGGAGCAGGATCAGCGCCCCGGCCACCCCGGCGACGGCCAGCACCACCGCGACCAGGCGGTTCTCCGGGTCGGGGTCCAGCAGGCGCCACACCACCGCGGCGGCCGCGGCGGCCAGGCACACCCAGCGCAGCCGCGGGTCGGGCCCCCAGCGATGCGCGGCCGGATCGGGCCGGCCGGCGACGGGGAGGTTATCCACAAGAGTTATCCACTGTGGGGACTACTTACAACCGTGTGATTCAGCGGCCGATGGGGCGCGGCAGGCCCACGCGGGCTCAGCGCCACCGCATCGTCATGACCAGGCCCGCGATCATCAGCGCGAACCCGATCGCGAAGTTCCAGTTCCCCAGGTCGCGCACGCCGGGGATCGAGCCGCCCCACAGGTAGTACGCCACCAGCCACACCAGGCCCAGCACCATCAGCGCGACCATGATGCCGATGTAGATCGGGCTGGACGGCCCGGCGACCTTGGCACGCGCCGTGTTCGCCGCCAGCGCTGCGGTGGCCGCGCGGGACGCTGCGGCTTGCGGCTTCTTGCGAACCTTCGACTTGGGCACGGGATCCTCCGAATTGCTGGTGTTCGTGCGTCGGCACGGCGGCACGGGTCCGGTCGGACGGTGACGGCTGCGTCGACGCGCCTTGAGCGCCGTCCGAGCCGATCGCTGCGCGGACCGCGTCTTGGATGTGTCATTAGGTAGCCTACGGTGTCGGCATCTTCTGGGAAGAATGCCGCCGCGAAGACCCCATGATAGTCGGAGGGTAAAGCCTCGTGTCCGAACCGAATGCGCCTGGCAGCGACGACCACCCCGCGCCGGGCCATTCCGTGGACCCGGACGGGACCGGGCCGCACACGCCCGAACCGCGGATGGTGGGGCCGGAGCCGCGCACCCGCGCCGAGCGGCGCCAGGCCCAGCGGCGTGCCGAGCGCAGCCCCGTGCGGGCCGCCATCCGCGGCATCGGGCAGACGCTGATCACGGCGGGCCTGATCGTGCTGCTGTTCGTGGTGTACGAGGTGTTCGTCACGAACCTGTTCGGCGCGCACAAGCAGGCCGAGGCCACGGAGCAGCTCGACAAGATGTGGGCGGAGAGCTCGGACACCGTTGTGGCGCCCGACGACCCGGTGCTGGTCACCGAGCAGGGCGGGGTGGTGGTGTCCACGGCGGCGGCCCCGGTCCGTGATCCGGGTGAGCGCACCCGCAGCTACGACACCGCCGAGGGCGTCGGGTTCGCCAAGCTCTACATCCCGAGCTTCGGCCCGGACTTCATGTTCACCGTGGTGGAAGGCACCTCCCAGGCCGACCTGTACGCCGGCCCCGGCCACTACCTGGACACCCAGTATCCGGGCGAGAAGGGCAACTTCGCGCTGGCTGGGCACCGGGTGAACAAGGGCGCCCCGTTCGACGATCTGGGGCTGCTGCAGTCCTGCGACGCGATCGTGATCGAGACCAAGAACGACTGGTACGTCTACCGGGTGCTGCCCATGGAGGAGGAGGTCGCCACCTGGGCGGACACCGCTCACGCGCACTGCGACGGCGTGTCGGTGCCGTCCGGCCGGTACCGGGGCGTGTACGGGCGGGAGATCACGGTGCCGACCGACATCGCGCAGGTGCTGCCGGTGCCGCACGTGAACAGCACGGCGGTCCCGGACGACGCCGAGCGGATGATCACGCTCACCACCTGCCATCCGAAGTTCTCCGACCGGCAGCGCATGATCATCCACGGGATCCTGACCGCCTCGTACCCCAAGGCGGACGGCTTCCTGCCGCCGGAGATGCTGGAGGTGGGCTGAGATGGCGACCAGTGTGGGTGGGGCGGGCATGACGCCGCAGCAGGGCCTTGCCCCTCCGGCGGCCTCGCCCGCACGGAAGCGGGGCGAGTAGATGTACGGCTGGATCTGGCGGCACCTGCCCGGGCCGTTCATCGCGCGATTCCTGCAGGCCGCGCTGCTGATCCTCGCGGTCGTGGCGCTGCTGATGTTCGTGATCTTCCCGTGGATCGAGCCGATGCTGCCCATCGATTCCGGCGGCGCCACGGAGTAGCCCCTCATTTCCCGCCGTGGGTGCCTGAGGTGGCGCTAGAGCGCCACCTCAGGCACCCACGGCAGAGTTCGGGTGAAAGGATAGGGTTGCGCCGTGGCTCGCATTGTGGTGATCGACAACTACGACTCGTTCGTCTACAACCTGGTGCAGTATCTGCAGCAGCTCGGCGCGGACACCGTCGTGCATCGCAACGACGCGGTGTCCGTGGCCGATGTGGCGGCGTCCGCGCCGGACGGGGTGCTGATCTCGCCGGGGCCGGGCGTGCCCGCCGACGCCGGCATCAGCGAGGCGTTGATCACGTGGGCCGCCGAAAGCGCCACGCCGCTGCTGGGCGTGTGCCTGGGGCATCAGGCGATCGCCGAGGTGTACGGCGGCGTCGTGGACCGCGCCGAGCAGTTGATGCACGGACGTACCTCACAGGTCCAGCACGACGGCGAGGGCCTTTTCCAGGGGTTGCCGCAGCCGTTCACGGCCACCCGCTATCACTCCCTGGCCGTCGTCGACGGCACGCTGCCGGGCGAGATCGAGGTCACCGCAACGACTCTCGACGGCGCCATCATGGGACTGCGTCATACTTGCTACCCGATCACCGGTGTGCAATTCCACCCGGAATCGGTGCTCACCCAGGGCGGTCACCGGCTGCTGGCCAACTGGCTGGCGGACTGCGGAGACAACGCAGCCCTTGCGCTGGTGCCGGGCCTAGAGGCCGAGGTCGAGCGACTGCGGCTGTCCGCGGCGGTCTGAGGCGGTCCGCGGCGGTCCGAGGCGGTCCGAGGCGGTCCGCGGCGACCGGGTTTCTGGCCGGCTGCCCCCTTTGCCGCGTGTTAGTGAGGCCGACGAATATGCCGGCCTCACTAACACGCGGCGAGTTTCGGGCGAGTTGCTGGGCGGGTTACTACTGGCCGGAGGAGCCGAGGGTGACCGAGACGGTGTGCGGCTGTCCGTCGCGCACGTAGGTCAGCGAGATCGTGCCGCCCGGCTCGGCGGAGCGGATCGTGGCCACCAGCGCGTCGGCGGATTCGATGAGCACCGAATCGACCTTGGTCACCACGTCGCCCGCTTGCAGCCCGGCCTTCTCCGCGCCGCTGTCCGGCACCACCTGGGCGATCTTCGCGCCGGTGGTGATGCCGCGGGAGGTGTCCATCGCGTCCGTCACGTTGGCGCCCAGCACGGCGTGGCTGGCGCTGCCGGTGTTGATGATCTCTTGTGCGATGCGGTAGGCCTGATCGATCGGGATGGCGAAGCCCACGCCGATATTGCCGGCCTGCCCGCCGATGCCCGACGACAGCGCCGCGATGGCCGAGTTGATGCCGATCACCTGGCCGCTCATGTTCACCAGCGGGCCGCCCGAGTTGCCGGGGTTGATGGCCGCGTCCGTCTGGATCGCGTTGAGCACCGTGCCCTGCGCCTGCTGGCTGCGCGCCGACTCGGTGCGCACCGGCCGGTTGACGGCCGACACGATGCCGGAGGTGACCGTGGCCGACAGCCCCAGCGGGGAGCCGATGGCCACGACCTGCTGGCCGACGCTGACCGTGGACGAGGTGCCCAGCTCCGCGGGGGTGAGTCCGGAGACGCCGCGCGCCCGGATCACGGCGAGGTCGTCGGTGGGGTCGGCGCCCACCACGCTGGC
>JBIQMQ010000104.1:5086-9037 GCA_044463185.1 Nakamurella lactea | reverse complement strand
CAGATCTCCTCGCCGTGCAGGTCGTCCGGGAAGCCCACCACCGCGACCTGGGCGACACCCGGATGCGTGGCCAGCACCTCCTCGACCTCCCGCGGGTACACGTTGAAGCCGCCACGCAGGATCATGTCCTTCTTGCGGTCCACGATGTAGAAGAAGCCATCCTCGTCCTCCCGGCCCAGGTCGCCGGTGCGGAACCAGCCGTCGACCTTCACGGCCGCGGTCGCCTCCGGGTTGCCCAGGTAGCCGGTGAAGATGTGGTGGCCGCGCAGCACGATCTCGCCGACCTCGCCGACCGGCACGAACTCGATGCTGTCCTCGACCTCGGCCTTCGCCACGGCGGCCTCGGTGCCCCAGATCGCCCGGCCGATCGAGCCGGCCTTGCGGCCGAACACCTTCTGATTGAAAGTGGCCACCGGCGAGGATTCGGAGAGCCCGTACCCCTCGTAGATGTCGACGTCGAACACCTCTTTGAACTTGTCGATCACGGCGACCGGCAGCGACGAGCCGCCGGCGGCGCAGATGCGCAGGGAGGGCCGCCGGGGATCGGCGCGGGCGGCGGCCAGCAGCGCGATGTACATCGTCGGCACACCGGCGAACACCGTCATCTTCTCCTCGACCAGCATGGCCAGCGCGAGCCCCGGCTCGAAGCGCGGCATCAGCACGATCGAAGCCCCCACGAAGAACGACGCGTTCATCACCACGGTCTGCCCGAACGAATGGAACAGCGGCAGCGCGGCCATCTGCTTGTCGTCGACGCTCAGGTCGATCACCGAGGTGGCCGTGACGATCGCGTTCATCGTCATGTTCAGGTGCGACAGCACCGCGCCCTTGGGCGACCCGGTGGTGCCCGAGGTGTACAGCACCACGGCCGGGTCGCCCGGTTCGCGCTGCACGTAGGAATCGATCGGGGGGGCCGAGGCCGCCAGCACGTCCAGTCGCGGAACATCGTCATATCCCGGTGCCGTGCCCATGGTGGCCAGCACCGGCACCCCGGCGGTGGCCGCGCCCTTCGCTCCGGCCTCCAGCAGCGGGGCCGCCGCCACCAGCACCTTCGCGCCGGAATCCCGCAGCACGTAGGCGATCTCGGGCGCCACCAGCAGGGCGTGCACCGGCACCACGACCGCGCCCAGCGACAGCGCGGCGTAATACACGCGGGGGAAGTCGGGCACGTTCGGCATCAGCAGCGCCACCGTGTCCCCGGGGCCGACGCCCTGCTCCCGCAGCACCGCGGCGTACCGGCGGGTCTCGTCCCAGAGCTGCGCATACGTGATACGGGAGTCGCCGAGGATCACCGCCTCACGATCCGGGTATCGCAGAGCGGACTCCGCCAGGATCGAGGACAGCGTCATACTCATTTCGCTCCACCCTTCACGATAGTGAGGCACAGCTCACACAGCGCCTATTCCGGGAGCCTATCGGCCGCGATACCCATGAGCGAGTAATGCGCAGGTGTGGCGTACAACATGCTGGGGTGTGGCCAACGGCACCTATCCGGGGAAGCGCGAAGGGCTAACGGCCACTAACCTAACCTCAGGTGCACATTGCCCATTCGCCACTGCGGTCCGCAGGGAAATCTCCGCGCGCATGCATGACGCCGCAGCGGGGAAGGCGAGGCGACGGCACACATTCGACACCACGGAACAGCAAGAAGGCGAGATAGGTATGACGAATCCGACGAACCCCGACCATGTGACGGTGACGTACGGGGACACCCACCTGGACGCATCGGTTACGCGGTCCACCGAGGGCGTGTCCGGGTTCGACATCTCCAAGTTGATGTCCACCACCGGCCTGGTCTCGCTGGACCCGGGCTACACCAACACCGGCTCGACCACCTCGGAGATCACCTTCATCAACGGCGCCGAGGGCATCCTGCGCTACCGTGGCTACCCGATCGAGCAGCTCGCGGAGCATTCCTCGTACCTGGAGACCGCCTACCTGCTGATCTACGGCGCGCTGCCGACCTCGGCGCAGCTCAAGGACTTCACCGAGCGGGTGGAGGCGCAGACCGCGGTGCCGGACCAGCTCGGCGCCCTGTTCGACGCGGTGCCGGCGGGCGCGCACCCGATGCCGGTGCTGGCGGCGGCGGTGTCGGCGCTGTCCACCTACCACCAGGACATCCTCGACCCGTACGACGCGAAGTCCGTCGAGGCCGCGACGGTGCGGCTGATCGGCGCACTGCCGACGCTCGCCGCCTGGGCGTACAAGGCGACGACGGGCGGCGCGCGGGTGGCGGCGGACCCGTCGCTGGGCCTGGTACCCAACTTCCTGAACATGACGTTCGGCGCGGAGGCGGCCGGCGACGCGACGCTGACCTCGGCGCTGGACACGCTGCTGCTGCTGCATGCCGACCACGAGCAGAACTGCTCCACGTCGACGGTGCGCATGGTGGGCTCGGCCGACTCCAACCTGTTCGTGTCGATCTCCGCCGGTATCCAGGCGCTGTTCGGCCCGCTGCACGGCGGCGCCAACCAGGCGGTGCTGGAGATGCTGAGCACCATCCGCGACCAGAACGGCGGCGACATCTCCTCGTTCGTGGAGCGCGTCAAGGCCAAGGAGCCCGGCGTGAAGCTGATGGGCTTCGGGCACCGCGTGTACAAAAACTACGACCCGCGGGCGAAGATCGTGAAGGCCACCGCCGACGAGATCCTGGGCAAGCTGGGCGCCAACGACGAGCTGCTGGATTTGGCGAAACAGCTTGAGGCCGTGGCACTCTCGGACGAGTACTTCATCTCCCGCAAGCTCTACCCGAACGTCGACTTCTACACCGGCCTGATCTACAAGGCGATGGGCTTCCCGACCACCATGTTCACGGTGCTGTTCGCGGTGGGCCGGCTTCCGGGCTGGATCGCGCAGTGGCGCGAGATGATCACCGACCCGGCGAAGAAGATCTGCCGGCCGCGCCAGGTGTACGTGGGCTCGGGCGCCCGCGACTACGTGGAGGCGTCGGCCCGGTAGAGTGCGCTTCGAGTATGACGCCGTTCGCCGCGTTCCGCGGCGGGCGGCGTCGTCGTATGCGGGGCTGGTTCCTCGGCTGGGGCGGTGTCTGGGCTGGATCGGTTCCTGGCTGCGCTGGTGACGCGCGCCGGCCGTTGTAAGGGGCGGCCGCTAGCGGCGACCGGGCGTGAGACCCCATGAGGCGCTCCAGGTCTCGCCCGGCTGCAGGTGGATCAGGCCCTCGCCGGAATTGAGCGCGTTGGTCGGGCAGGTCATCGGCTCGATCGCGACCGCGTGGTGCATGCCGGCCGGTCCGCGGCAGGTGTCGTTCGGGAAATCGCGCGGCGTGAAGACCACCGTGTACGGGAATGCGAGGTCGGACCAGATGGTGAGCGTGCGTCCGTCGGGTGCGGCGAGTTCGCTCTCGTAGCGGCCGGCGACCGGCTGCAGGTCGGTGAAGACGGTGTCCACGTCGATGTCGGAGAGCCAGGCCCCGGTGGGCAGCGCGGCGAGATCATCGGGCAGCGGCCGCTTCTCGACCGGAATCAGCGCCTCGTCGTTGACGAAGTGGCTGCCCGCTCGGACGGTGGCGGTGATCTCCGCGACGGGGACGTCGCCGATGCGCAGGTAGGGGTGCGCGCCGCAGCCGAAGACGGCCTCACCCGCGCCCACGTTCGAGACCCGGTGCGTCACGGCCAGCCCCGCGTCGGTGAGCGCATAGGTGACGGACGTGTCCAGCGTGAACGGCCATCCGTGCTGCGGGTAGACGGAGGCTTCGAGCGTGACGCTGTCGTCGGCGAGAGCGCCGACCCGGTAGGGCATGTCGTGTAGCAGACCGTGGATGGCGTTGCCGCGCTCCGGCTCGGTGATGTCGAGTTGCTGCTTCGTGCCTTGCCAGGTCCAGGTGCCGCCGGCGACGCGGTTCGGCCAAGGCATCAGCACGATGCCACAGGCGTAGGGCGCCGGCCGGGTGTCCGGCCAGGTCTCGGTGTAGTGCACGCCGTCCACGGTGAA
>JBIQMQ010000104.1:0-4986 GCA_044463185.1 Nakamurella lactea | reverse complement strand
CGCACCCGCCAGCCGCCCCAGTTCTCGGGCGCGGGGATGGGCAGGGCGCCGTCCGCGTCGCCGTCCAGTCCCCCGTAGCGCCGTTCGACGGCGGATTGCAGCGCGTCGAGTTCCGCGCGGCCGTGGATCACGGTCGACTGCGGGGAGGCCATCGAGCCGATCTGCGAGCCGCGGGGCCGCTCGGACCAGTACGCCACCGTGTCGGCGCGCGGAACCTTGGTGGCGATGCCCTTCACGTGCACCTGCCGGTGCAGGTCGTACCAGGGGAAAGTCAGTGCCACGCGCGGGTTCTCGGCGATATCCCGGCGCTTCGCGGAGCCGTAGTTCGTGTAGAAGACGACGCCGGGCTCGTCGACCTGCTTGGCCAGAACGCTGCGCGCGGAGACGACTCCGTGGCGCGACACCGTGGCGACGACCATGGCATTGGGTTCCGTCATGCCGGACTCCACGGCGTCGTCGAACCAGCGCTGGAACTGGGTGAGCCAGTCCCGGGCCAGGTCCGCCTCCAGCAGACCGGTCGCCGCGTAGGACAGCCGCATCGCCGCCATCCGGTCCGTGGCGTGGGGGCGCCGGCCGGCCGTGTCAACGTCCATATGCCGACGGTACAACGCCGCGGTGGGGTGGCGCTTTGGCGTTATAGGGAATGGTGCTGCTCCACGACGGAGATGGCGCTTCGATGCGACGGGGTCCCGCTTCGGCGCTACGGCAGCCGGCGCGCCCGCAGCACCACGTCGTCCACGTGGTGAGTCGACGCCGCGCCGGCTGGGCGCGGGCGCTTCTCGTGCACCTCGATGGACCAGCCCGGCTCGCGCTCCAGGGCCGCGGCGAAGTCGTCGACCCGCACGTAGGCGTCCGGGTCGAAGGCTCTGCTCTCGGCGTGGGTGTCGATCGGAGCGCGCATCGGTTCGAGGTCGTGCCAGACGACGAGCAGGGTGCCGCCCGGGGCCACGGCGCTCAGCACGTTCGAGACTGCGCGCTGGTCCGGCGTACGCGGGATCGAGGCGTACAGGGCGGAGACGAGGTGGTATCGGCCGCGTTCGAGGGCGCCGAGCTCGTTCGCATCCGCGCGGAGGCAGCTCACCGCGACGCCGCGGCGTTCGGCTTCGGCGGCAACCCGCTGCAGCGCGCGGCCGGAGACGTCGAGCGCGGTCACCGCCCAGCCGCGTTCGGCGAGGTGGATCGCGTCGCCGCCCTCGCCGGCGCCGACGTCGAGCGCGCGGCCGGGCGGGAGGTTCTCCACCTCGCGGACCAAGGTGCCGTTCGGGCGGCCGCTCCACATCTGTTCGCCGCCGTAGCGGTGATCCCAGTCCGCCTCGGTGGCCGAGGGGCGCGCCGCTGCGCGGAGGTCCTCCTCGGCGAGGTCGAAGCTGATCATGGCGCCGATGCGGCTGCCGTCGGCCGCGGCCTGCACCACCTGCTGGCTCGGGTCGGCGGCGTTGCCGGCCGCGTACAGCCCCGGCACTCCGGTGGCCCCGGTCTGATCGGCGGGGATCACCAGCCCGAGGCCGCTGGCGTGCGGCACCGGCTGCAATCCGAGAGACTCGAAGGGTTCGTATCGAGCGGCGAAGCGGGGCCCGACGGCGATCGCGTCCGCGTCGAGCCGCTCCCCGTCCTCGAGAAGCACTGCTGCGGCGTCATTCTCGTCGGCGACCACGCGCGTCACGCGGCCGGCGACGATCCGGATGCCGGCGCGTCGCAGCCCGTCGAGCGTGGCCGGGTCGATGTCCACCGGGCCGTGCAGGATCACGGTGAGTCGGCTGGTCAGGGTGCGGTAGAGGGGGGTCGGGTGCAGGCCCATCGGGTGCGTGACGATCTGCACGATGCGCTGGTCGCGGACCTCGTAGCCGTGGCAGAACGGGCAGTGGATCACGCGGCGGCCCCAGAGCGGGGCGAGGCCCTCGATGTCGGGGAGTTCGTCGATTAGGCCCGTGGCGGCGAGCACTCGGCGGGCGATCACAGAGTTGCCGCCGACGAGGTCGACGCGCAGGCTCCCGGAGTCGAGTCGGGTGACGCGCTCCGCTCGGCCGGGCAGCACCTCGCCGCCGTAGCTGCGCACCTCTTCGCGGCCCGCGGCGATCACGTCGGCGGGCGGGGCGCCGTCCCAGCCGAGGAAGCCGTGCATGTGCGCCGCCGGGGCGTTGCGGGGCTCGCCGGAGTCGATGACGATCACGGATCGCCGTTGCCGGCCGAGTTGCAGGGCGGCGGCCAGCCCGGCGGCGGACCCGCCGATCACGGCGACATCGCACTGCCGCTCGACGACACGGTCGGGGGCGTGGTGGTGTTCTGTCATGGGCCCGACACTACCGCTGACTTTCGCTTCGCGCATGTAGCCTTGCATTATTCGCAAGGCTTCGAGGAGGCGGGATGCCGGAGCAGCATGAGATCGAGCGGCTGGTGCGCGCCCGGCTGCGGGGCATGCGCACCGCGCTCGGCCTGTCGCTGGACGAGCTCGCCACGCGCACGCACCTGAGCGCGTCGACCATCAGTCGGATCGAGACCGGCCGGCGCAGCATCAGTCTCGAGGTACTGCTGCCGCTGGCGCGGGCGCTGCAGGTGAACCTGGACGCGCTGCTGGATGTGGCCGGCGACGACGACGTGGTGATCCGCCCGACCGCCACGGTGGCGGGCGGCCACACGACGTGGATGCTCAGCCGCCCGACGGGGCCGACGATGGTCGTCAAGATGCGCCTGGACGCGAAGGATCGCCGGCCGGCGCAGCGGGTGCATCCCGGCCACGACTGGTTCTTCGTGATCGACGGCACCGTGCGGCTGTATCTCGGCGAGCGCGAGGTCATGGTGCACGAGGGCGAGGCCGCCGAGTTCACGACGATGACGCCGCACGCGCTGGTCGCGGTCGGCCGCCCCGCCGAGGTGATCATGATCTTCGACCGCGACGGGCAACGGAGCCACGTGCACGAGTCGGGGTCATGATGCGCTGCTTAGTCGCCTAGGGATTTAGCCCATTGTTGCCCCAGGTGCGGCGACGCGAATTCCCTGCCTACTTGCCGCGTCGCTCAGCCGCTGGTCGTAGCACACCAGGATGTCGAGATCGTCGCCGAGGTTCAGAGCCGACGCCAGGTGCAGCGCGTCCAGGCTGCGCAGCTCGACAGGCTCGAGCCGTGCCGCGGCCTCGAAAAGATCGGTCGTTACGGCGGTGATGGTCAGCGTGTCGAGCACGTCGCGGGCCCGGGTCATGCGGTCGGGCGCGTAGCGGCGAACCAGCCGGAGCAACTCCGTGCGCGCCACATCGCTGGTCACCAGAACGCCGGTGGCGCTCCGCTGCCGTTCGCCCAGCCAGTGGAAGAGCTCCTGCGATTCGCCTTCGGCCACAACGAGTTTCGCCAGGGCCGAGGTGTCGAGATAGACGGCCACCGTTGGTCAGTACCGTTCGCCGGAGCGCGACTCGGCGAGCGCGGCGCTGAGATCCACGTCGAGCCGTGGGTGCGAACTAGGCATCGCCAGGTCCAGGATGCTCGCTTTCGCGGTGCGGGCCAGGCCTGCATCCACGAGCTGCTGAAGTCGGCTCTCGACGAGTGACGTCAGCTGCGCCACGGGCCGTCCGCGGTCGGTGATGGTGACCGGCTCCCGCAGCGCCTGCGCGACGACCGCAGACGCATTCTGCTTGAGCTCCCGAATGCCCACCTTTCGCATGTTCTACATAGTAGAACCAAGGGCGGGCCCGGGTCGAGGGGACCGCACAAATAGCCCTGGCGACACAAACACCGCACAATCCCCATTGCGCACATTGCGTCACGATGGGTAACCTGGCGAGCACGCAGCGCACCGTCCACGGTTCGCGCGCGCAGCAGCAAGGGGGCCTTGATCATGGCGTTGGTCGTGCACAGCAACATCGCAGCGATGGTGGCGCACCAGAACCTGGAGTCGCACGCGGCCCGGTCCGACGACACGGCGGCCGCCGCCATCGCGAGCGCCCGCACGGCGACGGTCCCCACCGACGGCGACGATTCGGTGAGCATCTCGTACGCGAGCTCCGTCACCGCGCGCCCCGTGGCGATCACCGGCGTGGAGCAGGCGGCGGCCACGTCGAACCTGCTGGCCACGCAGATCACCACGAACCCGGCGCTGTCGCTGCAGGCGCAGGCCAATTCCGACGCCGATCGGGTGTTCACGCTGCTGCAGTAGCGTTGCGCCTCAAGCTTTTTCGGCTCGACACTCCTTGTATGACGCCGCCCTCGGCGTTCCGTCGCCGGGCTGGCGCCGTCAGTCGAGCGCCAGAACCGCCAGCAGCGCCGCATCCACGTTCCGCATCTCGGCGGCAGTGAGCCTTCCGGCGAAGGGGCCGAGGCGAACCGAGGGGTCGATCACGGTCATCTGCTCGACCATGACGCGCGTCCGCACGCCATCAATCTCGATCTCGGGCCGGAACGACGCCGCCCTCCGGCCGGTCGACGTCGGGACGATCAGCCACGTCGAGAGCGGCAGGTCATCCGACTGCACGACCACGGCATATCGAGATCCGGCCTGCTCATGACCCCGTGCATCCTTCGGCGCGTTCAGGCGGTAAATGTCACCGCGCACGGATCGCGTCCATCTCGGCCGCCAGGGCCTTGGATTCCGCAACGTCGTCAGGGTCGCCCGCGAGACTCTCGGCCTCGGCGCGAAGCCGCGCGCGCCGCCGGCTGCGCTCGGCCTCCAAGATGGCTTCGCGCACCGCTTCCGAGCGGGATTTCCCCTCATCGACCAGCGCAGCTAGCGCACGTTCCACCTCGGAGTCAATACGAATCGTCAACGTCGCCATAAGACAAAGTGTAGTTGTTTTCGCGTGCACCGTGTATGACGCCGCCCTCGGCGTCCCGCCGCCGGGCCGCATCCGCCGTGCCTTGCGGGATCAGCCCAGACCGAACGGCAGCAGCGACCGGACGATCTTCGCCAGCCGGATCAGCGCAACCGCCTGCGGGGTGTAGGCGGGTGTCAGGCCCTCGACGGCCGGCAGCTGGCTGAGCACGGAGATCGCGTCGGCCTGCG
>JBIQMQ010000103.1:3468-9052 GCA_044463185.1 Nakamurella lactea | reverse complement strand
CCGCCGATCAGGTTGATGATCACGATGATGATGGCGGCGATGGCGTCGCCCTTGACGAACTTGGAGGCGCCGTCCATCGAGCCGTAGAAGTCGGCTTCCGCGGCGATCTCGGCGCGGCGTTTGCGGGCGGTCTTCTCGTCGATCAGCCCCGAGTTGAGGTCGGCGTCGATGGCCATCTGCTTGCCGGGCATGGCGTCCAGGGTGAACCGGGCGCCGACTTCGGCGACACGCGCGGCGCCGGACGTGATGACCACGAACTGCACCACGAGCAGGATCGCGAAGATCACCAGGCCGATCACCAGCGACCCGCCGATCACGAAGTGCCCGAACGCGCCGATCACGTCGCCGGCGTAGGCGTCGGTGAGCACCAGCCGGGTCGCCGAGATGTTCAGGGCGAGTCGCAGCAAAGTCGCGACCAGCAGCAACGAGGGGAACGAGGAGAAGTCCAGGGCGCGGTGCACGTACATCGCGACGAGCACCACCAGCACCGCGAACGCGATGTTGAGGGCGATCAGGATGTCCAGGAGCTGCGCCGGCATCGGCACCACCAGCATGATCACGATGGCCACGACCCCGATCGGGATCGCGAGCTGGCCCAGCCTGCTGGTTTTCTTCACGGCGCCTTCCGGATGCGTGCAGGTGTTTCAGCGTGCGCTGAAACGAAGGTGCAGCATCCGAGCCGCGTGGTGCCGTCCTGGCATCGTCCCCATCGGCAACGCACCGGCCGACTTGAGCGGCGGTACGGCATCGAGTCTCGCTCCCCCTCCGGATCACAACGGCCTTGCAGGCAAAACAACGCTTGGAGTCGTTGTGATGCATAGAAAGTCGTTGTGATCCGGGAAAAGGGGGAGGGACGGGCTAGAGGGCGAGGCCGGCGGGCATGGGCGTGCCGGTGGACAGGCGGTGCGTGCCGGCGGCCGAGCCGCGCGACTTCAGCGTCATGATGAATGCGAGCACGGTGGCCACCGCCTTGTAGAGGTCCTCCGGGATCTCCTGGCCGACCGAGCAGGCCGCGAACAGGGTGCGCGCCAGCGGGATGTCGCGCACCATCGGGACGCGGTTCTCCTCGGCCAGCGCCCGGATGCGCGCGGCGACGTGGTCGGCGCCCTTGGCGACCACCCGCGGCGCCCCGCGGCCCGGCTCGTACTTGAGCGCCACGGCCACGTGCGTCGGGTTCACCAGCACCACGTCCGCGGTCGGCACGGCCTGCATCATGCGGTTGCGGCTCATCGCCATCGCGCGAGAACGCCGCTGGCCCTTGATGTGTGGGTCGCCCTCGGACTGCTTCATCTCCTGCTTCAGCTCGTATTTCGTCATCTTGAGCTGCTTGTTGTTGCGCCGCTTGACCACGGCGAAGTCCGCGATCGACAGCACCAGGCCGGCCAGCGCGGCGAAGCGCAGCACGTTCATGGCGGTGCCCACGGCGATCCGCACGATCTCGGAGAGCGGCAGCGACCCCGACCCGTACACGGTGGGGATCAGCGACTTGATGGACAGGTAGATCACGATGGCCAGCGCGGTGGATTTGAGCAGCATCTTGGTGGCTTGCCAGGCGCCCTGCGGCCCGAACATGCGCTTGAAGCCGGTGAGCGGGTTGATCTTCTTCGCCTGCGGCATCAGCAGTTTGAACGAGAAGAAGATGCCGCCCTGCACGCCGACGCCCAGCACCCCGACGATCGCGATCACGATGGCGAGCGGGATGAACGCCTTCAGTGTGTCGGTCGCCGCGGTCTGCCCCACCTGCAGCGCCTCGCCGATGTCCGGGTCCCGGATGATCCAGCCGGCCTGCACCACGGCGGCGGTCGCGGCGTCCAGCAGACCGGTGAACACGCCGGGCAGCAGCCAGGTGGCAGCCAGCATGCCGAACCACTGCCCGACCTCGGGCGAGTTACCGACCTGGCCCTCCCGCCGCGCCTTCTTGATCTTGCGCGGAGTGGCCTTCTCGGTCCTTTCCTCCGACGACTGCTCGCTCACCCGATCACCGCCCCGATCAGGTCGCCGACCCGGCTGGTGATCTGCAGGACGGTGCCCGGCAGCAGCATGAGGCCGGTGCCGACCAGGACCAGCGTCAGGCCGACCTTGATGGGGAAGCTCATGGTGAACGCGTTGAGCTGCGGCGCGATGCGGTTGAGCACGCCCAGCCCGATGTCGGCGATGAACAGCACGACGATCAGCGGCCCGGCGATCTGCAGCGCGCCGATGAACATCTCGGTCACGCCGTGGGTCAGGGTGCGACCGAGCGCGTCGAGCGAGATCGTGGCGTTCAGCGGCACCGCCGAGAACGTGCGCAGGAACCCGCTGATGATCGACAGGTGCGCGTTGGTGGCGAAGATCAGCGCGGTGGCCAGGATCGCGTAGAACTTGCCGAGCACCGTGGTCATCGTGGTGGACAGCGGGTCGTAGGAGGACGCCAGGGCGAACCCGCCGAACAGGTCGAACAGTCCGCCGGCCATCTCGATCGCCGTGAACAGCAGCCGGGTGAGGAACCCCAGCCCGGCGCCGATCAGGATCTGCCACAGCAGCGACCCGATGATGGGCAGCGTGTCGATCTCCGGCACGGACGGCCGGGTCACCGTCACCATCGCCAGCCCGATCGCCACCGCCAGCGCCACCTTGACGGTGCGCGGCACGCCTGCCGTCGCCATCGGCGGGGCCACCAGGGCCCAGGCCAGGACGCGTGCGCTCACCAGCAGCAGCGCCACCAGCCCCGTGACGTCGAAGTTGAAACTCATTGCGCCGCACCGACCGTCGCGACACATCGAGTATGACGCAGCCCTCGTGCATCGCCCGCAGCGCGAAGAGCCGCGCCCCCGCGGGCCCGGCTCGCCGGGGCGGGTTCGGCGGCTGCGCCGCGGGCTGCGTCATCCATGAACGTGCACCTAGCCGAGCAGGGACGGGATCTTCTGGAACAGCTCCTGGGTGAAGGTGATCACCGAGTTGAGCATCCAGGAGCCGGACACGATCAGTGCGATCGCGACGCCCACCACCTTCGGCACGAAGGCCAGGGTGAATTCCTGGATCTGGGTGGCGGCCTGGAACGTGGACACGGCGAAGCCGACCACCAGGGCCGTGATGAGCGAGGGGGCGGCCAGCTTTGCAGCAAGCTGCATGGTCGCGAAGGCGATGTCGATGATTTGGGTGTCGGTCATGGCGGCCTCCTATCCGGTGGCGTAGCTCTGGACGAGGGTGGTGACGATCAATCCCCAGCCGTCCACCAGCACGAACAGCAGCAGCTTGAACGGCAGGGCGACGGAGATCGGCGGGAGCATCATCATGCCGAGGCTCATCAGCGACGACGCGACGACCAGATCGATGATGACGAACGGGATGAAGATGACGAACCCGATGATCAGCGCGGCGCGGAGTTCGGAGATGACGAACGCCGGGATGATCGTGGTCAGTTCCAGCGCGGACTGGCTCGCCGGGTTGGGCAGGTTGCCGGCGCGCAGCATCAGCGCGATCTCCTCCGGCCGGGTGTGCGCCAGCATGAATTCGCGGAGCGGTTCGATCCCGTCGTGCCAGGCGGCGGCTCTGTCTTTGGTGCCGTCCAGGTAGGGCGCGATGCCGCTGTCGTAGACCCGGGAGATCACCGGGGCCATGACGAACATGGACAGGAACAGCGCCAGCCCGGCCAACACCTGGTTCGGCGGCACCGTGGAGAGCCCCAACGCGTTGCGCGAGAGCGACAGCACCACAAAGATTTTCGTGAAGCTGGTGAGCAGCAGCAGCAGCGACGGGGCGACGGCCAGCAGTGTGATCAGCAGCAGCACCGTCAGCGACTGGCTGGGCTCGGTGCCGATGTTCAGTGTGACGCCGGCCGCGTCGCTCGGCGCGGGGGAGGCCGGCGCGATCGGGGCGGTGGGCGCCGCCGGCAGCGTGGGCGTCGGGTCGCCGTCCGCGGCCAGCGCTGCGAGCGCGCCGGGGCCGAGCATGAGCGCGGCCACCACGGCGGCGACAATGCCGGTGGTCCTGGCGATCTGGGCCGTGACGCTGCCCGGGATGAAGCTCGCGGCCGCATCCAGCAGCCACGCACGATGTCCTGTCGAAACCTCGGGGCGTCCGTGCCCGTCAGCGGTCGACGCAGGGGTCATCCCTTCCGCGTGGTCATATCGCGCAGGGCGTCAATGGTCTGTTTCCAGGTTGCGGGCGAGAGGGCTGAGCCGGCGAGCTTGCCGGCCGGTGCTCCGACGGCTCGGGCCACGGCTGGAGCCGCTCCCGCCGCCATGGCGGGAGCGGCCGCCATGGCGGCCGCCGCGGCCGGGGCCGGCCGGACCGCGCCGCTCGGGTCCGGGGCCAGTCGCCGCTTGGCGAGAACGGCGTCATACTCAGCTATCTCGCTGGTACCCGCGTCCGCCACCTTGAGACGGGTGGTCGGGTCGGCGGCGGCCAGGTGAGCGGCCGCCGCGTCGAGGTCGATCTCGCCCAGGACCCGGACGTTGGTGTCGGTGACGCCGACGATGAGCGCTTGGTCGGCGACGCGCACCACGGCGACCGAGCTGCCGCGGGTCAGCGACTGGCGGCCGAGCACGTCGATCAGCTTGTCCGAGCGCAGTTTCTGCCGGGCGGCGCCGCGGGCCTTCTTGGCGATGAGCCAGATCGCGCCGAGCACCACGGCCAGCGCGATCAGCAGCCGGCCGACCAGTTCAACGGTGTCCACGGCAGGTCACCTGGCTGTCGCGATGTCGTCGGCGACGACCTTGAGGATGCGCAGCCCGTAGTTCTCGTCGACCACGACGACTTCGCCGTGGGCGATCAGCCGGCCGTTCACGTACAGGTCGGCGGGCGCCCCGGCGGCGCGGTCGAGTTCCACCACGGCGCCGGACCGCAGGGCCAGCAGGTCGTTGATCGTCATGGACGTGCGGCCCAGCTCGACGGTGGCCTGCATCTGCACGCCGCGCAGCAGGTCCAGCCGATGGGCGGTTTGCGGGTTCAAGCCGCCGTCCTGGCCGAGCGGCTGCTGCGTCGGGATCGACGCTGCCGGCGCGACGGGGGGCTCGGCGGACTCGGTGGCGGCGCCGATCATCACCAGCGCGCGTGGGTCGCCGTCGTCGAGCAGCCCGACGAAGGCGGCCTCGCCGAGCGACTGGATGCGCTGCGCCGCGGCGGCGGGGTCGAGGACCCGGCTGCCGGACGGTGTCACCTCGCCGACCGCCAGCAGGGCGGCGGTGGTGGCCGGGGCCAGCGCGGCGATCAGGTCGGCCGGTGCGGCCGGGGATTCCATGAGCTGCTGGGCGATCTCGCCGTCGACGGCGAGCACCAGTTCGCCGGACACGCTGCCGGTGAACGAGACGAGCACGGCCTGCGCGGCGAACGTGAGATCCGGTGCGACGGCGGTGGGCTCACCGACCAGGAGGGCGTCGCCCAGGCCCCAGGACTGCGCGATGGCGGCGGCGGCAGCCGGGAGCTGGCCGGTGGGGGAGATGGTGTGCGCAGTGGTCACGGCGTACTCCTTGCGGGCGATGATGCACGGTCTGCGATACGGCGCTGCCGGGTATCAGGTGGTGGTCGGGTGGGTTCTCGTAGGTCAGGAAAGCAGTGGTCAGAAAAGTAGTGGTTGGTCGAAAAGTGGTGGGGGTCAGACGGT
>JBIQMQ010000103.1:1598-3368 GCA_044463185.1 Nakamurella lactea | reverse complement strand
AAAGCAGTGGTCAGAAAAGTAGTGGTTGGTCGAAAAGTGGTGGGGGTCAGACGGTCTCGGTGATCAGGGCGGCCAGTTGACTGCCCACGCGTCCGCCGATGGCGTGCGCGTAGGTCATGGAGCCGACCTTCACGGCCAGCGGGGCGCCGACCCGGTGGGTCAGCGGGATCACGTCGCCGACGGCCAGCTCCAGGGCCTGGGTCGGGGTGATGCGGACGGGCGCGAATTCGACGGTCACGTCGACGGTGGTGCCGGCGAGCCTGTTCGCGACGATCTGGCCCTCGGCCGCGGCCGCGCCGCTCCGGGCGGCGGCCCGGTCGACGCTGGCACGCTGCGCGTTGAGCTTGGGCAGGATCGGCGCCAGCGGGATGCACAGCGCCAGTTCGCTCTCCTGCGCCCCGATCGCCAGGTCGAACAGCCCTACCAGGCAGGCGTCGTTGCCGGCGACGGCCTGCACGAACTGTGCGTTGTATTCCAGCATGCCGACCGATGGCTCCAGCGGCACCACCGGTTCCATGGCGTAGGCCAGCACACCCAGGATCTGCTCCAAAAGGCCCTTGAGCAAAGTGGTTTCGATGTCGGTGAGGGTGCGCTCCGGCTGGTCGCCGCCGGGCCCGCCGAGCATGTGGTCGATGGCGGTCAGCGCCAGCGGCAGCGAGAACTCCATCACGGCCGTGGTCTGCAGTTGCGGCAGCGAGATCGGGGCGATGAGCGTGGGCAGCCGGCGGGAGTTGACGAACTCGTCGTAGGACTGCTGGCTGATGTCCTTCGGCGTGACTCGGCACACCTGGCGCAGGCCGCTGGTGAGCAGGGTGGTCAGGCGGCGCGCGAACGTCTCGAACGTCACCTGCAGCAGCCGCACGCCCTCGCGAGACAGCTTGGTGGGGCGGCGGAAGTCGTACATCACCACGCCGGTGCGGCCCGCGGTCAGCGTGCGCGCACCACCAGGCGCTTCGGTGACTTCGTCCAGCGGCATACCGGGACTATCGGCACGGCGGGGCGGCACTTTAGGCAAGCGCGCGCCCTGGGGCGCGACGCGCCCGCTGCGGCGTCATATCCGGTGCCGACGCCGTGGCCGGCCCCCGGGTCGCCATCCGTGGCGACTCGTACGCGAAGCCCCGTCCGTGGGGTTCGCCCTCCCGCGGCCGGGTGCCGCGAGGTGCCTTGGGTGCGTGCCTATCGGCCGCACGTGTGGTTGGGATCGTGCCTCACGCCGTCGTCAGGGATGACGCCGCAGCCGATCAGGCGGGCATCACTGGATGACGCCGCAGCCGATCAGGCGGGCATCACTGGATGACGCCGCAGCCGATCAGGCGGGTGTCACTGGATGACGAACTGCGTGAGATAGACGTCGTACACCTCCCCCGGGTAGGCCTGCTGCAATCCCTTGAGCAGGGTGGCGGTGAGGTCCTTGCGGGCCGCGTTGGTGGTCAGCTCGTCGACGGACAGGTTGGAGAACGTGTCGATGATGAGCTGGGCCGCCTGGACCGTGACGAACGTCTCCGGCGCGGCCACGCCGTCGACGAGCTGGATGGCGATCTGCACCTTGAGGAAGTGGCCCTCGGTCAAGGTGAGGGTCTGCGCGTCCATCTGCACCATGGCGCCCGGTTTCGGCGCCGGGGGTGTGGACGGTCCCTTGAGGAACAGGAAGTAGCCGCCGGCGCCCAGTGCCAGCATCACGACCGCGACGATCGCGATGAGCACCAGCTTGTTCATGCCCTTCTTCGCCTCGTCCGGTTCGCCCTCGGTGCGGGCGCCCGCGGCGCCGGG
>JBIQMQ010000103.1:0-1498 GCA_044463185.1 Nakamurella lactea | reverse complement strand
CCGCTCGGGTACGGGTAGGTGGACACGTCGACCTGGTTGGTGAAGCCGTCGACCTCGACGTTGTTCGGGACCTTGACGATGGCCGGGGCGATCGCCGCCAGCAGCTGCTCGCCGCGCGGCAGCAGGGTGGCGCTGTTGCCCGGGAAGACGAGCGCGTCGGTGACGACGGTGACGATCAGGCCGCGCTTGTCGATGGCGTACTGGGCGGCGCCGCCGAGACCGGCTGCGTCCAGCCGCTTGTCGATCTCGATGCGCACCTGCTCGAAGTTGTCCAGCTCCTGCTGGATGCGCCGGTCCAGCTCCTTGTCGCCGGTGTTGATGTCCGCGGAGACGGGCGTGTCGGCGCCCATGCTGCCGGAATCGATGCCCTCCTCGTTGGACAGCCAGCCGCCCAGGTTGGGCACGGCCTGCACCGTCGGCTTGTCGACGTCCGGCATCTGCGGCACGGTCGGCGGCTGCGCGACCCGGTCGTCGGTGGCGTCGTTGAGTGCCGGCGATCCGTCCAGGACGCCGATCGAGCCGTCGCCGAACACCGCTGCCAGCGAGTACTTGAGCTGCTCGAACTTCGACTCGTTGAGGGCCGAGATCGCGAACAGCACGATGAACAGCGCGAGCAGCACCGTGAGCAGGTCGGCGTAGGTCACCAGCCACCGCTCGGTGGTGTCGTGTTCGCCGTCCCCGCCGGACCGACGACGTCGACCTCGGCCGCCCCCTCGTGCGGCCGAGGTCTTCGTCGCGCCGCGGGGCGCCGGTGGCATCTACGCCACCTCCTTCTTCGGCCCCGCTGCGTCCGGCATCATGCTGTTGAGCTTGCGCGCGATCATGCGCGGGCTCGCGCCGGCTTGGATGGCGAGCACACCTTCGATGGTCAGTTCCATCTGCTCGCATTCGAGTTCGCTGATCCGCTTCAGCCGGGATCCGATCGGGATCCAGAAGACGTTGGCCATCATCACGCCCCACAGGGTGGCGATGAAGGCGCCGGCGATCTTGCCGCCGAGGCTGTCGGTGTCCGACAGGCTGCCCAGCACGTGCACCAGGCCGAGCACGGTGCCGATGATGCCGATGGTCGGCGAGTAGCCGCCCATGTCAAGGAACAGCTTCGCCGCGACGTGGTCGCCGGCGCGTTTCGCGTCGATCTCGGCGGACAGGATGTCGACGATCTCGTCGGAATCCGTTCCGTCGACGGCCATCTCGAGCGCGCGCTTCAAGAACGGGTCGTCGATCTTGTCGATCTCGCTGTCCAGCGCCAGCAGGCCTTCACGTCGGGCCCGCTCGGCCAGGGAGACGATGGTCTGGATGTTCTGGCCCGGCTCGCCCAGGCGCGCGGTCAGCGCCCGGACCAGCGCCTTGGGCAGACGCATGACGTCCTTGAAGATCGAGCCGGCGACGCCCGCGCCGATCGTCCCGAAGATCACCAGGATCATCGGCGGCAGCAGGAACATATCGCCGATCGAGCCGCCCTCCAGGATGAGGGAGATGACGATGGCGCCGAGGGCGA
>JBIQMQ010000102.1:6124-9150 GCA_044463185.1 Nakamurella lactea | reverse complement strand
TACACCGGCCAGGGCAACAACCAGAACTTCCCGTTCGGTGGCGTGTCCGTGCTGATCCTCGTGGCGGTCGGCCTGGACACGATGAAGCAGATCGAGTCGCAGCTGATGCAGCGCAACTACGAGGGATTCCTGCGGTAGCGGCCTCGCGCGGGGGTGGGATCGCGGCCTGCGGCCGGCGTGCCGCGGGTATGACGCCGCAGCAGGCAAGAAGGGTGACGGAACGGATATGCGCTTACTGATCATCGGCCCGCAGGGCGCCGGCAAGGGCACACAGGCAGCCCTCCTCTGCCAGAAGCTGGGCATCCCGCACGTGTCGACCGGAGACCTGTTCCGCGCCAACATCGGCGCCGGCACCGAGCTGGGCCGGCGCGCTCAGGAGTACATGAACGCCGGGGAGCTGGTGCCCGACGCGGTGACCCAGGACATGGTCGCCGACCGGTTGGCCCAGCCCGACGCGGCGGCCGGCTTCCTGCTGGACGGGTTCCCCCGCAACCTCGCGCAGGCCGACTGGCTCACCGAACTACTGGCGCAGCGTGGCACACCGATCGACGCCGTCATTGTGCTGACCGCGCCCGACGAGGTGCTCACCGAGCGCATGATGGCGCGCGGCCGGGCCGACGACACGTCGGAGGCGATCCGGCAGCGACTGGCGATCTACTACTCGGAGACCCAGCCGCTGGTGGACTACTACGCCGACAAGGTCCGCCGCATCGACGGTGTGGGTGAGATCGACGCGATCCACGCGCGCATCATGGAGGCGCTTTCGGGCGTGGCCGTGAACCCCGCCTGATCGGGAGTTCGACGGGCGCTGGGAGAGGCGGCAAGTGATGCTGGGACAGGGCGGGATCGAGATCCACTCCCGCGGCGAGTTGCAGGCAATGCGCGCCGCGGGCAAGGTGCTGGCCGCGGCGATCGACGCGGTCCGCGCCGAGGTCGCCCCCGGGGTCAGCACCGGACACTTGGACGACGTGTTCGCCGCGGCGATCGCCGAGGCCGGGGCCCAATCCAACTTCTTGAACTACGGCGGCGACCCCGACGGCACCGGGGCGTTCCCGGCGCACATCTGCGCCTCCGTCAACGACCAGGTGGTGCACGGGATTCCGTCACGCCAGGCGGTGCTGCGCGAGGGCGACCTACTGTCCATCGACGCCGGCTGCATCCTGGACGGCTGGCACGCCGACTCGGCCGTGACGGTGCACGTCGGCGAGCCGCCGTCGATGGACGAGGTCGACCTGGTGACCGCCACGTCGGAAGCCATGTGGGCGGGCATCGCCGCGGCCGCGTCTGCGAAGCGCGTCGGCGACATCTCCTGGGCGGTGGAGACCTCGGTGAAGGCGTCGGAGCGCGCCGACGGCCGCCGATACGGGCTGGTGTCCGGGTACGGCGGGCACGGCATCGGGTCGGCCATGCACATGGCGCCGTTCGTGCCGAACGCGGGGCGGCGCGGCAAGGGTCCGCGGCTGGCTGGCGGGGTGTGCCTGGCGATCGAGCCGATGCTCACCCTCGGCCGCCCCCAGGTCGACGAAGCCTCCGACGGCTGGACCGTGGTGACCCGCGACGGTTCGCGGGCCGCGCACACCGAGCACTCCATCGCGATCACCGACGCCGGCATTTGCGTGCTGACCGCGCCGGACGGCGGCGCGGCGGGGCTCGCCGGGTACGGCATCGTCCCGGTCGACCTGGGTTGACGGGGCGCCGCGATCGTGAACGGAACGCACCGCCGGGTCGCGGCCATCGACTGCGGCACCAATTCCATCCGGCTGCTGGTCGCCGACCTGTCGCCGACCGCCTCCGGCGTCCACCTCACCGACGTGCACCGCGAGATGCGCATCGTGCGGCTCGGCCAGGGCGTGGACGCGACCGGGCGGCTCGCACCGGAGGCGCTGGATCGCACCTGGCAGGCCCTGGCCGACTACGCCGCCATCATCCGGGCCTCGGGCGCCGTATCCGTGCGCATGACGGCGACGTCGGCGACCCGGGATGCCGCCAACGCCGCGGAATTCACCGCCATGGTGCACTCCACGCTCGGGCAGGACCCCGAGGTGATCGCCGGCACCGAGGAGGCGGCGCTCTCGTTCCGTGGCGCGGTCGGAGATCTGCCCGCGGAGGACGGGCCGTTCCTCGTGTTCGACATCGGGGGCGGCTCCACCGAATTCGTGATCGGCACGTCAGCCGGCGGCCGCGCCGAGATCGCCGCCGCGGTGAGCCAGAACATTGGCAGCGTGCGCATCACCGAGCGGCTGCTGCGCGGCGACCCGCCGGATTTCGCCTCGGTGCAGGCGGCGCGCGCCTGGGCGCGCGACACGGTCTCCGCCGGCCTGGACGGGCTTCCCGCCGATGCGCTGGCCGGCGTGCGCACCGTGGTGGCCGTGGCGGGAACCGCCACCACCGTCGCCGCCGGGGTGTTGGACCTGCCGGTGTACGACCCGCCGCGCATCCACCTCAGCCGGCTGCCGGTCGCGGCGGTCCGCGCCCAGTCCGACAGGCTGCTGGCGATGACGGTCGCCGAGCGGGCGGCGCTGGGCTACATGCATCCCGGGCGCGCCGACGTGATCGGCGGGGGCTCGCTGGTCCTGGCGACCGTGGCAGAACAGCTCGCCTCGCGTATCGGCACGCGCGAGCTGGTGATCTCCGAACACGACATCCTGGACGGCATCGCTCTCTCGCTGGCGTAGTCGTTCCCGACCGGGCGGGCCCGGGTTGGGAGTCCCCACCTCCCGGGCTCGCACCGCCGGCTCGCCCCGCCGGCCCGAGCCGCCCGCCCGACCCCGCCCGACCCCGCCACCACCCCGCCCGCGTTTGCGTACACCCTTCGAGTTTGCGTACGACTTTCGAATTTGCGAACCGGATCTGGTACGCAAACTCGAAACTTGTACGCGTCTGTCGGCTCGGGACTGCGTCTGTCGGCCCGGGACTGCGTCTGTCGGCCCGGGACTGCGTCTGTCGGCCCGGGACGGAATCGGAGCCACGGGCGCGGTCTGAAAGGATGAGTCGGTGACTCCAGGCCCCGCCGCGCCCGGCCGGCG
>JBIQMQ010000102.1:2880-6024 GCA_044463185.1 Nakamurella lactea | reverse complement strand
TGGGCGTGATCCCGGCAGGGTCCGGCAACGACATCGCCGACCTGCTGGGCATCGCCCCGGACCCGGTGCGCGCGGCACACCAGATCGGTGCCGGCGTAGCGGCGGATTCCGTCATGCGGATCGATGTGGGTCGCTGCGACGGGCCGAACCTGCTGCCCGGAACGGTGCGCGCGTTCGTGGGCCTGGTCTACGCCGGATTCGACTCGGCCGTCAACGAGCGGGCCAACGCGCTTCGGCTCGTTCCGGCCCGCACGCGGTACAACGTCGCGCTGGCGATCGAGACGCTGCGCCTCGGCACGCGCCGGATGCGCCTCGACCTGGACGGCGTCATCCACGACCTGCCTGCCACCCTGATCGCGGTCGGCAACGGCGCGCAGTACGGCGGCGGTAAACGCATCGCGCCGCATGCCCGCTGGGATGACGCAATTCTCGGGGTGACCGTGATCGGCCCGGTGTCCCGCCGCACCCTGGCGCGGCTGGCGCCGACACTGCCCCGGGCCGGGCATGTCGGCCACCCCGCCGTGCACCTGCACGACGCCGCCCGGGTCCGGCTCGAGGCGCCGGACCGGCCCGGCACGGCCGCCTACGCGGACGGGGAGCCGGTCGGGCCGCTGCCGATCTGCGTCTGGGTGGAGGCGGCGGCGCTGCCGGTGATCGTGCCCGTCGCCGCGTCGTGATGCTGCGCCCGTCGCTGCGTCGTGATGCGCGTGCCGGTGGCGGCCTCGCAATACGCGTGCCCTCCGTGCCTCGTCGCGGGCCGCGCGGCCTGCCCCGGCGGGCGGCACATAGTGTGATGCGGTGACTGCTGCGCGCACCCCGAATCCCGTCACCGCCCCCGCCCGTGCACACCGGGCTCGGACCATCGCCGAGCTGGACACGCTGATCACGACCTGCCGGGCGTGCCCGCGACTGGTGGCCTGGCGCGAGGAGGTTGCCGCCCACCCGCGCGCCTCGTTCGCCGGCCAGACCTATTGGGGCCGGGCGGTCCCCGGGTTCGGGCCTGCCGACGCGCGCGTCGTGATCGTCGGCCTCGCCCCGGCGGCGCACGGCGCCAATCGAACGGGCCGGATGTTCACCGGGGACCGCTCGGGGGACTTCCTGTTCGCCGCGCTGCACCGCGCCGGATTGGCGTCGTCACCGCATGCCGTCTCGGCCGACGACGGGCTGACGCTCACCGGGGTGCGCATCACCTCGCCGGTGCATTGCGCGCCGCCGGCCAACAAGCCGACCACGGGGGAGCGGGACATGTGCGCGCCGTTCCTGCAGCGGGAGCTGGAGTTGCTGGCGCCGACGCTGCGTGTCGCGGTGGTGCTGGGCGGGTTCGGCTGGCAGGCGCTGCTGGCCTCGCTGGAACGCTGCGGTTGGACCGTGGGCCGGCCCCGCCCGAAGTTCTCGCACGGCGGTCTGGCCACGGTGTCCCGTGGGGCGCAACAGCTCTCGCTTCTCGGCTGCTTCCACGTGAGCCAGCAGAACACGTTCACCGGCCGGCTCACGCCGGCGATGCTGGACGACGTGCTGGCGACCGCCAAAACCCTCGCCGAACTCTGACCGCGCGCCCGGCTCAGTCTCGCGCCTTATTCGATACAACGAATCAACAAGTCGTCATTTCGATTCATGCCGTAGCGGCCAATTGTGACGAATTGTCAGGTGCATGGAACGAGCGGTCGTGATCTCCGGCACGCGTCTTGGGGCGCGACATCGCCACATACGTCACTGACGCGCGAACCGGTTGAGTCCAGCACCGGTTCCATCTGCCGAATCGCATTCGCGACCTTTATTCAGCCTTGCCAAGAATGAAACACCCTCCAGAGGTTCCGGAGGTTTCCGTACAGCCTGTCGTAATCCCGCGTGATGAACCGCTGAGGCACGGCAGCCATGTGATCACTTCGGTTATTGACGGCCGACATTCGAGGATGTCAGTATCCAGGAATGACGCCGCAGCGGGCCGACGCGCATTCAGGAACCAGGAACATTCGCTACTGTCCGCGAGGTTCAGTCCGGAATTGGCTCTCCCGTTGTCTCGCCACGGCGGTGACGGGAGTAGTCACGGTCGCCCTCGCTCCGATAGCCCACGCTGATGCCACGACGGTGGACGACGGTGTGCTCACCTACGAAGTGCTGTCCGACAGCCCCGCGGCCGTAGCCGTGACGGGGTGCCTCGCCAACCCGTGCCCGCCGAGCGTGACGATCCCCGCTAGCGTGGCCCATGCAGGAACCGAATACGCAGTCACGGGTGTCGGGGCGGGCGCATTCTTCGAACAGGGAACGCTCACGTCGGTCGAATTCGCCATCGGGTCGAATGTCGTAGTCATTGGCGAAGCGGCGTTCCAGCAATCCGGGTTGGCGGGTATCACCATTCCGGCAAGTGTGCGTACCATCGGCAAGAATGCGTTCAGCAACGGGCTGAACAATGGGTCCTCGCCGTTGGCATCGGTGGTGTTTGAGTCCGGTTCGCAATTGACGTCGATCGAAGACGCTGCCTTTAGTCACGCAGGGCTCACAGAGATTATCATTCCGGCAAATGTTGAGACGATTGGGGTACAAGTCTTCTGGTCTGCCTCGGAACTGACAAGAGTCGAATTCGCTGAGCCGTCGAGACTCAGAACCATTGGCCGCGAAGCGTTTCGATACAGTAGAATCCCAGGTGTAGTGGTCCCCGAGAGCGTGACCGACGTCAAAGCCAGCGCCTTTGCTGATATCCCCACGCTGGAGTCCATGGCGTTTGCGGGAAATGCCCCTACGCTGCAGTCCGGATCTTCGGTGCCGATGATACTGAATTCCCCGGTGAACACCATCCACTATCGCGAAGGTGCCACCGGCTTCGATGTTGGGGCCTGGGCCACGTTCGACGGTCAGGAGGGCAGACCCGAGCTCAAAGACGACCTGATTCATGTCTCCTTCGACCTGAACGGTCACGGCCCAACCGATGCGCCTCCTTCCGTGTACGTGATCGATGACGATCACGTCATCGGGCAGTGGCCGGAGCTGGAAGACTCCGAGTACCTCTTCGCGGGTTGGAGTTCGCTGAAAGACGCGACCCAATGGGGCTGGGTGCCGAATCTTGGCGCAGGCGGGGAACTGACCCTGTACGCGCAGTGGGTGGATCGTCCGCGTCCGGCGGATCCTGGTGATCCTGGTGATCCT